>CAIXIX010000103.1 GCA_903919615.1 uncultured Chthonomonas sp.
ACCGTAACATGGTGAAAAGACTCTGCGATTTTCGCGATCAATCAGTCCGCAAACAGCATAATTTGAAAGACTTAAAAAAGATCAAGGAAAGTCGCCCACAAAAACACAAATCGATTCACTTGTTTCTGCGACTGTCCTAACCGATTCCTGGCTAACCTCCATCGGACACAAGCGTCCAGGCATGGCGCAGGGTAGATCAACAGAAGAAGCGGAGAGATACGCTGCAGACCTTCAGGAAAAGGTTAGGGCGCTCGCGAAACCGACCATCGTTACGCTTACGCTCACTGCTGTAGATTAACAATGAGCAGCGCACCGTATTCGGACATTCCTTCAGGCAAAGTCAATACCGCCAGGCTCTACATTCGCCTGACTGCCGCGTCTGTACGTGCACAGATGCAGTACCCTGCCTCCTTCGTAATGATGCTGCTAGGCAACCTTGCTGCCAGCGGAATTGAATTTCTTGGCATCTGGGTGCTGTTCAATAGATTCGGCACGCTTCGAGGCTGGAAGATCGAGCAAATCGCGCTATTTTATGGTGTCATCAACGTCGCATTTGCAATTGCGGAAGCATCTGGCAGAGGCTTCGATACCTTCAACACGCAGGTAATCTCAGGAGACTTCGATAGAGTACTGCTGAGGCCCCGCGGCGCTGCACTGCAGGTTGGCGCGGGCACCCTCCAGATGATGCGCGCAGGCAGGCTCATCCAGGGTGGTGCCGCGCTTATCTGGGCATGTTCAAAGTTGAAGATATCTTTCGCTCTGTGGAAGTTATTCCTGGTAGCCGAAGCTATTCTCAGCGGCGCTAGCATCTTTCTCGGCCTCATGGTGCTGCAGGCTACGATGTGTTTCTGGACCGTTCAGACGCTGGAGATCATGAACACCGTCACCTACGGCGGCACAGAGACCGCCCAGTACCCTCTAACCATCTACCGACCCTGGTTTCGACGATTCTTCACTTTTGTAGTGCCGCTCGCATGCGCCAACTACATTCCTCTGAACGCTGTTACCGCCGCATCTCGCAGCGTCCCAATCAGCGCGTTCCTCGCACCCTTCGCCGGACCAGTGTTCCTTTATGTCAGCTTTAAGATGTGGAACATCGGCGTCCGCAAATACCACTCTACCGGCAGTTGAGAAACCCGCATCAGCTATACTGACTTATTTCAACCATTCTGCTCAAAGTGAACCCGCCAATGAAGTCGACAAACTATCCGAGTGCCCTTGCAATTCTCCCGCTCCTTTTTGCCTCGCTATTTACTACCTTCGCCACCGCAGCCCACGCCAACGAAGCGCAAAACCCCATGTACATCTACACGCTTAAACCCGCAAAAAAAGACGCGGCCTTTTACGACGAAGTTGCCGCGCTTGTATCGATGCAGGGCATCGTAAACCGCATCAAACCTATTCTCTATGTGGATAATCCCGAGTATGGAACGCCGACCTACTGGCTCGATAAGTTCAGTTCGGGCACGGGATGGCTGCAAGGTCGCAAACATATCAAACTCGGTGCCATTGACGACGTGTTCGAATTAGCAAGGCCGGTGCTCAAAGGCGCAATCATCTGGGATCCCGAAGTGCCAGCAACCTTCAATGTGGCAACTACAGCGGCGGGTGTTGAGGATGCCGTTGTGATGAGCCCGGAATTTGCCGCAGCGAAATTGAGCAAGTGGAAGCTGCAAGTACTGCTGGATCTGAGAGGCAAGTTCACTGGAAGCGAAACCGGAAGCAAAAAGAACGATGCGTACCGGTGGGCCATTCGGCAGTACATCGACACAGGCAAGTGTTCTCCTCACTGGCTTTCGCTCTACACCGATCCTTTTTTCGATCGACAGGCGGGCCAACTTGCCTACAATATCGTTCGAGATATGGCAGTAAGCAGCAAAGCGTTTGTGTTCGACCTCTCACCCTGGGGAGACGAGAAGCCAGCCGACGATCTCAACCAGCGCCTTGGATTAGATCTTGAGACCTACAAGCTTATTCTCTCTGCAACGCAAAAGCAGGCCAAAGGAAAGCAGCTCACTGAGGTAACCGGGTTCTTCAGCTTTGGAAAGTACGCCAATGTGCCAGGGCACCCAGGCAAACACGATCCCGTTCCGACGGAGTGGGAGACGGTCTGGCTCATCACGCCTTACAACTGCTACCAGAACACTGCCACGGAGCAGTGCTACAATCAGTCTTTCCACCGGCATGCTCCTCTTGCAGTATTGAAGCAGCCAGCGCCCGGTCCAGTTCGACCGCTACAGAACAAGGCCTATGTATCTATTCTCATGGCAGATTATGATTCGGCCTATCCGCTCTACAGCTTTCTGCCAAAGAACTGGGACGATGCGAAGCGCGGCACACTGCCACTTAATTGGGGCATCAATCCGAACCTGCTTGAAACCTATCCCGACATCATCTCCTCGTTCTATGCGTCTGCGACACCTAACGACCACTTTGTAGCGGACGCAAGCGCGGCAGGTTACTTCAACCCGAACCGCATCCTCCCACAGAATCTGCCATTGTTCGTTAAGCACAACGCGAAGTTCTACCGGCAGGCGGATATGACCATATCTGGCATGGTGCTCGATTGGGATCAGCCAACCGCAGCCGTAAAGGATGCCTTCACCACGTTCTCGTCCGGCGGATTCGCCACGATCGTAATGGATTTGCATGGGAACGGAGGCAAGGATCCAGCCCCGCATATGTGGAAGGGCATGCCCGTGACACGGCTGCTGAACAACATGGACCCTAATAACCTCGAGTACAGCTCAAAAGTGATGTTCGATGAGCTCAAAACTCGAAAATCAAACGAACCAGGATTCTACTACTTCCGCTGCGTTTGGGTAACGCCAACTCAGATACAGGCGTTGCTGGATCTGTTCGCCAAAGAGCATCCAGATCAGCCGTTCGAAATCGTCGGCCTTCCCGAGTTCTTCTCGCTATTCAAACAACATTACGGATCACACACTGCGGCTGCGCGATAGAATGGCTGCCCGTATTGGGGAAACGGCTCCTGTAGATGAATACCGCCTCACAGCAACCGTAGGGGCGCTGCTTGCCGCGCCCGTTATCGATTTGCGTGCCTCATCCATCCGGCAGGCGGAGGAAGTCCCTCGCCTGCGAGCTTCCGAACGAATCGATGGACTGGGGCGCTGCTTGCCGCGCCCGTAATCGATTTGCGTGCCTCATCCATCCGGCAGGCGCGCAAGGCTCTTTCCGCTATACTCCATGCTGCGCTGCGGCGCGGGTAGAGGACACGGGGGGCGAATCTCCGAAAACGCATAGTGGCTTTGTCCTATAAGCTTGCCATACGAGTACCCATTGTCCCATTTACCCCTTTACCCTCTTTCTGCAGGTTCTACGCCCCCTGTGCCGAACTCTACCTCTATGAAACACGCAATATTTCTGCCGATCTTGATTGGCATTATCTTAGCTGCCACTCCCGCGAATGCCCAGCGTTCCGACACCTTCACCACGCCTGTTGCCCTGACCCAGTTAGATCCCGCCGTATATACGGCTTCGATCGGCTCGCAGGACGCTTCGAAGGAGCTGCCTAAGGATGGCCCTCGCCACGTTATCTGGACCAGCACATCGGCGCCAGAGTGGGATGGCGTTACTTTCGGTGAGAGCAAAACACCAGGTGTACGGCACCTGAGAGTTGGTTTCACTAGCGAGATTGAAGTAGGAACCATTATCACGCGCGGATCTATCCAGGTTAGCGTACTTACACCAGTCGCCACCTACCCCGGCGACCTGAACAACGAGAATGTCTGGAAATCCGCCTATCGCATCCTGGGCGCTGCCATCTCGCGGTCTGAACCCGGTGTGGAAGATTACGCGTTATGGGTGCTTCCGCCGCACACGCGAACAAGAGCGATCCGGTTCAGCCACATGGCAATCACCACAGACACGCACTATGCTGGATGGCTGGGTGGCGCGTATGTGTTGAAAGAACGTTATACAAATGCGGCAGTAGAAGCAAAGGCCTCCGCGAGCGCAAACACGGAAAATGCCGGCCTAGTCAACGATGGCTCGAATAATGGGACCTGGGGCGCCTGGGACAACGGCGATCAGCCTGCACATAAAGTTACGCCAGATTCTCCAGAGTGGATCAGGCTGATCTGGCCACACGCGGTCACGCTAACAGGGCTCGATGCGATCTGGGCTGGGTTCGCCGCCTGCGACATTCAGGCGTTTGATGCCCATTCCAGTCGCAAGCCCACTGAAGCTCAAGAGCAGGATTGGAAGACGATTGGCTCCTTCGCATCGATTACGAATCAGTACCCTCGCTCGTTAAGCGCAAACTGGCTTGCGTTTGCGAGCCCAGTCTCAACCCGTGCGATCCGCGTGCGGATCACAGCGCCTACCGAAGAGGCTCACCCTCACCTCGTTGGTAAGACACAATCGGGGCGTCGCGTGTGGCTGGGTGAGCTTGTGACGCTGCGTCCACTCGGAGACGCCCCACTGGAATCCGCGCTTCCCCCAGCGCCAGCCATCCCCCACCCTCCTATCGCCATCCACTTCAGTCTCCCACGTCCGGCGCATGTGACGCTTGTTATCGAGGACAGGAAGGGCAAGCGGATTCGCAACCTCATTGCAGACACCACATTCCCTGCGGGCGATAACACCGCCTGGTGGGATGGAACCGACGATCTCGGCCGAGATACCGGCGCTGCGAGGCACGGCATCTATCACGTGCCAGGCGAAGTTGTGGCGCCAGGTGACTACACGGTCCGCGGCCTATATCATACCGGGCTCGATCTGCGCTACGAGTTCTCGATCTATAACGCAGGGCATCCGGCGTGGGAGACTGCCGACCATACCGGAGGTTGGCTCGCGAACCACACGCCACCATCCGCAGCGCTCTTCGTCCCTGCTGGCCCGGATATCGATAAACCTACAGTATTAATTGGCAGCTATGTTACGGAAGGCGGCGCTGGCCTTGCCTGGCTAGATCTTGATGGAAAGAAGCGCGACGGCAAGGGCTGGCTGGGAGGCGCATGGACCGGCGCGCCTTATCTCACACGCGATGCCGGGCCGCATCCTATTCCTGGCACGTACGCCTATGTCGGCGCCGCCTGGGGAGACTTACGCCTGACTGCCATCGGCCGCGATGGCGACCATCCGGTTCTGAGTCAGCCCTACCACTTCCCGGGAATGCCGCAGGACGACCACAACCCGAACTCGGCCATAACAGGTCTGGCCGCTTACAATGGAATCCTGATTGCCGCACTCCCAAAGCTAAACGAACTGCTTTTTGCGAATGCTACTCACCATGCAATCCTCGGCTCTGCAGATCTCTCCGATCCGCGCGGGATTGCCTTCGATTCGCAGGGACGATTGCTGGCTATCTCAGGAAGTAGGCTGCTGCGATACCAATTTGAATCTCCTCTGGCGAAAGTGGAGAAGATCACGCTTCCCGAGCCACAGGTACTGGTCGCGGAGGGCCTCGACGATCCACAGGGCATCACCCTCGACAGCAGCGGAAATATCTACATCTCCGAAAACGACGCCCGCCATCAGGTGCGTGTGTTCAGTCCGGAGGGCAAGCTCCTTCGTTCGATTGGCCATGCGGGCAAACCGGCAGCCGGTCCATACGATCCGCTGCACATGAACCACCCGGCAGGGCTCACGATCGATTCGCTCAATCGACTTTG
Source organism: uncultured Chthonomonas sp. (assembly GCA_903919615.1). Taxonomy (GTDB): domain Bacteria; phylum Armatimonadota; class Chthonomonadetes; order Chthonomonadales; family Chthonomonadaceae; genus CAIXIX01. The sequence goes on from CAIXIX010000103.1 coordinate 5,637, forward strand.
GGTTACGGAAAACGACTTCCAGCCGAAGCGGGTGTCTGTCTGGACCCTCGATGGAAAGCTGATCCGTGCATTTTATGGCCCCTCCGAATATGGCGGCGGCGGCAGCCTCGATCCTCTGGATCGATCGCGCTTCTACTTCCATGGCATGGAGTTTCATCTCGATTGGGCCACCGGTAAAGACATTCTGACGAACGTATTCTATCGCGCAGACTCGGATCGGATGCCCTATCCCGATGGCTTTGGCACCGGCGCGCCACCCGAAACTCCTATCTACATGGCTGGCCGGCAGTTCATGACGAACTGCTACAACTCCAATCCCACGCAGGGCGCTCCCATCGGTATGATCTGGCGTATGGTCAAAGGCATTGCCGTTCCAGCGGCGGCACTCGGGCGCGCGCAGGATTGGAATTTGCTTAAATCGGCGCCATTTCTCTCGCGCTGGCCCGTTGGTATCAATCCCAAAGGGGATTACTGGCAGAACCAGGCAGCTTTCCTTTGGATTGATAAGAATGGCGATGGCCTGTGCCAGCCGGACGAGGTTACCCTCTGGAAAGGCGTGATTGGCGGCGTTACAGTAATGCCTGATATGGCATTACTTGCCTCGCATCTGGATGACAAAGCGGTTCGATTGCCGCTCGCATCGATCGATAAGAACGGCATTCCCACCTACGCACTCGCATCGATGCAGACACTTGCCACCGGCGCGAACGGGGCGGTCTCTTCGGGCGGCGATCAGGCGATCACCGGTACCAACGGCTGGACGGTACTCACCAATGCCCCTGCCCCATTCAGCCCGTATAGCCTGGGCGGCGTGAAGAACGGCGTGCCAATGTGGAGCTACCCGAGCCTTTGGCCGGGCCTACACGCATCGCATGAAGCGCCATCTCCCGAGTTTGCGGGCGAACTGATTGGCACAACTCGCCTGCTCGGCCCGATACTGACGCCAGCGGCGGGAGAAGCCGGCCCGATCTACTGCATCAACGGGAATATGGGCTGCATGTATTTGATGACGCAAGATGGCCTCTTCATCGCTCAACTGCTGGAGGATGTGCGTCAGGGCCGCACCTGGACGATGCCGGCCTCCGACCGTAATATGCGCGTGAACGGCCTCACGATGCACGATGAGAACTTCTGGCCCTCCATAGCGCGAACTTCGGATGGAAAGATCTATCTGAACGCCAGCCATCCCAGCCTGGTGCGCATCGATGGCCTCGAGACCGTTACTCGATTGACGCCACAGCCTCTGCACATCTCCTCAGAAATGCTGCAACAGGCGCACCTGTTCGCCATCGAAGCCGAGCGAAAGCGACAGTCCGAAGATGGCTCCAGTACGATCACCATCCGTGCCGCTGCTTCTATTCCAAAAATTGAGGAGAGCGCATGGAGCGATGCGGCATGGATGACAATAGACAAGCGAGGGGTCGCGGCAAACTTCGATAGCAACAGCAAACCTTACAATGTTAGAGCGGCGGTTAGCATCTACGGTGATCGCCTCTTCGCAACCTATCTAACAGGGGATCCCGAACTTCTGGCGAACTCAGGCGAAACGCCCAACGCGCTGTTCAAGACGGGCGGCGCGCTCGATCTCATGCTCGGTTCCGTCGAAGGTGGGATGCGGTTGATCGTAACGCAGGTAAAAGGCGCAGCAAAGGCGACACTGTATCAGGCGCATCTTCCCGGCAGCACAGCGCGAGTGGCGTTCAGTTCGCCATCGAGAACCATCACCATTGATAGCGTGCGGGACGTCAGCTCCGATATCACACTGCAATCGGATGGCAAAGGGAGCTACCTTATCTCCGCGCCTTTATCGCTCTTAAATATTCGGAGCGAAAAGTACAGTTTTAAAGCAGACATCGGGGTGCTGAGGGGCAACGGCTTCCAGACGCTCCAGCGCGTCTACTGGAACAACAAGGCGACGGGCATTGTCGCGGATGTTCCCAGCGAAGTGGAACTCGTGCCGGAGCTATGGGGTACGTGGACTATAGAGCCTTGATCTATACTTCACGTTACTTTCGTGGAGCTTTCGACGCGGATGGAGGCTCAACCGTAATACCCAGTTTCTCCAGCTCCTTGGTAACGGCCGCGGCATTTTCTCGCCTTACAACAAGCGAATTTGATTTTGGCTGACCAATAATCAGGTTGTTGATAGCAGCCAGCGTGGTCAGCGAAGCTACAAGGGAAACGTCATGGAAGGTGAATAGAACCGTCTCTTCGGTAACAGCCGGGTGAATGGATTGCGTCCAGATTGCGAGCTTTGCCGACAGGCCTTTGGGTTCAAATCGAAGGGACCACTCTTCTATGTTAAGCGCCGAATAAAGCTCTGCCGGTGTTCGGCCAGTTTTCAACACACCTATGACACTTTCACGTGTCAGCAGCCATTCACGGCGCAAGTCATGTGCCTGCCCACGATCTTCAGGCTGTACCGACCATCGGTTCAAGATACTGGCCTGACGAAAATCCATGTGCTTCATATGCAGCTTTACGGTGCCGCTTTCGAAGGAGCCTACCCTCGCAAACGCGCTATTGCTCATGTAACTGAATCGACCATTGAACATCATTTTCCGGATCATTGGTCGAATAGCAGCGGCGACCGCAAGGAACCTATCGCCGATCAGTGTGTAGTTTGATTTGGTCTTGATCGTGTGCAGGTATGCGTCTCGCTCGGACTGACTCTCAAACTCAATGATATCGACGTTCCTGTAGGTGTTAACACGGCTGATACTTGCGGTCCACGAAGATATTTCCTGAACCACGTTCGTGGGTAAGGACGTTCTCGACCTCGCAGCAAGTGCGCGAATAATAGCGTCAGAATCACCAAAGTGGCGAAGCCCATGCGAAATCGACTCTTTCGTAATGCGATAGTTTGCGATAACGTCCGATACGCTGCATCTCTGCGCGATCTGTTCCAGAAAGTTGAGGTCGGTGGTGTCAGCCTCGTTCAAAAACAGCACCACGTCGAAATTTGGCTGAACAATCCACGGATTGGTGTTCTTCGTATCGGCTGGCGCGCCTGCCCTGGCTCGGTTAAGCTCGTCAGCGCTTGCAGCAGGACTGCCGGTGACAAGGGCTCGCAGTAGATCTGTGGCTCGGAATAACGCTACGCGAGGTTCGGCAATCGATTCGCTACTCGTTGTATCTTGCAAGATAAGTTCGACAAACCCGAGCCGGTAGGCCCAGGTCGTCAAGGCGCAGTGAAGCCTGGGGATGTCATGGTTAACCCAGTTGTCTCGAAATCTCTGCTGACGCTCTTCTTCGGGCACGGTTTCGCGCATCCCGAAAGGCGAGTAGATCCTGTTATCGAACCTGTAACCGCGTACGGACAGCATGTGACCAATTCTGTCGAAAAGGGCTCGTTCAAACTGATCAAAAGAGAAGAATCCAAAGGTATGTGGTAAGCAGGCAAGACCCATAAAAAGGGCTACTCGCATCTCCCGTTCATAGGTAGTCGGTCTACTGTCGCTATCGCCAGCAGTCCATTGCCAGTTTTTTGCGAACCCATTAAAAAATCGACGCACTAGCTCCATGCCGGATAGGTCTACGATCTCGCTGGAGTTTGGCGAGTAGTTTCCATCGTCAAGTGGCACGATCATACGCGCTTCGCTCAGGGAATAGAGATAAAAGTACTCTGGATTAGGCAGCGATAGTCCATTGCTTTGCTGCGCGGTCTTCCAGCCAGCCGCCTTTGCGATCCGGTTGACATCCGGCAAACGGAATTCAGAGTCACTGACCTTTTCGCGAAGAGGCCCTGCCGAATCCACAGCTTTCATCGCGCTAACGATATCGAGGGTGACACTTTGAAGAGATCTCTTTAGAACGGAAGCTCCGGATGGAGCAGCAAGTTCTGATATCTGAAATCTTACCGGCGCGATACTGGCCGGAATGTAGTCGATTAGGCTCGGATGAATAAACGTGGAGGTTGAATTATTGCGCGAAGCATATAGCGAGTAGACGATGCTGTACCCGTAACTCCGCTGCACGATTAGCCCCGCACTAACTGCCTTCTCTATGTTAGCGATTGCTGCAGCGACGGAGGCTTCAGGCTCTGCAGTGTTGCTGAAGGCCGTAATCGCGGCTGCCGTGATCAAGTTAGGGGGAAAATAGGATCCCAAAACCTTTAGCAATGACGCCGACATGATGCCGCCTTGCCCCAGTTTATCCAGCGCCTTCTTAACCAGTTCCGGGTCAACTATTGCCTTTGAAAGGTACCGAAGCGCATCCGCTTTTCCAAGACTCGAGGCGCCTCCCCAATGACGACAGATCTTCTTGACTACGTCGGCGCCAGCGTGCCCCAATGAATTATCGACGTTATTCGCCATCTCGAATCAATGCTCCATTCACGAGATAATCATCAATTGCAACGATCAGTCATGCGTCTTTGGGACAATCCCGATCTTCTTAAGCCGGGCGAGAAGAGCCTGATACTTGCCCGGATCCACGGCGACAGCTGTCTCGGACAGTCGCACCAAAACCAGTTGCGACGCCTGTGGGTCCAGCATTATCTCATCCAGGATTATCTTCTCCGTGACTTCCAGCAATGAGACGCCTTCATGTATTGCCATGCCCATTGATACTGTGCCTCTCCCCGTTTGTAGAATTTATTGCTGATCCTTTTGATTCTGGTCTTTGTCGACCTGTTGGGGCCACATCTTCCTGCCGCGTCGGGTTAAAATCGAGGTGTCGATCCCTATCCTTGTCTCGCGCAACTGCACTCCCTGAGCCACCTTTATGGACTGAGATTTCGGAGTGTGGATGCGCTGAGACAGATAGATGCCCCGATGCCCGGAGAGGATATAGCTCACGATGCAGGCCGCCATCAAAGGCGAGGCGATATGGTGCCCGAAGAGCTCGATCCCCATCACCGCGCAGGCAAGCGGGGTGTTGGCTGCGCCGGCAAACACGGCTACGAAACCCAGCGCGGCGAAAAGCTCAATCGGTTGATGGGTGAAATGCGCGAAGGCGGCGCCAAGGGTCGCGCCTATGCAGAACAGAGGCGTAACCTCACCCCCCTTGAAACCGGTACCAAGCGTGATCGCCGTAAAGAGGATTTTGAGAAGAAACGCGCCGGTGGGCACGCCCTGCGGCGTAAAGCTCTGCGCGATTAGCGGTAGGCTCAAGCCAAGGTAGGCCCTCGTCCCCAGCGCCCAGGCCAAGCCGATGACTGCGAGGCCGCCGACAACCGGTCGCATCCATGGCCTGGGAAGATGCTTCTTGGTGAGCTGGGTAATCTGATGCGTAAGTTCGCCAAAAAGCGCTGCGGCTCCGGCAAACAGGGCGCCCGAGATCACGATCAATACCCATGTTTTTAGGCTAGGTTCGGCGGTCAACACCGTGGGATACTTATGGTGGACCACGCCGAGCGAACGGCAGACAATATCTCCAACGACGCTCGCCACAAAGCAGGGGATGATCGCCTCGTAGCTCATTCGCCCGATGGTCAGAACCTCGAGCCCGAACACGGTGCCCGCCAGCGGGGTTCCGAAAACAGACCCAAAACCGCCGCTGATACCGCTCATCACCAGAATACGATGATCTGCCGCGGAGAGCTTTAGCGGTCCACGTGCCAGGTTGGCGAGCGAAGCGCCCATCTGCACTGCAGTGCCCTCGCGCCCGGCCGAACCTCCAAACAGGTGCGTCGCCACCGTGCTGATGAGCACCATAGGCGCCATTCGAAAGGGGATTGTTGCTTCTGGATTGTGAACCGTCTCGAGCAGGAGGTTGTTGCCGGCCTCGACGTCCTTGCCATAACGCGAATAGGCGAAATAGATCAGGATGCCGCAGACAGGCAGCAGACACAGCAGCCACGGGTTCGCCTCCCGATATCGGGTAGCAGCATCCAGGGCGAGCAGAAATACGGCCGATGCCGCGCCAGATACGACACCCGCCCAGCAGCCAAGAATGACCCACTTTACCAGCGTCCGAATAAGAGCGGCCTGCTCTTTACTATAGAAGAGAAAAGGCATGATTATCGAGTGTCTCAGCTAGCCCGTATTGTCCACGCGACGTAGGTCGCCCCGCATCGGTCCCTCTCCCGTGTTCTCTGCCGCGCCCGAGGGTGGTCTCCGCGCGTTGCGCAGCAACTACAGCGTGGAGGAGGGTCCGAGCGGAAAGAGGTGAGCCCTAGCGAACGGCGAGAGTGTCCTCTGCCGCGCTCCAGTCTGCCTGGAGAGGCAAGCGGAACGAGCCGGCTAGGTGAAGGTCAAAAGCTTCCAGTTCGCACGCCGCCACCAAGCCACACGTAAGCCCCTCGGCTGAGCGCTCCTCCTGATTGCCGCCCTAACCCGCCGCCTACGGCTCCGGCGTTGATATTATCGTGCGTCGCCCATCATAGAGTGGCTTCACCGGCGAATGCTGGCTAAGATAGACCAGCAGCGCATCGAGCCTCGGCTTACCCGTATCGGACTGCGTCGCAATGCCCTTCAGCATCGTGCGAGCGAGATAGTTATTTGTGGCGCCAGAGTAGACGCGGTCGTCATCGATATCCGCGCCGCCGATCTTCGCGACCGTCAACTGCCCGTGATCGATGGTATAGGTGATCCCGGAGACCGCCGGATGCGCCGAAAGTAGCATCGCCTTTATCTGCTTGCCGCTCGCTTTAAAAGTCACGATGGTGTTGCCGAACGGATCCATGGTGATGGCATCGCCGTACGTAATATCGCCCGCTGCCAGGGGGGCGCGAACGCCACCGGGGTTCTCCAGCTCCACTTCCGCACCAGTCTGCTCGCGCACGGCATCGGCGACTAGGTTGTAGTTAGCGTAGTCCTGGCCCTTCTCGGCGAAGTCGCCGGCGGCCACGCCCACCTTCCGGCCGTACTTCACCGCGATCGGTTTCCAGAACTTATCGATCACGGCAGCGGTTGAGGCGTCCTCTTTCAGCCCGCCGGTAATGGGCAGAAGCTGGCCATTGTAGCGTGCCACGGTCGCTTTCGCTCCGGCATCATGGTGGATCACCAGGTCCAGGCGGCCCAGGGTGCCGGCCCATTGAAAGTCCTGCACGATGATGGCGCCGTGGATCGAATGTGGGTCGTGATCGTCTGCGTGCGGCACAAAGAGCGGATGCGGCAGAAGCGTGTGCGAGTGCCCGCCGATAATCACGTCGATATCCGGCACCTCGGCCGCGAGCTTCACATCCTCATCCACACCGATGTGCGTCACCGCAACCACAAGGTCGGCCTTCTTGCGCAGTTCCGGCGCAATTCGGCGCGCCGCATCAATCGGGAGCTCCATCTGAATATCGGTGCGAGCGGCAGGATAGGTCCGCGCATCGTAGGTCATCAGGCCAAAAAAGGCGATCTTGATGCCGCCAACGGTGCGGATGACATAGGGAGTGTAGACGCTGCTGCCATCGGCTTTGATGACGGAGTTAGCCGAGATCAGCGGGAACTTTGCGAGCGAGATGAGCTTCTGGACCTGCTTTAGCGGGTTGTTGTACTCATGGTTGCCGGGGCAGGCAAGATCGTAGCCGATGGAGTTCATGGCGGCGATATCGGCTTCGCCATGATATTCGGTTGAGAACGGGGTGCCATCGCAGATATCGCCTGCGTCAATGAGCAGCGTCTCGTGGTCCTTCTCGCCCCGGATCCGCTTGACGAGCGTTGCGCGCCGCGCCGCGCCGCCGATATCTTTGTGGACCGCAAGCTTGGCAATATCCGATTGTGGGCCGAAGACGTCCGGATAGCTATAGGGCAAAAGGTGCCCATGCGTATCGTTGGTGTGCAGGATCGTGAGGTGAAGATCTTGAGCGGGCGTCTGCTGCGCGACCGCTGAAACGGCCGTGAAGAGGACTGCGCCAATAACGGAGGCAAACATTCGCAACGCATCACGCCTGAATGGACGATCCTGAACCATAACTACTCCTTATCCGCCCGACAACCGCTGTGATATAATGGAGCCAGTATACCCGCCGGAGCAATTGACTTATGGACGAGACTGTCCTCGCGATGGCGCGAGAAGCGAAATCCGCATCCCGCCGCCTCTCCTCAATTCCAGAATCGACTCTCAACGCTGCACTTGAAGCGATGGCAGTGGCGCTGACAAACAGCCAGGAGCTGTTGCTGCTGGAAAACGCGAAAGACCTGAAGGCAGGCAAAGAGCGCGGGATGAGCAGCGCATTGCTCGATAGGCTGACCCTCACTCCCGCCCGCATCTGCGGGATGGTGGAAGGGCTGCGCCAGGTTGCAACGCTCCCCTTTCCCGTAGGCGAAGTTATTTCTGAGGCAGATAGGCCGAATGGCCTGCACATCTCCCGTGTACGAGTGCCCATCGGCGTGATTGGGATCATCTACGAGAGCAGGCCCAACGTCACGGTCGATTCGGCTGCCCTCTGCATCAAATCTGGAAACGCCGTGATCCTGCGTGGAGGTTCTGAGGCGATCCATTCGAACGTCGCTCTGGCAGAGATCATTTCAAAGGCTGGCGAGGGCGTCGGGCTGCCGACAGGCGCCATTCAACTGATCCGCTCGACCGACCGTGAGGCGGCCAAATCCCTGATGCAGGCAGAAGGTCTTGTCGACCTGCTGATTCCCCGTGGTGGCGAAGCGCTGAAAAAGACCATTCTGGAGAACGCGCGCGTGCCGGTGCTTACGTCGCTTGGCGGCAACTGCCATACCTATATCGACGCCTCCGCCGACGTTAAGATGGCGGCGGACATCGCATTTAACGCGAAAGTCTCCCGGCCCTCTGTGTGCAACGCCATGGAGACGCTGCTTGTTCACAAAGAGGTCGCAGCAGCGCTGCTTCCCGTTCTCGTGAAGTGGTTGATTGAGGCGAAGGTTGAAGTGCGCGGCTGTGATCGGGTGCGAGAGATATGCCCGGAGGCAATCGCTGCGACCGAGCGGGATTGGGAGACCGAGTACCTCGACCTGATCCTGGCGATCCGCGTTGTCGATAGTCTCGACGAGGCGATCCAGCACATTCAGGATTACGGCACCGGCCACTCCGAAGCGATCGTAACGGCAAGTGACGAAAACGCCACCATGTTCATTGCCGCTATCGACGCCGCCTGCGTGTATGTCAACGCATCGACACGCTTTACGGACGGCTTCGAATTCGGGCTCGGCGCCGAGGTAGGCATCTCAACGCAAAAGCTCCACGCCCGCGGCCCCATCGGCCTCCGCGAACTGACTACCTACAAATACATCGTTACAGGCACAGGGCAGATACGGGCTTAGCGGCCAACATCCTGAGTCGCCCACGCCTACATCCGGCAGGCGATGGAAGTCCTTCTCCACGGGCGACTCAGACTTTATCGGAGTTGGGCCGGGCGCCGGTGGAGAAGGATTTAGGATGAGGCCAGGTCTTGTATGGATTGCAGCGACTTGATCCACCGCCCAACGCCACCACCCAATCCCAGCACACCACCCTCATCGAACGCAACCTGCATAGCCCGAACGGGCGTTCCTCGCGGAGCGAGCCTAGGCAGGTACGTAAGTGCCGTCAAAACGCCTGCCCACGCCGCAGCCGCTTGCTATCTATTTGTGGATAATTGGGCCGATCCACCACATCACGCCGCCCGGATCACCAACTTTTACACAATGGCAATGCGAACACTCAGCTTTCGTGCGAGGCACCACTATCTGCGTGTCGTCTGGAGTGAACCCCTGATTTGGGACAGTGACAAAATTGAGACTCCTTCAAACGTAGGTTCAGTAAGGAGTATTCAATGGAACGATATCCTGACTCAATCCGGAACGCTGTATATGCTCTTATGCGTTCTGGGGTGACCGTTG
>CAIXIX010000104.1 GCA_903919615.1 uncultured Chthonomonas sp.
CGAGGGCTTCAAGCTAGATCAGGTTACGCCAGGCACAACGGTAACAGTAACCGCAACGTACAAACTTGGTGACAAGACTTATACAGCCTCACGAGAAATTGACATTCCCTGATCGGAACTCCGGTATCATAATGTGACAGTGTGCCGGAGTTTCCTGTGAAACTCCGGCATTTTGTTGAGCGATTCGATTCTGGATTTTTCTTGGAATTGATGGAGATGCACAAGAGTGTCAGGTGACCTGATTACATCCGGGCTGGCTGGTACAGTCAGCAAGGCAACTTCCAGTCACGATTCCAGATGGGGAACGCGTGTCATTGGCGCGGCAATGGTTGTTGCGCTTTCCATTGCTTATGTTCTTGATAAGAACAGCGCGTCTGGAACGCACTCTCCCATCGTGTACTTGCTTTGCGGCGTGGGCCTGATGCTTGGTGTTATGTTGGCGCTCTCGGATGTTCAGTCCGGCATGTCTCTGTTCCTCTTGGTCGGTTGTATTTCACCGCGATTTGGAGCTAACTTCAGGCTCGAAGACCTCTTGCTTCCCGCAATCATTCTTGCCTGGATCGGCAGATCATCCCGAGGCGGCCAGTTCTATCTGCGTACACCTGTAACGATCGCTGCGCTCCTTGTGGCGTTAACGATGATACTCGCGTTCTCCTGGGGACTCGCGCAGGGCACAATTCCTAGACCCATCGATGGCATCTTTATAGTATTTAAGCGCATCGAGTACATCCTCTTGTTTTACCTGGCGCTGAACTCGGTAACGTCCCACGAAGAGTGCACATCGCTGATTACAACTTTTCTGTGCGGCGCCGTTGCTGCCTCAATCATAGCACTGGGAACTGCGGGCGCGGACGCTTCCGTTGGGGACACGCGGGCCACCGGACTCGATGACGACAACTACAATACCTTCGCAGGGTTTCTTGTGATTGCCGCGTCGCTGTCCATGGCAGGAGCGCTGCATTATCGTGGTAGAGCGCGCACGGCTTTGGCTGTGGTTACGTTAATCCTGATAGGAACCCTTCTTAAGACTTACTCCCGCGAAGGCTATTTCATTCTTGCTGTCGCACTCCTGTTGCTCGGAGTCATGCGCTACAGAATATTGATCCCTGTTATTATCCTCGTCACGATTGGCGCCCAAATTGTGCTGCCTGAATCTGTGCTAATGCGTGTTAGTGACAGCGTGAGTGAGGTGAAAAATTATCAACATGAAAGCTCTGGTACCAACTCCTTTACAGCTAGAGTTGAGGGTTGGAACATGAGGTGGCATATGGTCGAGAATCAACCATTGCTTGGCAATGGCCCGGGAAGCGCCCCACTTCACGTTGACAACGAATACCTGTTGAGATTGATCGAGAGCGGTATTATCGGCCTCTCCGCATTCTTCCTGTTGCTTATCTCATTTTGGCGATACCTGAGGATTTGCAGCCGTAAGCTTGCACGAACCGTGTCCGAGCCCTTTGTCTATGGATTGATAGCCGCCTTCGGAGCTATGCTCGTGCAAGGGACTGTCGCCGCGGCATGGAGCACAATTCGAACAATGGAGCCATTCTGGATTCTCACAGGAGCCATCGGCGGTATCATTGTACACAGTCGCAATAGACCAACTGATGAAGACCAAACAGCGTCGATTGACGCCGTGCCGGCAGTTGTAAGTTAACTGATATTTCGCATCAACAGCAGGTGAAAGACATCGAAACGGAATCTGTAGGAGAGGCCAACAGCCGGTCGAAAGCGTTGAATCTAGAACTAGATGCGACCAGTCACAGCGCCATAACTCCGGAACAATCGGTGACCGGCGACGAACTGCTCGTAATTGTGCCGCCTTCAGGTTGGATTTCTATCAACTGGATCGAAATTTGGCGATTTCGTGAACTGCTGTACTTCCTTGCGTGGAGAGACATAAAGGTTCGATATAAGCAGACGGTGATGGGCGCCGCCTGGGCTGTGCTACAGCCCTTTATGACAATGATTGTGTTCACGATCTTTTTTGGCCGACTTGGTGGGCTCGATACGAAAACTGGAGGCGCGCCGTATCCGATCTACGTGTACGCAGGATTGCTTCCATGGACATTTTTTGCGAACACGATAAGCACGGCGTCGCTGGCGCTCGTAACAAACGCAAACCTCATTACCAAGGTTTACTTTCCGCGAATGCTATTGCCACTGGCCACAGCGGGAGTGGCGCTGGTGGATCTTGCAGTATCATTTGGCGTTCTCTTTGTAATGATGGGCTACTACCATACCGGAGTTACGCTGCATGTTCTGTTGGTTCCCGCGCTATTAGCCAGCACGGTCTTGGTCGCGACCGGTGTCGGATTAATCTTATCTGCGCTAACCGTGGCATACCGAGATTTCCGGTATGTAGTTCCGTTTCTGGTACAGATCTGGATGTTTGCTACTCCGGTAATCTATCCATCCTCTATTATCCCGGTCCGATTTCGCTGGGCGCTGTCGCTAAATCCCATGGCAGGGCTGATTGATGGTTTTCGAGCAGCCTTTCTGAATCGGCCCATTGTGTGGTCGAGCATCTATGCTTCAACCGCGATCTCGTTCGTGACTTTTATTATCGGCGCCTCTTACTTCAGGCATGTCGAACGCCGCTTCTCAGACATTATTTAGACTGGCCAACAATGAGCACACCCGCAATTCGAGTTAGTAACCTGTCTAAGCAGTTTCAGATCGGCAGCCTCGCGAGCAGGTTCGACTACTACACGCTGCGTGAGGTCATAGTCAATCGTCTCTCTGCGCCATTTCATAGATCAACAGATCGGGCATCTCAAAAGTCGAATATCTGGGCTCTCAAAGATATAAACTTTGAGGTGCCGCGTGGTCAGGTCGTCGGGATAATTGGCCATAATGGAGCCGGAAAAAGCACACTGCTGAAAGTCCTCTCGCGAATCGCAGAGCCAACAACGGGCCGCATTGAACTGCGAGGAAGGCTCGCCAGCCTGCTTGAAGTGGGAACAGGCTTTCATCCCGAACTATCGGGAAGAGAGAACGTCTTCTTGAGCGCGGCAATCTCTGGTATGTCGCGATCTGAAACAACCAGGCGATTCGATGAGATTGTCGCTTTCGCTGAAGTCGACAAATTCATCGATATGCCGGTAAAGAGATATTCAACTGGCATGTACATGAGACTCGCTTTTGCAGTTGCAGCCCATCAACAGCCAGACATTCTCATTATCGACGAGGTCCTTTCCGTTGGAGACGCTGCCTTCCAGAAGAAGTGCCTTGGTAAAATGGAGCAGGTCGGAAGCTCAGGCAGAACGGTGCTTTTTGTCAGCCACAATATGGGGATGGTGAATGCACTTTGCGATCGAGCAATTTTGCTAAAGGCTGGCCAGGTGATAGAGGATGGCGATACATCTTCTGTGATACGTAGGTATGTGCAGACACTTGAAACTCACGATGGTATCGATGGTGAGCTCTATCTGCCCGAGGAGCCTAACCTCGCAATCCAGATCACATGTGCGCGTTTACTAGACAGTGAAGGCAACCCTTGTTCACGGTTCGATGTTATGAGCCCAATACGGCTAGAGGTTACATTGAATGTGCGTCAGGCCATTCCGGGACTTCTGGCGGCATTTGCTGTCTACAAAAATGGTGAAACCGTGTTTGCTTCGTGGGATACAGATACACAACCAGATCGGCTTCATGTGCGCTCTACAGGCATAAACAAGGAGATCGTTACAATACCTGCTCCACTGATAAAAGCGGGAAGATACCAGCTGAAATTCTGGACAGCAGTTGCTAACGTTCGTGTCGTGCACAATCCGGCAGTGCTGCTTCCTTTCGACATTGTAGAGGATACTATAGATGCGTCGCTGCTCTCTTATGCTGGAAGAGAAGCTGGCTACCTGGCGCTGCCATTGGACTGGGTACACGCAGGAACTGGTGTATCAACAGCTGACTGAAACCTGGTAAGGACATTTCTGCTTCAGTATTGCAGACCAATTTCATCTAGCTGGCGAGATCGTGCAACGCGCACTTGATTGATGAGAATCGTGATGATCAAACACCTGATAAACCGCATTCGCCGCGAATTTGGTGGAGATCGTCCGCCACAGGCCATCATGTGTAAAAACCCGCGATACGCCAGGTATGACGTCGGTGAATTCACATATGGATTTCCGAACATTGTTCCTTTTCCATACGAAAACAGAGGCACTCTCAAAATCGGCCGGTTCTGCTCAATTGCCGATAACGTAACTATACTTCTCGGCGGTGAACACTACACAAAATGGGTATCGACCTACCCTTTCAGTGTTCACATGCCCGGTGCTGAACATTGCGCATTGCAGCACTTTGCAAAGGGCGACATTAACATCGGTAACGATGTGTGGCTGGGCTTCAATACAACCATCCTGAGTGGAGTGACAATCGGAGATGGCGCAGTCATTGGAGCAAATAGCCTGGTAACAAAGGACATTCCGCCATATGCCATCGCCGCGGGGCAACCTGCGCGCGTTATTACGTACCGATTTGCGCCAGAGCAGATCGAGCAGATGCTGGCTATCCAGTGGTGGAATTGGCCGGAAGAGAGGGTGTGCGAAGCCGCACCGCTGCTGAGTTCGGATAATATTGACACATTCCTTACCCGTTACGCGGTATAAGCGGCAACGGGTGCGGAGCAGCAGCGGCTAGCAGCAAAATTCAACTTTGGATTAGCGTTGCCCATCTCGATCAAGTCGATGGGCGAGCAGGGATTTGACTGATGACTAATTTCGGGCGAGTGGCCCTGATTACAGGCGGCGCTGGCTTTATTGGCCGAGCAACTGGGAGCCTTCTTATTGAGAAAGGCTGGCGAGTTATCGCTCTGGATATCCTGGACCCGCAGATACACGGCGGTGTAACTCCGGAAATGCCCGACGGAGTTGAACTCATCGTAGGTGATGTACTCGACGGCGAACTTTTGTCCGAATTGATCCCTTCTGTCGACTCTGTACTGCACCTTGCGGCTCGAACAGGGGTAGGACAGTCGATGTACGACATCGCAAAGTACGTCGAAACAAACATCGCCGGAACTGCCTCACTTCTAGAACGGCTTATCCGCGGATCTCAGCGTATCCAGAGACTTGTGGTGGCTTCTTCGCGCGCCGTCTATGGTGAGGGAGCGTACCGCTGCGATCAGTGCGGAGGTGTTTGCCCGACGGTGCGGAGCGCTTCCCAGCTTGAGCATGGAATTTGGGATGTGCTTTGCCCTGTGTGCCGCAATCCCGTCACGCCATCGCCTACTCACGAGAGCAAGCCTCTGAGCCCTGGCTCGATCTATGCCATCACGAAACGCGATCAAGAAGAGATGTGCCTGTGTGTTGGCAGAGCCTATGGGATCCCTACGCTCGCATTGCGTTATTTCAATGTTTACGGCGAAGGCCAGCCGCTTAACAACCCATACACAGGTGTTATACCGGCCTTTGCTTCCCATGTACTAGCAGGCAAACAGGCTGAAGTATATGAGGACGGCATGCCACTGCGTGACTTCGTCCACGTGAATGACATTGCTGCGGCGAACGTACTCGCATTGGAATCTGAAGTCACAGACTCGCTCGCAATCAACATCGGCGCAGCAGAACCCATAACTATTCTGGAGGCCGCTTCTTTGATCACTTCGGTTCTGGGTGGAGAGAAGCCACCAACTATCTCTGGAAAATACCGTATCGGTGATACGCGCCACTGCTACGGCGACACGAAACTCGCGGAATCGATACTTAGCTACAGGCCATCTGTTAGCTTTAACGACGGTATTCGCGGCATGGCCGACTGGTTGAAGGATCAGTATCAGCAAGATAATTCACACATCGCTAGCTCGGCACTTGAAGCGCTTGGCCTACTTCGTTCCGCATCGGTATCATGAATAAATCGGTAGATATTGTCACGATCAACTTCAACTCGGGCAGTTACCTGCCCGACTATTTCGAGGCGCTTCGCGGTCTCGATTATCCCTTGGCTTCCTGGCGAGTTATCCTTGTAGATAACGGTAGCAGCGACGGCTCGATGGAGCGTTTGCCTGAAATCACGCATGGTATAGAGTTGGCGACGATCTCGCTAGGCCGCAATGGCGGTGTGACGGCCGGGAATAATGCAGGGATCACGGCTGGAAACAGCGAGTACGTTTCATTTCTGAATCCAGATACACGCGTTCATAAGGACTGGCTCTCACGCCTGGTCGACCATATGGAGGCAGAGACCGATATCGGGCTAGCAGAGGCTGCACAGGTTCCAAGTGAGCTTGATAAGTATCGTGATCCAGACACGGGAGATACGAGTTGGGCTTCGACTGGCGGCGTTCTAGTTCGCCGGAGCGCACTCAACCAGGCCGGTACGTTTGACGAACGATTCTTCATGTACGAAGACGATGTGGATCTCTGCTGGCGGTTGTGGTTACATGGATGGCGATGCGTCTACGTGCCAGAAGCCAAATACGATCATCGGCCGCACGACACAAGGCCCCCTTCTTCGTTCTTGCGTTACCACGTCGTGCGCAATCAGGCCTACATGCGCTTCATCTACGGCTCAAATGGAGATTACTTATCACGAATATGGCTCGGGCTGAAATTCGCCGCTCGTGACACGTCGCCAGACTTGCGGTCAGCGTCCGTTAGGGCCGCAAAAGACGCGATTGCAGCTCTTCCATGGCTGAGGCAAAGGCGGAATGATCTGCCTCCCGTCCGCTCAAAGTGGGTTGGCCTTTTTGAAGATCCGTATATGCCCTCTCTGGCAGATGGCAAGTAGCCCGACTGTAGGACACAGGGTTCCACTGCAGCAGACACAGCGGAGAATGAATGCCATCGATCACGAGCGATACAAAAAGCGCAGGTAGACCACTTCGCGTTAAAGTGCTTCACGTTCTGACCTCAATTTGTGAAGGCGGAATGTCGAGGTATGTGATTGATCTGATTTCTAACCTGGATTCTAGTAAGTTTGAAGTCCATATTGTATGCACGCATTTTGCTGGTCCCCATTTCGAAGAGGTCCGCCAGGCTGCCGCTTCAGCTACAGTGCTTAACGCCCGCAGCCAGCGACAAAAGCTGACGTCGCTCATTCGAACGATCAAGGCTATGCAGCCAGACATTGTGCATTCTCATCAGGAGCCTATTGCAAATATCGCAGCGCGACTGAGCGGAATACGATCGCGGTTTGAGACTGTACACTCGGCCCAGTATTGGCTCGCGGATGGAAGTTTCATTACTCAAGCGCTAAGCCATTCGTGTGGGCAGCATTATGTGGTCAATACACAGGCTGAGGAGCGGATCATCCGTAGCGTCGTACAATCGAGCGCAATCAGCGTAATTCACCCGGGTATCGATACCACCCGTTGGGAGAGTTACTTTAGCAAAGGGACCATTCCATCATCAACGAATCACGGGATCGCTCAAAACTCTTTTGTAATTGGAAGCATTTCGCGCCTGGATGCACAAAAGGGAATTATGGATCTGCTCGAGGCGGCCCATGAAATTCAGAAACAGATTAAAAATCCGTTCTTCTTGATTGTCGGCGATGGTGACGAGCGTGCGAGGCTGGAACGCAAAGCCGCAGATCTCGGGCTGAGTAATCGAATTCTCTTTGCAGGATATCAGAAATCGGCATATAGGTGGCTTGGCGCCATGGACATATTCGTTATGCCTTCGCACCACGAGAGTTGGGGGCTTGCTGAGATTGAAGCGCTGGGAGCAGGCGTACCGACGGTATGCGCCAACGTCGACGGACCTGCAGAATACCTGACCGATCAGAAAACAGCATTGATGGTACAACCAGGAGACCCACAGGCAATCGCGAATGCTGCTGTACGGTTGTACGAAGATAGAACACTTGCAGCGAATATCGCAGCAAGTGCAAGAGAGCTTGTTGTCGAACGCCTGTCAATTCGTTCTATGATTGATCAGTATGATCAACTCTATTCATCGTCCCTCGCCGTACGGTAGCCAGCGTTCTTGTAATGCGGGTAATCTTTTCAAACTGATATGCTGGAGTAGCTCATTATGTCTAAGTCTGTGCTGATCACAGGCAGCAGTGGTCTTGTTGGTTCCGAGGCTGTAGCGTTTTTTGAGAAACTGGGTTGGAAAACTATCGGCGTCGACAACAATATGCGCCGGGACTTCTTTGGCCCGGATGGAGATACCACCGGGAATCTGCAGCGGCTGCTAGCAACGGCTTCAAGCTTTTCGCACTATGATGTCGATCTGCGTGACCGTACTCGCGTCTTGGATCTGATTCGAGATTTACGGCCAGATGCGATCATACACTGTGCGTCTCAGCCTTCGCATGACCTGGCAAAAGATAGACCGTTCGATGATTTTGAGGTAAATGCGGTCGCTACCCTCACCCTCCTTGAGGCAGCTCGCAGATATTCACCGGAGAGTCCGTTTGTTTTCGCCAGCACCAATAAGGTTTATGGTGACGCACCTAACGAGGTCCCGCTGGTTGAGCTTTCAACACGCTGGGAGTATCGCGATGCCGCTGACTACAATGGTATCAGCGAATCTTGTCGAATCGACTCTTGCCTGCACAGTCTGTTCGGCGTATCTAAGACCTCCGCAGATCTTATGGTTCAGGAGTACGGCAGATATTTCAATATGCCAACAGTCTGCTTTCGTGGAGGCTGCCTAACCGGCGGCAACCACGCCGGCGCAGAACTGCACGGCTTTCTCGCTTACGTAGCACGAGCGGTTGCCGAGGGCAGAACGTACCGCATCTACGGATACAAAGGTAAGCAGGTACGCGACAATCTTCATGCTGAGGATGTTTGCGGTGCATTCTGGCAGTTTATCCAGTCTCCACGTACTTCAGCTGTCTACAATCTTGGTGGCGGCAGAGAGAATAGCGTTTCGGTATTGGAAGCAATTAAGATGCTCGAAGATAGAACTGGCAAACAGATGGCTGTTGAGTATCATGACGAGAATCGTGTTGGCGATCACATCTGTTATATTTCCGACTTGCGCAAACTTCGTGCCGATTACCCGAACTGGCAAATTACAAGATCGTTAGATTCGATTATGGATGAGCTGGCAAAGGTTGGCAGGAAAGCGTAATGACTTCCGCAACGGTATCTGTGGTTATCGTCAACACCAACCACGTCGATCTTCTCAGGCAATGCCTAACTGCCGTAGTTGGCAGTCAATTGCCAGCCAACACCGAAATCATCGTGGTGGATAACTGCAGCAGAGATGGCAGCGGCACGATGGTGCAAAGCGAATTTCCAATGGTAAAGCTGCTGTGCCAGGCTACACGCAATGGGCCAGCTGCCAACTACAACACTGGTTTTGAGGCTGCAGTTGGGGATTACCTGGTTGTGCTGAATGAAGATGCCGAAGTCGAGGAAGACACACTGATCAAAATGTATGGGTTCATGGAAAATCACCCAGAAATTGCGGTCTCCGGACCCCGACTCACATATCCCGATGGCGCCCCACAGACATGTTGTCATCGCTTCCCTAAAATCAGCAGCGTCTTTAAGAGGCTTGTCCTTCAATCGGTTTTCTCAGGCCCATGGGTCCACAATCAATATCAGCAAGAGTTGGCAAACACAGCCTTTGAGCCCGACTGGATTATGGCAACATCCCTTATGATACGCCGCATCGCGATGGAACAGACGGGCCATTACGATGAGCAGTTCGTTATCTACTATGAAGAGTTGGAGCTATGCAAACGTTTGAGGGATAAAGGGTGGAAGGTTGCATGGGTTCCTGAAGCAGTCGTGAAGCACCATCATGGGGTAAGTAACTTCAAGCTCAAAGGCGAAAGGGATATTACTTTTAGGCTGCTGTTGTATCAGAGCCGTTACCGGTATTTTGCCAAGCACTACGGAGCGATATATTGCGGCGCTGTTCGCGGGCTCGAGGCAATCCTATTTCTCCTGTTCAGACTTAAGACAGGACTGGAATCGGGAATACCAGCGAGGCGTGAAAGTGCACAGATGAAATCGTTGCTTTACAGCCGCCTTGCCGCTTATGCGCTTACGTTGCGGGGTTGCCCCGAATTGCCGCAAGGCTAATCATTATGCTTGTTGTTACTGATAAATTTGCCCCGCATGCAGGCGGCACAGCCGTGTTGTGGTCGAACTGGTGTAACAACTGGGATGCTAGCGCATTTACGGTTATTACCAGTAGGTATTCGAACAGCTCAGACTATGATGGAAGGTTGTCCTACCGCATCATTCGTGCTTCGTATTTAGACGTTCCCAAAATTCGGATGCCACATCTGTGGTTCAATCTTTTCTTACGCTGCGTATCCGAATGCCGGAGAGGTCAAGATCTCTTACATAGCGCTCAGATACTTGAAACGGGATTATATGCTCCATGGATCAAACGCCGATATGGCACGAGGTATATCGTGCATACTTACGGCGAGGAGTTAAAGGTCTATTCCCGGAACCCTCGGCTTTTGAAGCGGATGCAATCTATACTCCGCTCCGCCGATGCAGTTACTGCCGTCAGCTCCAGCACAGCTGGGATTCTACGCACGGTAATCGGTTACTCGGGAGAAGTTACCGTTGTGTACCCGGGAGTAGATACGCTGCGTTTTGCACCTGGCAATGGTGGTGATATCAGGTCGCGCATGGGATTGCCGGAGGGTCCGCTGCTGCTAACCGCTTCAAGGCTGATGCAGCGCAAAGGCATCGATACGGTACTTGCTGCAATGCCATCTATTCTGGCGAAATATCCGCAAACACATTATGTTATAGCAGGCACGGGTCCCGATGAGATGCGCCTCAGGCAACTGGTTAAGGCTGCAGGGCTTCAATCAAAAGTAACGTTTACTGGACGGGTTTCAGATGAGGATATGGTGCTGCTGATGCAGGCTGCGCACGCATTTGTTATGCCAAATCGCGAGCTTGCAAATGGAGACATCGAAGGTTTTGGTATTGTGTTTCTAGAAGCCAATGCGTGCGGAACTCCCGTAATTGGTGGCAATTCAGGCGGCGCACCAGAGGCAATCAACGATGGCGTTTCCGGCTATGTTGTCGATTCCAGCTCCCTGGAGCAGTTAAGAGAAAAAGTGTGCGACCTGCTTTCAGACTCTGATCTGCGAGCATCGATGTCGCAGTCTGCGATTGGCTGGGCGACCGAATTTACATGGAAGCGATCTGCGGACATTGTATGGGAGCTATCGCAACAGGTGATTCACAGGTGAGTACACCCACGACTACGCGCCAGAGAACTCACAGCACTTTTAAGCCTGCGCATGTTCTTGGAAATAGCATTGGAAACTGGCTGCAAACCCGGCAGGGCGAGACCGGCGCTATTCTCACAGATAATGGCGGCATCAGCCCGACCGATCATTATGCCCATGCATTTGCGGCCTTAACATTCACGCTGATGGCCGAAGCCGAAGGCGATTCACACTTCTGGAGTTCTGCGGCAAAGGCGCTTAGATTCACTTTATCGATACCGGAGCCAGAGCGCAAGATCCAGGAGTTCGATAGCCTCGCTCTTCTTCTAATGGCGCATACCGTTAGAAACTCCAGGTCTGCGCCAGGACGGATCTCGAGCCTATTGGAAGACGCTATTCATGAACCCAATTTTTTATACGATGGCCGAAGGCTCGTTTCAAATAACTGGATGGCGATGCGGGCGGTCTGTCACCTCTTGCACGCTGAATTGACAGGAGATAGCGATTCGCAGCTACGTGGTGAGGAGCTGTTACAACAAACAGTAACTTGGCAGCTTGAAGATGGTGTCTTCATCGACTTCCCAGCGGCGCCTCGATCTGAGTGGGCCACGCCGCTAACCTACCATGCGAAGATCTGCTCCATGCTCACACTTGCGCTTCGGCTGCCATTGACTCTGGACGAGCGGCTTACAAACAAAATCGGGTTGGCTCTTCAGCGAGGCTTGAATGCGCTCGACAGTGTCAGCAGTCCGGGTGGTGAGTGTCTCTACTACGGCAGATCATGCAACTCTCTGTTCGGTTTGGTCGCAGCTAATTTCGCCTTTCAGTATGGACCTGACCCGCTCAGCTATCGTAGTTTCGAGACGTCTCGCGAAGCGATCATCCGGCTTCTGGAGAGCCGATTGTGTGAAGATGGCAGACTCCGTCTTGTGCCAGATAAAGCGCCAGACAGCAGAGATGGATGGGACATCTACTATCACTCTGAAGTTTACAACGCGTACGCGGCAGCCTTCCTACTGTTGGACCTTCCTTCAGCTCGCGATCAGCACAAAGGTCAGGTCGACGCCATTGAAATCCGCGAATCGCAAACCGTACATTTAGACAAGGCCGGGCTGCTAACAGTTAGATCTAAAGAGTTTTTTGCTGCATTCAGCACACGAGGCCAGTGTGTTCTGGATGGCAGCTCACTGTTTTGTGATATGCGATACAGCGCGATGCAGCCGCTTTTGATCGAGGCAGGGCAAAGGGCCCAAGTACCTGAGCCGCCGCTCTGGTGGGACGGCCCATCTACAAAGCACCTTGCGGTAGCCCCTGAGAATATTGGATTTACTCCGGCGATCGCATGGCGAGGGACTCAATACTGTTCACGGGTTCTCATTGATGTCTCCGTGGTATCTGAAGACGGCGCGACCGTGATTCACGGTAATGGCCATGCGGTTGCGCTTAGCCTCCCTGCTCGTCCAATCCGGCTGATCCGGCGTTTGCGTGGAAAGCTCACTGGCCATGGAGACTTTTCGTTTACGGCTGACACACTCTCCGGTATTGAAATCGTTCGAGTTGTTATGATTATTCCAGAGTCCGGAATTGTCGCATTTATCGACGGCTACTCTGGAAACCTGCCGACGGGAGCAGACTGGGTTCCCGGCTCTATCCGTATGCTTCCCGCAGAAGCTATGCAGATACTCTTCCCCGACTCTTCTGAATTGAGTCCGCTGAGCGGTGGCGCACCTACAAGTCGTGGTCGAGCCGATATTCTCTCATCCGTCAACACGAGACCAATCGCTCCCGGTTTACAGTCCGCAGCAATGGTTGGCCTGCCGGACGCTATCGGCTCCGAAATAGAATTCGATTCCTCTCAGGTATCGATTCGGGTTAAGGATGTGGTTTGGACCTACAACCTGAACACTCGAAAGTTGGTAAGAGCCTGATGAGCGATCCTCTCGGCGCTACTAATCTGCGTGTATCCGTGATCATTCCGTCATGGGATACGAGCCGAAGCGGCAATCTTCCTCTGCTGCTTAACGACATTAAAGAACAAACCATAGCGGTGGCTGACGTTGCTGTGGTTGAAAGAACATCCCCTAACGGACATGCTAGAAATGTTGGAGTTTCGCGGACGACCGGTGAGATACTCGTCTTCCTGGACGATGACGTTCGCCTCGGGAACAACAATATTCTAAAGACTTTTGCTAACTTGCTTTCGGCAAACGAGGATCTTGGGATGGTCGGCACTTCTCAACTTCTGCCACCAGATTCGTCGGCATTTCAGCTCCGCTGCGCCGACCAGCTCTCAAGATGCAAATCCGATGTGGTTCAGAAGCTAACTGAGAGTGATATGGTTACAACTCAATGTTGTGCTATGCGGCGATCGGTACTGGAGCAAGTTGGCGGGTTTCACGATAAGATCTTGCGCGGTGTCGATCCGGAGTTGCGCAATAGGGTGCGGGCCGCTGGTTACCGGATCGCAGTCGCTCCCGAGGTCTGGCATTACCACCCAATGCCTGGCGAACTCGCGGCATTGCTCAATATGGCGTGGCGCGATGGTGTCGCTTCGGCTTTTGCCCGCAAGAACTATCCTGAAACAGTGCTTTTCAATCCGGATGGGCACGTCGGTCAATTCGAAGCAAGACAGTCATTCCCAAGACGCGTGGTGAGAAATCTAATTGGCGTTGCAAAAAACCTGTGTACTGGCCGCTGGTATGGCACAGCCTACGGGTTCGTATATGCTATCGCAAATCTTCGCGAATCAGTACGAGCCCGAAAACGCGCATAGGTTAGAAACAGAAGCTGATCGACTCGAATCCTTGACATTCGACCGGAAAGCCAGTTATACTGAACAGAGATTATCATTATGAATGGTGTACTATCCATTCCTAACTTTCGCCCTGATCCCAACCTGAAATTGTGATTACAATTTATCTGGCAGTGTTGATGGATAGATAGTTTCACAACGTACAGGCTTTCCATGAGGCTGTGCCGGTTTTCTGCCCGTAACGGAGATTGCATAAGATGAGAATTCGGATATTCGGAATTGCAAGCATTGCGCTGACACTGCTATCCGCAGCGGCGACATCGCATGCCCAGGTTCTAAGCACCGCATACTGGGGTTCTTATTCTAGTGGTGTTATCAAAGGCACGCTAGGTAATACGACGATCTCTGTACCTGTAGACGTATCATACGGAACCATTTCCTCGGACAACTGGAATTCGTTGCTGGCTCCGGGACATCTCACGCCTTCGCCGGGTTTCACCAGTGCTACGTTAAGCAGTTTATCTAATTCCGGTGCGCGCATTGGTTCCGCTACGACGTCTTCAGAATCGATCTCGTTTAGCAACCCGACATTTGACCCAATTATGCTGGTAAATTATGGGACGAACCATATGTCCCTTACATTTACACCGGCGTCGATCTTGAATGTTTCAACTTCACCGCTCGCTTCTTACAATTCGGGCACCGGCCTTGTCTCGTTTAATAACACAAACACGAACGATCCATCAACTGGAATTTTCGTGCAGTTTAATGGCACCTACGGAAACGGCACAAACGGTTACAATCCGCTCACGTTTACCCTTGATGGTACCAACAGCGCTCAGAGCGCAGCCTATATAACTTTCGGAACTCAGCTTGCCGTGCCAGAACCCGGCTCTTGCGCGCTGCTGATTGGCCTTGGTGTAACGGGGCTGATGGCGGCACGCCGCAAACGCAAGTAGTTTCTGCGTACAAAAATTTGTGGCGCATATCTCTGGTGTTGCCAGCGATATGCGCCATTATTTTTGTTGCACTAGCCAATAGACCCCACTCCTCCAACTCGTTTCCATAGTGGTAATATCAGTCCGACATTAAGTTAATCTCAGGTTGATTGGGTCCCAGGTTGAACATCCTTGTAGTTTCAGATGTCTCTCCCACAGAGGTAATAGGTGGCGCCGAACGAATGCTTAACGGTCAACTCGTGGAGCTAAGTCGGCGTGGTCACACCATTACTGTAGCAACGCGAAGTACCAATACCGATCAACTCACAAGCCATTCCGACGATAAATTCAAGGTTGTGTTTTACAATGCACCAGACGGAATGGGGCTTAAATCGCTCACACAAACGTTGATACGTGTGCGCAATCTGGTCGACTCACTCATTGAGAGCAGCTCACCCGATCTAATCTATATTCAACAGCCGTTGAGCGGCGCCGGTGCGCTCCTGTCCAGGGCTGCGCGCAGACTGCCTGCAGCCTACATGTTCTGCTCACCGTGGAGTGATGAGTATCGAGTTAGACTTCCGCAAGCAGCAAATTTTCCACTGGCTCCAGACGCGATCCCGTTAAATCGTGGTGAAACCCTTAAGTTGATGCTGCGAAAACACATCGAGGGAACTGTGATGAACCACACGCAACGCAAGTTCATCATGAGTGATTTCATGCTCCAGCGCTGCATTGCGCTACACCAATTCAATAATGGTCAGTTCACCATGGTTCCGGGAGGCGTGGATACCAACCGGTTTTACCCACCTCCGGATAGAGCAGCATTACGATCATCGATTGGATTTGACGCCGACCAGCAAATTCTGCTAACTGTACGAAATCTGCATCCACGAATGGGTATTGGAAACCTGATTTCTGCGATGCCGGGCATACTCGCGCTTCACCCAGATACACTTCTGATTATTGGTGGGACAGGCGTGCTTGGCCCGTCTTTGCGAGATCAGGTGCGAACTCTCGGAATTGAACCGAGTGTTCGTTTTGCGGGATTCATTCCTGAAGAAGAGTTGCCAAAGTACTACGGTGCGGCCGATCTGTTCGTGCTGCCGACCGCTGCGCTCGAAGGATTTGGAATGGTCACTGTTGAAGCCATGGCATGTGGCACGCCCGTTATCGGCACGCCGGTTGGGGCGACACCGGAGCTATTGCGGAGACTGGATCCCAGTCTGGTGCTTGCAGGCTTAGATTCACAAAGCATCCAGCAAGGCTGCATCGACTTTCTAAATCGCGGCAAAGGTCAGAGAAATGAACTGCGCTCAAAATGTCGATCCCACGCACTCGAACTATATTC
Source organism: uncultured Chthonomonas sp. (assembly GCA_903919615.1). Classification (GTDB taxonomy): domain Bacteria; phylum Armatimonadota; class Chthonomonadetes; order Chthonomonadales; family Chthonomonadaceae; genus CAIXIX01. Next base: position 16,151 of record CAIXIX010000104.1, read on the forward strand.
GTGGGAGAGCGTTACGAACATTATCGAAAATACATTGCAGTCCTTGCTGCGTGTACCTGGCAGTTCACCGTCTGCTGCGTGACAGGACGCTATAGCGTTGAATCTATTAGTTGCCACTGACATCGATCCGACAAACGTTATTGGAGGCTCCGAAAGAGCTCTCGTTGGACAGATTGTGGAACTGTGTAAGCGAGGGCACAGAGTAACTGTCGTCACCAGGTCGCAAGAGGGCAAAGCTTCCGAAGAGACGACACCCTATGGGTGCGCCATTCGGAGATATCCAATGCCATCCGGCACAGGCGCCGCAGAACTGGTTCGTGCCTTAGCCGCAATCAAGCGTGCTGTTGCGGCCGCTGTTAAGTTGCAGCGTCCAGATGTCATCTATATTCAACAGCCGATGTCGGGGGCAGGCGTAATGCTTGATACTGTCTCTCGCAGCATCGGTACCGTTTACCAGTTCCATTCACCATGGTGCGATGAATATCGCTTGAGATTACCGCACGCGGCGCGTTTCCAGGCAGCGCCTGATCAGATCAATCTTAGTCGATCGCAGGTTTTACAGTTTAAACTTCGTAAATTTATCGAAGGCAGCGTCCTCAATAGATCGAAGAGGATTCTCACACTGAGCGCCTTTATGCGTGATCGGTGTATCGAACTCCATGGAATCAATTCGAGCAAATTCGAGATCATTCCCGGCGGAGTGCAAACCGATCACTTTAGGCCGTCCAGCCGTCGATATGACGTTCGCCGCGAACTTGGTTACGAAGACTGGCATCAGTTAATTCTGACCGTTCGAAACCTAGAACCCAGAATGGGCATCTCCAATATGCTGGAGGCAACAGCCATGCTCGCGCCTGAATTACCGAATTTGCGGTGCTTGATTGGCGGGAGCGGAGAGCTGCTGGAGAGTCTAAAGACATACGCGGCTGAGCTGAAACTGGATAATATCGTGAAGTTCACTGGTTTTATTCCGGAAGCAATGCTGCCCGAAATCTACTCGGCATGTGACCTTTTTATATTACCAACGACCGCTCTGGAAGGCTTTGGATTGGTTACGGTTGAAGCGCTTTCCTGCGGCGCCCCCGTCGTTGGCACTCCGATAGGTGCGACACCTGAAATCCTGAGCCCACTTAGGTTGGATTTGGTTCTTCCCGATGCATCTCCATCTTCGATCGCGACAGCAGTCAAAGGTAAACTGGCTCTAACCGAAGGGCAGCGTGTACAAATGCGTGAGAGGTGCAGAGAGTATGCGGTTGAGAACTACTCATGGGCAACCGTTGTCGATCGAGTCGAGCGTATTCTTTCGTGCACTTAGGGGATCGTTAAGTAAGTATCCTGATCTGTGCAGATGAGCATATACGCCTGTTAACAAGCATATGGAGCGTATAATAAGAGTGCATCCAAGGTAAAAGAGGTTAACTGATTTCAGTTGGAAACATCTGCGGCCAAACAAAGTACTGCTCTCTATGCCAGTACGCATACCTGTTCGCCACTCCGAATTATGCATATTATAACCCGGATGGTAAAAGGCGGCGCTCAGGAGGATGTTCTTGACCTCGTTGTAAGAGTAGACAACAAGCAGTTCATTTCCACGCTGGTCACCGGCCCATCGGATGGACCAGAAGGTTCGCTGGACGAGAAGGCGCGAAGGCTCGGCGCGGATATATGTATCGTGCCTTCTCTGGTGCGAGACATCTCCCCCTTTAAAGATCTAGCTGCACTTTTTAGTCTCGTTCGGATAATTCGTGCTCAAAAACCTGATATTGTTCACACACACACATCAAAGGCAGGCATTATCGGGCGTATAGCAGCCTGGATCGCGCGTACACCCGTTGTCATCCACTCTCCACATGGCCACGTGTTCCATGGGTATTACGGGAAGTCTACTACTTTTGCGTTTATTTTACTTGAGAGGTGGTGCGCGCGGTTAGCCACTAAGTTGATCATGATAACCGAGAACGAGCGCACTGATCATCTAAACCTACAAATCGCTCCAGAGTCGAAATTTACTGTAATCCATAGTGGCGTTGATATGTCGCCCTTGCTAGATCACGAACTTAGCCGAGGTGTATTACGATCGGCGCTTGCTATACCTGAAGATGCCACACTGATTGGCACGCTTGGAAGGCTTGTTCCGATTAAGGGACAGATCCATCTGATCGACGCAATGCCGAAAATTTTACGATCTGCGCCAAAATCACATCTTGTGCTCGTCGGCAGCGGACCTCTAGAACAAGATTTAAAGAAGAGAGCAGAAGAGCTCGGCATCGCCGAGCTAGTTCACTTTCCTGGTTATCGTGAAGATGTTGGTGACTGCCTTAGAGATCTTGATATCTTCGTTCTGCCTTCTATCAACGAGGGTATGGGACGTGCGCTTGTTGAGGCTATGGCGCTGAAACTTCCTGTTGTAGCAAGCAGCGTTTGCGGCATTCGCGACCTTGTGACGCATAATGTAAATGGAAAACTTTCGATAGTGGGTGACGCAGCCAGTATTGCAAGCGCTGTCATAGAGTTTCTTTCAGATCCTAATGACGCAAAACGAATGGGGGAAGCTGCGTTTCGAACCGTTGTACCAGACTACGGAGTAGATACCATGCTCACTCAAATTGAGCAGTTGTACAGGTCAGAAGCGGACCGGGCAAAAGTGTGACGTATCGCTGCTAAACTGTTGCGGGCTTAAAGAATTCAGAGATGTTAGACTTACGTAGCAATAGTCTAGAAGAAATTCCTCAGGATGTGGAGGTAGTTATTCCTTGAAAATACTTGTTACGGGTGGTGCAGGCTTCATCGGAAGCAATATGGCGGATCGACTTCTCGAACGAGGAGATGAGGTATACGTTGTTGATAACTTGAGCACGGGGTCGATTGCAAACATCAAGCACAATCTAGGAAACCCTAATTTCCATTTTCTGAATGATGATATCGTAACCAGCCACACATTAGAGTCGATCATTGAGAAGTGCGACGTCGTATTCCACCTGGCTGCAGCAGTTGGAGTTAAGTATATTGTTGACGACCCACTCGGCACGATTCTCACGAATGTCCGGGGAACTGAAAATGTGTTGCTTCTCGCCTGCAAACACTGGAAGCGAGTCGTAATTGCGTCCACAAGCGAGATTTACGGTAAATCCCGCGGCGGGGCTCTTGCTGAAGATGCAGATCGCGTTCTCGGTCCAACGACCGTCAATCGCTGGTCATATTCAGCGTCAAAGGCGATCGACGAACACTATGCCTTCGCGTTTCATCAGAAGGGGTTGCCCATCTCCATTGTCCGCTACTTCAACTCTTACGGACCACGCGTTAACGAAGCCGGGTACGGAAGCGTTATTGCCAACTTTATCCGTCAGGCATTTGCGGGACAGCCGCTTACAGTGCACGGCGACGGCTCCCAAACTCGGTGCTTCACGTTCGTCGATGATACCGTTCGTGGGACGATGCTTGCAGGTGAGAGAACTGAAGCGATTGGTGAAGCGATCAACATTGGCAACCATCACGAGATAACGATCCTCGAGCTGGCCGGCATCATTAAGCGAATCACCGGCTCAAGTTCGCCGATCGTAACCATGCCCTATCGCGACTACTATGGCCAGAACTATGAGGACACGCCTAGAAGGCAGCCAGATGTTAGAAAAGCGCAGGGCCTGTTAGATTTTACAGCCGACACACCACTAGAGATTGGCCTTGAAAAGACCATTCAATGGTGCCGCGAGCACTACGCAGTTGCTCTGAATTCCCATCACGGCAAATGAAATCAGCTTGTTTGGGTGCCTTTAACACTCATTCTGGCTTGAGGCTCACTACTCAGTAATCTGATGGTTAACTACTCAACTTTCGACACTATATTCGCTGGCCGAACAATGCTTGTTATCTCGCCTCATGCAGACGACGAGACATTCGGTTGCGCCGGCACGATTGCCAAGGCAAAGAGCCTGGGCAGTAAAGTCTATTTGATGTATGTATCTGTTGGAGATCTTGTCCATTTCAGCACAGAACATCAACAGGTCGCTGGAGACACCCGCGCGAGTGAGATCGAGCAGGCAGCCGCGGTGCTTGGGGTTGACGATTTTACAATTCTATATAACGATGCCCATCTTCATATGCGCATCGACTCTCTGCCTCGAAGAGACCTTGTGGCAAAAATAGAAAAGGACAGCTCGCTCGCAATTGAACGGATCAGGCCTGATATCCTGTTGATGCCAGCTGTCTCGTTCAACCAGGATCATGAAGCTATCTTCTACGCTGCTTATGCCGCATGTAGGCCACATCTCCATGCGGATAAGCATTTCATTAATCTGGTGCTCACCTACGATCAACCTCAACTATCGTGGAATCACACTCCTTTTCACCCAAATTTCTATGTCGACATTTCCGACTTTCTAGATGTTAAGCTTCGCGCGCATGCTTGCCACAAGTCGCAGCTTCGGCCAGATCCTCATCATGGCAGCCTGGAAAATCTGGAAAGACTTGCGAGAATGCGTGGCAGCGAGATCTCTGTTACTGCTGCTGAAGCATTTCAGTGCCATCGGTGTGTACTATAGTGGTGGGACGGTCATAAGCTGATGCGAGTCGGTATTCATCAACCACACTATCAGCCGTGGTTGCGTTATTTTCAAAAGATCGCTGCCAGTGACGTTTTTATCCTACTGGACGACGTCGACTACACAAAGAATGGCTGGCAGAACAGAAACAAAATCAAGGGACCTGACGGCTGGCTTTACCTTACCGTTCCAGTCAGTTCGTCACTTGGAATGCTCATCAAAGATGTGCCTATCGCTAACACTTCATGGGCATCAAGCCATCTTAAATCACTTCGCGCGTGCTACAGTCGCGCACCGTATTTCAAAACATATATCGATGGTATAGAAGAGCTCTATTCGAGAAAATGGGAGATTCTCTCAGAACTGAACGAGGCGATGCTCCTCCATTATCTAGATCTGCTCGAAATCAAAACACGTATCGTACGCAGTTCCGTACTTGGCGTTGAAAATTCGTCGACAGAACGCCTCATAAGTTTATGCCGGGCAGTGGGCGGAACTTCGTACTATACAGGCGAGTATGCAGTAAACGCATATCTGGATACATCCGTTTTTCAGAGGGAAGGCATACAGCTAGAGTTTCAACAGTGGCATTGTCCTGAATATCGACAGCTTTTCCCGAAGGCAGGCTTTATTCCAGATCTTGCTATTCCCGACCTGTTGTTTAACATTGGTACAGATGCAAAGGCGCTGCTCATTAGGGGCGGAGAGCCACTCGATACAGCAGTTTAGCTGCCCTACGGCAACAATTCAAGCACCGCGCGTTACCGATTATCGGCAAGAAAGGCAGTGATCGTCCATTGATCGCGGGAGAGGCCCTGAGCGACAATTCACTCATTCCCCACAGCCGTCCCCTCCTTGGCGATGATGTGCACATAGCTGCGGCGGCAGTAACAGCAAGCGGGATGATCGGACACGGACCGGCCGTACGTCAGTTCGAAAATGCCTTCGCAGCATTCCATAGCCTTCGAAACGCTGTTGCTGTGAACTCCGGCTCGGCGGCGCTGCATCTGGCTCTGCTTGCCCTAAACGTGCGAGATCAAGATGAGATAATTGTGCCTGCCTATGTTTGTTCGGCGGTTCTTAACTCCATTCTTTACTTACGCGCCTCTCCCGTACTTGTAGACTCCAATCCTGATACATTTAACGTGGACGTACGCGACGTGCGTCATAAGCTCACACCGCGCACAAAAGCAATAATCTTGCCGCATATGTTTGGTGAACCCGCTGACGTTGAAGAGATATTGAAGCCAGGCATACCGGTAATAGAAGATTGCGCTCAATCCTTAGGAGCCGAGATAAATGGCCGAAAAGTCGGCAGTTTTGGAACTGTTTCGGTATTCTCCTTTCATGCAACAAAAATGATAACGACTGGAACGGGTGGTATGGTGGCCACAAATGACCCTCAAATCGCGCAGACAGTCGCAGATCTGAGAGACTACGATGCTCGCGATGACTTTAAGCTGCGATACAACTATCAGATGACCGATCTTGCGGCGGCCATTGGGCTCCGTCAGTTAGAGCGACTTCCCGAATTTATCGACCGACGCCGAAAACTTGCAGCGCTCTACACCGATAATCTAGCTGCCTATCGTTACATGTTACCGTCGCAGTCAAGCGGTGGTGTATACTACCGGTATGTAGTACGCGCTCTCGAGATAGAAGCGCTCATGACTTCCCTCGCAGCAACAGGCATACAGGCGAAGAGGCCCGTTTACAAACCCCTTCACCATTACATTCAAAGCGCCACGAAGCTCGAAGGATGCGAGAGGATTTATAATACATCAGTGTCAATACCACTGTATCCTTCGTTAAGTGATGCGGATGCAGACAGAGTGATTCACTCATGTGCATGGCAGTACCATTCATAGAAAACTACTACGTTTATGCTGATCGTTTGTCGCGATTGTCAGCATTGTTTGCCGGACTATTTGTATTTGTGATAGCTATCACTAGTATCGCCATTCAAAAACCACTAAAAAAACCATCCAATATTGAGCTACTAGCGGGGACTTCCGCATGCTAACAATGCTGCTGGGCGCTGTTGGAATACCCATGGCGCTAACAGCCTTATTAATGCCGGCTGCCGGCAAACTGGCGCATAAACTGCGCGTAATTGATCGTCCTTCGGCGCGAAAGCTGCACACGAGACCGACGCCTCTGATGGGTGGGCTCGCGGTCTATGCAGCCATTGTCATTTACGAAGCATCTCGAGGTGATATTGCGCCTAAGATGATGGCGCTCGTTGCCGCGTGCGGTGTTGCGGTTGTGCTTGGGGCTTTAGATGATAGGTTCGACATCCACTCCCGCTTCCGTCTTATCACCCATGTCTGCCTTGCAGCGCTGCTTGGCGTTGCAGGATTTCGAACAGGTTTGTTGCCAAAGCCCCTGGACGTATGCGTGAGCATCATCTGGATAACGGGCATGATCAATGCGATGAACTGCATCGACTGTGCAGACGGCGTGTGTGGTGGCATTTCAGCAGTCGCGCTCATTAGCTATGGAATTATGCTGACGTATGCCGGACCGGACCACCTACCACTTGCATTGATCAGCTTTGCAACTGCAGGCGCCGCATGTGGCTTCTTACTCTATAACTTTCCTCCGGCCCGGATCTTTATGGGAGATTGTGGCAGTACTGCTCTAGGGCTGTTGATCGGTTCCATTTCGTTGAGGGCGACCGCAGACTCGGCATCTGCCTATGTGTTGTATGCAGCGCTGCCCGCAACACTGCCTGTGTGCGATATTCTTATCGTGCATATTCGCAGGTACATGTCTGGAACGCGCAATATTCGCGATTTACTGGCTTCAACTGGAAAAGATCATCTCCCGCATCGGCTGATCTACCTTGGTCTCTCCCCTCGTCAAACTCTTTTAGCCATTTGTCTTGTCTCTGGCCTCTTCGCCATCGTTCCCATTGCGGTCCGCATTCGGCCACCGCTCGCGCTATCCGCAATCACTTTGGCTGTTACGTGCGTTGCCATTGAAGAGATTCTTTTCTACAAGAAAAAGTCCGCAACAGAGAGAGCAATTGCGGACTGCATTGATGAGGAACAGAAGATAGGCGCATCTGCACACTAATTTTGCGGTTGGAGCATTTTAAAGGTACTTGATGTTGCGGGACCCGCTAAATCTACGTGTCGCGTTACGAGTATCAATAATAAGCGCTGCCTTGTTAACTACCAGTTCATAATCGAAGTCAGCATGATGCGTTATCACTAATACACAATCTGAACTGCTGATGAGCGCGGCGCTCAACGGTTCGGCCCGGTATTGTGTATTGCCAGCGGTTACCTCAGGAACGAATGGATCGCAGTAGGAGATTACCGCGCCGCGACGTTCAAGCAGGTCAAGAATATCCAGTGCCGGGCTCTCTCGAATATCTCCCACATTCGGTTTATAGGCAACTCCGAGAACAACTATGCGGCTGTTGCGAACGCTCTTGCCCACGTCATTTAGAGCTTCCGTTACGAGGTCGATAACGTGCCTCGGCATATCTGCATTGATCTGGCTTGCAACTCCAATGAGACGCGGCTCATATCCGCGCAGCCGCACTTTCCAGGCAAGATAGTGTGGATCAAGCGGGATGCAGTGCCCACCGATTCCTGGCCCAGGGTAGTGCGGCATAAACCCGAAGGGCTTCGTGGAAGCCGCTGCAATGACTTCCCAGACATCGATTCCAAGGTGGCGACACATAATCGCCATCTCATTCGCAAGGCCTATATTGATGCTGCGAAAAGTATTTTCAAGCAGTTTTGCAGCTTCCGCAACAGATGGACTAGATACGCGAACCACCTTGTTGCAGATCTGTTCGTAAAGCGTTGCAGCGACTTCCGTGCCTTCGGCATTGCATCCGCCAACTAGCTTCGTGATATTCGCAACGCCATAGGAAGCGTTTCCTGGGTCCACACGTTCTGGTGAAAATGCAAGGAAGAAATCTACGCCCTGTTGGAGGCCTGTTGCCTCCAGCATTGGCAGCAGCACCTCTTCTGTGGTGCCAGGGTAAGTCGTGCTTTCCAGTACGATTAACTGACCGCTGCTCAAGTAAGCTGAAACGGCTTCCCCTGCTCCGATGACTGCCGATAGGTCGGGATCTTTGGATTTGCTGAGAGGTGTTGGCACACAAATGAGAATTGCGTCGGCTCCAGAAAGCTGAGACATCTCAGAGGTTACGATAAATTTCCCGCTGTCGAGCATCTCGGATAACTGAAGGTCGGTCACATCCGCGATATACGATTGGCCATCGTTGAGCGCTTTGCACCGGCGGTCATCGATATCGATGCCGATAGTCATCAAACCTGCCCGAACAAATTCGAGCGCCATCGGCAATCCAACATAACCCATTCCAATTACCGCAATCGTTGCGGTCTTTGACCTGAATGCACGGATCAGGTCGCCTGCGACATCCGATTCTTGTGTGACGTTGGTTGCTGTACTCATAGAGGTTCTTCGACAAATTCGGCTGTTTCAGATTAATCCGAAATTTCACCGGTATAGTCCCTGTTATTGGCGTGGACCATAACGATTAATTAGTGTGAATTATAACTTCCTGCTCGCTAGATGTCAATGACTTCGATATCGGGCGATATTACATTTCACCTAAGATTGCTGGTTAGTCCTCCCCATTATGCCAGAGCCATGCGCTGAAACAAATTAACCCTAAGGCAACGCGCAGAAAATAGTGAATCGCCACGAGCCACGTGTACCACACAATTTTGCAACTTCTCGGCAATAGAATAGAGTCATTTTGGTTGCCCATGTCGAATCTGCTTGC
>CAIXIX010000105.1 GCA_903919615.1 uncultured Chthonomonas sp.
AAGCAGAATCCGTGCGATTTTTCAACCAGAACAGCTGCGCACTTTCAAACAGAGTGGCTGCGCACTTTCAGCCAGATTTTGCAGCTGAAACGCTGGCTCTGAGGTTCCGACGAGAGTGGGGTGGTTTGACCGATCAGGCGAGCGCTTAAACGGGCACACACGCTACACAGAGATCACGTACTGAACGGTGACAACTAATGGCAGTTTTGTGGGATTTTTGTTGACGCATGCGCGGAAGGTGTTGTACAGGAATAATTTGCTGCGCCTTGCGACTGATCCACAAACAATGCAACAGTAACGCACTTTTCTCGAAACCTAAACTCGATATTGACATCGTTCGACTAATAGTGTATTAATAGATACTATAGCAATTCAATGTGGATTCGTTTCGTTTGTTGCTGGATATGCGATGTCTAAATGCTTGACTGTTTCAGTGATCCTTGAAAGGGACAAACATGCTCTGGACAACGACAGGTAATCGGATTACCCCTCCCGCCGCCCATTTTAGATCTGTAGTTCGAGGCTTCGCTTTTATCGCGCTGCTCGGCGGGTTTATCAGCATTGGTACTGGTGCAGCGCAGGCGCAAGCCGACGTGGCACTAGGTAAACCTGTGACTGCAAGCAGCTGGTTAGATAACCTTCCAATATTTGCTCCAAACAACATTACTAACGGACTGACTACTGACGGTGTGCAGGCTGATGGAAGTTACTGGCTATCGGCTTACTACGAGAATTCTGCTACAGCCACAATCGATCTCGGGCGGACGTACGAAATCGCGAGCATTGCTCTCGAAGACACCCATAATGGCACCCATAACGATTGTGGTACGCAGGACTTCAGAATAGGAGTGTCGCGAGATGGTGTCTCTTTTACAACCGTCGTGACAAGTTCATTTACAAATACCGAATGGGCCAATGACACGTGGCAAACATTGTCTATACCAGCAGCCGACGTTCAGTACATTAGGTTCTATGCCGACAGCTGTTATGGTCCATTTGGGATTGTCGGTCTAACGGAGCTTGAAGCGTTCCAGGCTACATCAACTCCAGAGCCAAGCGGCATCGCAATGCTGGCGGGATTCGGTATCGCAGGAGCGGGAGTGTTCGCAAAGCGCCGCAGAGCGCGCGGGTAATCTGCAAGTTTTATTTTACTGAATATCAAGCCCTATGAGAGCGATCTTGTCGGGCTTGTTACTTTTGCGGCCACAAGCAACCAATCCAGGCTAGATTCTTATTGCCGTTCTTCCAGCCCCTCACCAACTTTAGCGCAACTCAAAACAACAACGGTATTTGCTACCATTTTGTCGTTCTTTCACGCGGAGACCCAACGCAACGGATATCCACTAACGTGCAATATGGAGCCAGCAGGAAACTGACGGGGTACCTGGAAGTCAAAAGTTTACGAGGACCCGTTTCAGATTTAAGTCGGAAACTGAGCGCGGGTAAGTCGAGCAATTTGAGAGTTGGTTCAGAGTGGGGCAAATCTACCCCCAGCAAATCAAAATGGCTACTGGATTGGGGTGCGAGGCTCGGAGATTTTGGAGTTGAATTAGATAGTGTTGATGGCGCTGTGAGTGTGCGCGATCCACAGTATCAAAAACCACGATAATATTTATTTGCTATGGGCAATCTGAAGGTGCCGTTGCCACTCCTCATCCTTCACTAATGTGGCGCAGGCAGAGCACACCAGCATATCTGGAAGGTAAGTCGTGAACTTGCCGCATACAGTACAGGTGCTGCTTTCAGTAGCTCTCATTGTGCCGTGGTCGGGACATTTATTAACTTTTAATGCTGTGGGGTCGCGGTCGATCATAGGTACGTCGCAACTCGGGTATATGAGTGAGGCTAGTTGCACTAAACCGATTTTGCCTGGTCGTTAGTACTTGCCAGCAGATGAGCGTCTACCCTGGCCTTCAGTTCATCAAGAGATATCGGCAACGCTAACGCGGTAATGATAATCGGGGCACCGAGGAGTTTGATATTAGCCAGCATCAGGAGTCGTCTCCAGACTGGCTGGGACCTTAAAAAGGCTTTCACGTCTCGTGGTACGAGGCACAAATAGGGCTGCGAGGTCAACGCTCTGACATAGGCGCTTGCAATGTCCTTCCATGCTATTTGACCAACTCCGATTGCAGAGGAATGATCGAAGATGCCTTCACCACCGATGATCAAAGCTGGGCTCGCTACACGCAATCGTTTCAGGGCCCACAGTAGGCAGGGACCGAACACCAGAACAAGATATACTGCTGCGGAAATATCGTAAATACGAACTCCACCTCGCTTTTCGAGCCCATGCCATAGGATAAAAATTGCCAGTAACAAAAAAACTAGATTTTGGATGGCTGCCTTCTTCATCCTCGGTCGGCTGTGGTAAACAACGAAGTTATTTAAGTTTTCAGTGCTCATGGCACACTGTCCCTTTCGGCAAATAGTATGTAGCGTTTGGAAGAGCTATTCCGATTGATTCCCACGCATTACTCCACGCAGCCTCTGCATGAAGTTGAGCTTTCGTGTTACTGGTTCTACGGGAATATCACCGCTACGGAGAAGTTCGTTTGGTGCAGTGGTTGGCTCCGTGAAAGACGCTGGTCTGAGAAGTTCGCTAGGAGGTGTGCCTGGCTCTTCGCCCGATGCGGCTCGGAGCAAGTCATGGCCAGGATTCTGGCTGGGCCGCAACAGAGACAGATAACGAATTACCGCTTCTGCTTCTTTCCGCGCATCTGGATCAACTCCTTGTGCAACCTCCTCACAATATTGCAGAACACCACAGTCAAGGTGATACGTTCTCTGCAGAACGTTACCCCGTTTCAATTGATGAAGTGCTTGGAGGTCAGCGGCACGCTCTTGTGCAGACATCCTTGGTGAAAGAAGTATTAACTTCGGTAAGTCGGATGGCGGACCAATAGATGCCAGCAGCGCCGAAGCACGAATACGAGCCTCTTTATCTTTTATTTCAAGCAGATTTATCAACGAGACTACGGCGGCTGGCCCGATTCTGATCAGTGTGTCAGCGGCAATTTCCCTTGATTCATTGCGCTTACTAAGTAGAAGTTTGCACAACGGACCGACCGATGGTTTACCTATCTTTACAAGACTTTCTGCCACAGATTCTTGCACTCCACCACTATTGTCAACCAGTACCTTACACAGGGGTTCTACTGCGCGAGGATCGCAGATCACTCCGAGCGCTTCCGCTGCACTGGTGCGGACTACATCTTTTGCGTCCCGAAGTGCCCGAATGAGCGCTGGCGCTGCACGCGGATCACCGACAATACTGAGACGATCTGCAGCGATGCTGCGCTCAGTCCACACTGAACTTCCAAGTTTCTTGATTAACGAATCAATTTCATCGGCCATAGTTGAACTCACATCTAATGTGTGCGCTGCATCAACCAGTTTGCTTACTTTAATGCAAGAACAGTCAGGTTGATCCAAATGTTGTGCTCACAATTGTTGTCCGGTCCGAGATCCTCAATTGAGTTTTCAATTACGGAAGACATAATGGCTCCATCTGATTTTCAATCCTTGAATTATTCTTACTGCAGCGATTATGCCAAATAGTCAATTCCGTGATTTTTATTCGGCCACCCTCAGCGGGTCGGGCAGCAATCCCAGCTTGTATACCATTGTGCGTAAGCGATGCTCAAGGTTTCTGTGCCGTTTCCAAAAGGCCTTATACCGCGTCGCTATGACTTCTGGCGGAACATAATTTCCATGCGCTTCAAGCAACCCTCTCCGGATTTGCCACCAGCCAGCATCCCATCGCGTTAGCTGGAAGTGAGGATCAACCGCTGCACGAAGGTGCAAAGTGTCGAGAGTAAGCTCCCGCATGATGTTCAAGACACCCTGGGCATCTGGCGATAATTCTCGCCCGCGCAGCCAGGACACAAAATAGGGCAGCTTGGCATCAGCACACTGTTTAGCGAAGGATTCTGGCGAGCGTGGATGTTTCCCAATGATCTTTGGCGACAGCCAGAAGAACTGGTTTGTAAGTTCATAGGGCAAGTTTTTATATTCCAGAATCGCGCTGCTTGAATGATTGATGGTGTCGCCTATTAGCCAGATAGCACAGTCATTTATAAACTGATGATATTCTGGATGCTCTGTGTTTGGAGCCGAATACTGGTCTGGTTCGGATATCCAATTCGGTTCGATTAGCGCCCTTGCCGCCAGGCACACGATGCTCTGTTCGAAGTTATCTCTTGTAATTGACCATCCGCCGCCATGTGCCGCAACGGAGGAATACAGCGTCGCGACACCGTTGTTCCTGACATCATTACCAGCAAACGAGGCGAATCCCAAAGCATCAGGTGCAATTCGGGTCGCAACAGCACCTTTGTTATCAGAGACCTTCAGCGCTCCATCGAGCGGTACTGAATTGATGTATTGTCGCTGGCGATCCACCCAACTACTTAGGGGCGCTGGTGATGGTGACAGGATCTTCTTGAATTCCTGGAAGATCTCCTTGCCATCGACAAGAACATCCAATTCAATCGGTTTTTGTTGTGCGGCAGCGCACCAGACCGTGAAGGACACAGGAAAATCGCCCTTTACATCCTTAAACAACTTGGATTGGAAGCAAGAGCCATCGGCAAAGCCGAACTGCTTCATCCACTGATCACGCCATTTGGCATAGCCAGCGCTAGTCCAGATACAGGCGTTGTTGAACACACCAACAGTGGCATCCAGTTTAAATCTCTCTACTAAAGTAGCTATCCGCCAGAGAAATTGACAGGTGAGGTTTGCGCTTGCCGACTGCAGTTGGTGCAGCTTCATCTCCAAGCGGATTGCTGTAGATTTCGGTGTTGTTGGAGTGGCAGTTCGCCAGGAGGACGCGGCGTCGAATGGCGGATTCAGAATGAACACCCATCTGCTTCCTGGATGAAGGCGGGATCGAAGGTCGACTGGGAGATCCTCATCGGACTGATTTAAGAAGTCATACTGGAATATGTTGGCATGGTCAAACTCGTCTGATAGCTTCGTACCGCGCTTGACAGGGTGTCTATAGCAAGGTATTGACCAGTAGCGTCGACACAGTGCTCAGTTTCCCTGCCAGAGGCAGGAACACCCCTTTCAGCGACCACTAGAATAGTTGTGTCCTTAACCTTTGTGACCGTTTTTGAGATACGTGAATAGCAGAGCGTCTGGATCTACACCACCTAATTTACACGGAGTTTGATCAAACGCGTTCCTTCAAACCATTCATCTTCTTAGTCAATCGACTAATCTCTGCAGCAATATCGGTTACAGTGGCTTCGATATCTCCGTCTGTCTTTATCAGCGCCAATACGCCGTCCAGTTGTCCGTAACAACGTATCATCTGTACCATTGTCATAACGAATTCGTGCTCAAGGACTGGATTTCTGGTCATCCCACCAACATTGCGGGATAGCGTAGCGTGAACGTCAACTTCGCCCGCCAACAGTTGCGGGAGTGCCTCTCGCCATTCATCTTGATCTTTCATAGACGATCCAACTTTCTGTGGACTACAGGCTTTCGTATGTCGCGGTTTGCCTGGTAAATATGTCCAGCAGCATGAACCTGCGGTCTAAGATTCCCAGCATTGAATTGTGCCACTCTTACCCAAGATAACAAAGGAGCACTTGTCCCTTTTGCCCAAACTTTATGCAGGTCATTCGCCCTATCAGTAAATCCCAGCCCTAGCCTTCAAAGACATGTACTCAGCTTCCGTGATTTGAGGCGGGTTCTGGGTTCCTGGTTCATGGTCAAAAATATCTATCATATCCTGGGATGTGAAGACAGGTGGATCGTCGAGTTCAACGAAGATTGGCTTACACACTAGAAAGACGCTACACTGCGCCGCGCGATCTGCATATGCTGCGTCCCACTTCTCATGCCGCACCTCGTCTGGGGAATTCTTGTATTCTGGCGGAGCGTTCTGGCTTGATTGATCAAATTGCATAGGTGGATTGCCAAGAACCATACAGTTGCTCGGCAGTCGAAGCTTCTTTTTCTCATACCAGCTAGCCGCTTGAATGTGGTTGTCAAACCGATGGATAACTTCAAGTATCGCCACAAGCATTTGCCGCTTATCGTCATGCCCTTCGTACTTCCTTTTCACGGTCAGATAGACGGCCTTGTCGCCTGGGAATAACCTCGGTGCGAACTTCCAAAGACGGCATAGTGCCGTTATCGAAGGATACTCGGCTTCAAGATCTGGTTCACGGCGGATCGAACCGTCAATGTACGGTCGAAAACCATAGCGCTCTATCGCGGCTCTGCCATAGGGAGTGCTGCAAAGCGGATGAAAGGAGTTAAGCAGTACCTTGCCTGCGTGGGTAACAGTCTGCTGATTCGTTGGCTCGTTTTCGGCGGGAGTAGCTGTCTTATTCGACCGTTGCCTGGAGTGAATTGGCACACCGAGTTCTCCTATCTCGCAGGTGGCGGCAAAGGACTGCGAATATCGAGGTGCGCTAAGCAAAAATGAGTACCGTGGTCTTAGAGCTTAGCACCCTTCTTCGAGTTACACGAATAGCACAGCGGCTGGATGTTCGCGATGTGATTTGCGCCGTTCTTCGATATCGGCACATTGTGGTCCGCAGTAATAACATCCGAGCCGCTGGCAGGGTGTGGAATGTCTTTCCAGGCCCGCTTGCACATAGGACAGCGGTCGTGCTGCGCGACTAGAGCTTGCCACTCCGCCTAGAATAGCTGCCTTCGGAGTTATTCATCCTGGCTCTTCGTCGTTGGGCAAACACATGGCGATTGCAGTCCTTGCAGGCAGAAAAATAGGTACCAGTTGAACGTCGTACAAAATTATCATTTTCTATAAACCGTCGACACAAGTAACACGTTCGATGTGTCTGGGTGTGATGGAGAGCATGGTGTGTGTGATTGGATCTCTCGGCCAGGATCTCGGAAACGCATGCACGGCACATGTTGTAGTGGCGTTCGTCTATACGCGTGATGAAGGCGTCCAGTGGTTTCTTTATTTTGCAGCGGTAGCACGTTTGTGTTGGTGATTTGTCCATTTATCGACCTTTCCGGTGCACAGATATGCAGTGCAATCACGCTATGGGAGTTTGTTGCCCAACGCACGGGAAGGCATCATGAGGCAAATAACCCCAGGCCGTAATCTGTATGCGAGATCGGTTTGTCTCAGGCCGTCTCGACAATGCGAAACGCCGGTGTCATTCGTTCGATCTCCTCCGACGCAATTTTAAGCGTCTCCGCAAGAGGCCGCCATCCTTTTACGCAGGCGACGACTTCCTCTATGATCGCACGCGCGCGTTTTGCGTTGACCCGAAAGTAGTCTGCGACTTCCAGCGCGAGGCCCAGATCCTGCGCGTTCTCGACATCGGAGATATTGAGTTTGAGACCATCGGCATAAGGATCGGGGTTCATGTCGTAGGCCGGCGAGAGAACCCAGCCCTCTTGCTCCAGCAGAAAGCCGTGGTTGCGCAGATGATCGTCCGCGTTGGAGACGCAAATAGAGAAGACGATACGCCGCCAGAGCTGTTCCAGGTCCCGGTCGGGATGCGCGCCGTTCTTCATCAGGAACTCGGCCAACTCCAGGTAACTGGCGCCCGTAGAGGCATCATCGCCGTCGCGGCGATCCAGCAGCGTCATCGCAGAGGCGAAGTGGATCCGTCCTCCGGTCGCCGTCCGGTCGAAGCGTTTTGTCAGGAAGGTATGGCGCGTGGTGTTGAAGGCGCGGGCCTCCCCTTCCGAAACCACCAGCCCCGCCTGGCGCGCCAGCCGATGCACCAGCAGCTCCCACGCCCCCCAGTCGAGCGTATCGCCACGGCTGGGGAATTTGGCGATCCAGAGATGACCCTGCGTATCCACCACCCCGGCTTTCGGGCGCGCGCCGCCGAGAGAGCCTCCCGGCGCGATCAGCATCCGCAGCCACTTCCGATAGTTCGGGTCCTGCTCGGCCCCCTGTCGCTCGATTTCAAGACTGGCGTGTTCGAGTTCGCGCAGCGATGTCCAGGGCGGCGAGGCGAACTCCCGATTGTCGTCCAGGAACGGCCCCTCCGGATCGGTGCGGAAGCGGAGCGCGCCCATCCGGTGTCCATCGTAGACGCCCAGCAGGTAATCTGATTCTCGGAGCGTCTGCCGCGCCCGCCCCTCTTCTCGTGCGGTCTGCGCCTCGCGGCGGTCCATCAGGAGTCGTCCCCAGCGGTCCGGCGCGGAGTCGAGGAACATCCCGAAACTGGTCTTGCCCGCCGACGGATACTGCGGCCCGGAAAACAGCCGCAAGGCCGGGTCTAGACCCTGCGCCTGCCCGCTTTTGAGCCAGGCGGCGTCGTACTCGAACGCGAAGATCTCTTTCCCACGTGTGCGTGTCGCCGTGAGCGCGCCCAGGCGGGTCGGCTGCCCCAATGTGGCCCAATCGGCCCAGACCTCGATGACACGTTGAACCGGAAGCTTCATGGCGTCTCCCGGCCATCGTCGGAAAGCGTGGACGGCTCCACAGCGCCGGTGAGACGACGCGGGGCGCGGCGCTTGAGGGTAAGATCGGCATCCTGGAGTTTGCGCCCCAACTCGTCGTCGCGAGCGAGCACCTCCAGATCCCCCTCCAACCCCAGACAGAAGAGCACGCTGGCATAGGCTCCGAAGGAGACGGACGGGTCACCGCGCTCGATGGCCCGCAGCGTCGGTCGTGTGATGCCGGCGCGCTCGGCGATCTGCGTGGCAGAGAGTTTGCGACGCAGGCGCGCCAGGCGCAAGTTCTCCCCCACCGCTGTCAATCGGCGTTGCAACGAAGGTAAAGGCGTGATGGTAGTTCGACCCATAATGAAAATTATTATACCCTTAGTTGCCACTCAGTGCAAATTATATTTTCCATTATGGTTACTTTGCTCGTTCGGACTACTCTCCTGTGCTCCGGCCCGCGTCTGCGGTCGCCGCCTCTCCATGTTCCGCTATCCGGGTCATCGACCCCACCCTACAACTTGTACCGATGAAATCGTTTGCGCCGCAGTTCGTCGCGCGCCAGTTCTCGCAGGTCGGGGGTCGGTGGGAAAGACTCCTGCGCCAGGTCGATCTCGGGCTCCACGTTCGGCATGCCGACAGGATGCTGTTGTCCGATTACCTGGGACTCATCGGTCCACTGTCCTCGCGGCGTCTGGGCGTCGCCGATCTTCTCGGTGTTCACCTGAAAGAGAGCGCCGCTCGCGTTGCGTTCGAAATAGGACAGATGATCGAGCGGAACGCCAAAATGTTTCGTCAGCAGCTTCATGATCGGCTCGGCGCAGAGGCGGAGCAAGGGAAGATCCGCCTCTGCCGACGCCACCACCACCTGGTGCTCCCCCCGAAGCTGGCCAACTCATCGATAATGACCCAGGTCCGCTCCACCGTACTGGCGGGCTTGCTCAGCAGATAGCGTTTGCCGATGGCGAACAGGACCCGGTTCATGGCATCCACGACCTCCGAGCAGTTATGGGTCTTTCGGAGCACCAGGATGGCATCGCTCTTGGCCCATTCGCGGAGGCTATACTCGGTAGCGGCATGCTCCCACAGCGCCGCCACGATCTCATAATCCTGAATGCGGTTGGCCATGGTCGCCATGATATTGGCCCAGGTCTCGCCGGAGTAAACGAAATCCGCGTAATAACATCTGGGTGCCGTATGGATCGTTGGAGTGAACCCCTGATTTGGGACAGTGACAAAATTGAGACTCCTTCAAACGTAGGTTCAGTAAGGAGTATTCAATGGAACGATATCCTGACTCAATCCGGAACGCTGTATATGCTCTTATGCGTTCTGGGGTGACCGTTG
>CAIXIX010000106.1 GCA_903919615.1 uncultured Chthonomonas sp.
AGGCCGGCGTTGGCGACGGCGTGGTCGTCGGGGAACATCACCGACAGGTCCGAGAAAGTGTGCGAGGATTGCATCGAAAAGGTGTCCTTCTTTTCAGGTTGATTTGGTGTGTGGTAACACAAATTCTACCTGATGGGGACACCTTTTTCGCGTATGGTCAGCCCTTCAGACCAGCACCTTCACGGTGGATCCAGGCTTAGGTCTACAGTCGCATTATGACGAACATGAATCCCGCGGGTAGCAACCATCCGCTGCGAGGCGAAGTTGCGAAGCGCTTTCGAGAAGTGAGCGTTCTGGCAGGGTTCATGGATGAGGCGCATTTCGGTGCTTTTGCTCAAGAGTTCCTGTCCACGCTTTCTGATCCGGACAAGGTTGCATTTTTGCAGGCGGTTCAGAATGCACGAATTCACCTGGCGACACTTCCTGCAATGGCTGATTTTGCAGCAGAGATCAAACCTGTAGATGCGGCGGATGTATCAGCTCTAATTGCACAAGAGAGATTCTCCGAAATTTTTGGGGCAAGTGGTTACCGATTTTCATGGGTCGATCCAAAGAAGCTTGTGGCGGTGCAGGCATTTGTAAATGTGCAACAAGAGGAAGTGCCTCTAGACGAAGCGGGCTTGCTCGAATATGCGCTCCCGACGGACTGGAGCGTTCCAGTGGAACTGAGCTTCATTCCTCCACTGGGACCGATTTATGTTGTAACCAGTAGTCCGCATCTTGCTGGTGTCCAAATAAGGACGGATGCAGAGACGGGCAATATTATTATCCAGCCGCCGCCTCACGCGAATCTTGTCCAGGTCTTACAGGTTGGAGGTCGCTATTACTTGAGGAACGGTTACCACAGAGTTGCCGGGGCATTGTCAGAGGGTGTCGGCTCAATACCGGCACTCGTCGTTGACGCGGTCCAGCCTTCAGACGTGGGGATACCAACACTGGGTTGGGGAGGGTTTAACGGTGTATACCTCGCAGGGCTCCAAAGACCGCCGCTCGTTTCTGACTTCAAGGGTCCGATATCGGTGCAAATTCGAATGCGCGAGAAAAGGTATGGGGCTTCGGTCAGCTTGCAAATTTCTCCGCTGAACATTGGCGTCTGAGAAAAGAATTCCATGATTACCTCCTCGATATCGCTGGTAAGCGTCAGCGTAGCGCACACGGTAAGTACCTTGCCTTAGCAGGGAGTAAGAGTGTGCAGTTATTGCGGTAAGTAGTGCGCTTTGTTTGGTGAGGTCTGCAACACTTCTATCTTAAGGAACCATTGGGGGTTATCAAGTGGTGCGTCGTCTAGACAATTGTGAGGCTTATTACGAGAGAGACGGCTTTGGTTTGCTCTCAGGCAAGGTGAAGTGTTATCTCCAGGTAGGGAAGAGAAAGTATTACAGCGATCGGCGCATGACTCGCGAAGAAATGAAGTCGATGGCGGATCAATCGCAGGTAATGCCCGTGAAGTACCTCACCGTTGGAGATCGAGATTACTGGCGATACGACGATCGATGGTTCACCGACAGTGACGGACATGACAGCGAAGAAGTGCAAGCGCTCGTCACTGCGTATGACCTAAGACTAGAGAAGAAATTGAGCGAAGCAAAGACAGTCGCTGCAGCTCGACGGTTGCCAGATGGTTCACTACGTGAATCAATTCCAGAGAGCATCCGTCATTCAGTCTGGGAGCGGGACGGCGGCGCGTGCCGATCGTGCGGAAGCAAGAGCGACTTGCAGTATGACCACCTGATCCCCGTAAGCATGGGGGGCGCCAACTCGACCGATAATCTTCAAATTCTTTGCGGGTCATGCAATCGCAGGAAAGGTGCGAGTGTGGTGTGATTTCGTCATCAGAATTCAAGTGATCTGGCCGACATCGTTTTGTGCGCGTGCCCCCCGAATGGAGCGGTCATGGCTCGGTACACCGATGAATGGAGTCCCGACAGATGTCGACCGACTGATCGCACAGAGGGGCTGGGCGACGTGCAATGCAACCTTCAGGTTGGCCTATAAGCAAATTCAATCGAACACAGTTAGGAAGCAATATCGTGAGCGACATTTATAAGCCTGTGGACTGGAGCATCCAGCAACTTGTGGACGCCGTTTACGCGGGCACCTTGACTCTTCCAGACCTTCAACGACCCTTCGTGTGGCCGGCCACCAAGGTGCGAGACCTTATGGATTCGCTGTATCGCGGCTATCCAGTAGGGGAGTTGATGCTATGGAATCAACCAGGCGACGACCACACTGGCGTCATTGGTACGGATAAGAAGGGACACACGTCCAAGCAGCAGATTGTCGATGGGCAGCAGCGCATCACCAGCCTGTTCGTTACCGTGACGGGACAGACAGTCATTGATGATGATTACCGCAAGAAGAGCATTCGCCTCTGTTTCAATCCTCTGACTGATCGGTTTGAAGTTGCGCAGCCGGCCTACGATCGGTCCTCGGAATGGGTGAGTGACGTATCGAAAGTGTTCACCTCGGCACTTGAAGCCTATGAGAATTACATCAGCAGGTTGGAAACGTCGCGTTCAGAGTCTATCGATAGTGACGATCGCGCGAAGGTCCACAAAGCCTTAATTAGGTTGGAGGCCCTCAAGAGCG
>CAIXIX010000107.1 GCA_903919615.1 uncultured Chthonomonas sp.
AAGTCAGGTCCGAAATTCGGCATCGTGCAGAAATTCCTGGTGAGCCCGACACCCCGTGCGGCACTTGTTCTGGGTAAGGGATTCGCCGCAGGTATTCGTAGCCTCTCACAGGGCATCGTTGTTTACATCCTATCACTGCTAATTGGCGTAAAGCTCAACCTGCACCCACTGGCGCTGCTGAATGTTTTTATCATCGTCATTGTTGCCTCAACCCTATTCTCAACGTTCTCTCTAATCGTTGCATGCATCGTGAAGACTAGAGAGCGTTTTATGGGGGTAGGGCAGGTGCTGACGATGCCAATGTTCTTTGCCAGTAATGCTATTTATCCGATTGATCTGATGCCACATTGGCTCAAAATCGTCGCATATCTCAATCCTTTGACCTATGTTGTTGATGCCCTGCGTGCATGTATGCTTGCTAACGACGCGAGCGCGTTTGGGCTGATGAACGACTATTGCGTGATATTCTTGACCACGGCTCTTCTTGTTTACGTGGGAGCGCACCTCTATCCCCGCCTGGCGACGTAATATTAATCTTCGCATCGTTAGAACAGCTGTTTTGCTGCGTTTGGGGCAATCAAGGACTGAGGATTACGTTGCGAGAGCATTCCGAAAACTAAGGAAACAGATTACATGGAACGTAAAACGGCTAGCGAGTTTCCGCTGGAGCTTCTGGATATATTTGATGTCTATGTTGATGTCGGAATGGACCGTCGCACCTTTCTGGAAAAAGCTCAGAAGACCGCCGTAGGTGGCGTGACGGCGATAGCACTCTGAGTAAGCCTACGTCCGAACTACGCCTGGGCGCAGCAAGTACCCAAGGATGATGCCCGAATCAAAGGTGAAGTAGTCACCGTCCCATCGCCGAAGGGCAACGCTAACTTTGAAGGTTATCTTTTTCGACCTGCAAAAGCGGCAGACCACAAAGTCCCAGGCATTCTCGTGGTTCATGAAAACCTTGGACTGAACCCTTACATAGAAGATGTGGCAGGGCGCCTGGCTACGGAAGGCTACATGTAATTTGCGCCTGATGGCCTCACTTCGGTTGGAGGATACCCCGGGGATGATGAAAAGGGCGGCTCGCTGTTCCGCACTGTGGACAGGGAGAAGATGGCAGAGGACTTTGTTGCAGCGGCAAAGTGGCTAAAGGCTCGCCCAGACTGCACCGGCAAGATAGGGGCAGTCGGTTTCTGTTTTGGCGGCGGCGTTGTGTAAACATGCTTGCCGTTAAGTTGGTCGCCGACCTTGCCGCAGGGGTGCCTTTCTACGGATCTCAACCCACTGCAGACGATACAGCAAAAATCAAGGCGCCGCTACTGTTGCAGTATGCCGGGCTCGATAAGAGAATAGATGACGTTTGGCCGGCGTACGAAGCAGCACTGAAGGCGAACCATATCGAATATGAGGCGTTTATCTACGATGGCGTCAACCATAGCTTCCCACAACGATACGACTCCGAGATATGATGTCGCAGCCGCAAAGCTTGCATGGAAACGTACGCTGGACTTCTTCGCAATACATGTGAAAGGCTAAGAATCGGGAACAGCAGCGTGCTACCAGTAGCACCGCTGCCGTTCGCCGCGCATGACGAGTTGTACATTTCGCAGGTGGCTGGTGTCTTCGGCTGGCGAACCGGAAAGTGCGATCAGATTAACGGCGTTGCCAGGAGCAATGTTCGCAGATTCGCAGCCCCACAACCTTCTCGGAACACTTGTCGTGGCTGCGAGCACGTGGTCGATGGATATGCCTGCCTTGAGGAGGAAAAACAGTTCGTCGATAAGTCCCTTGCCGTGCGGCACACCGTAACTGCCTGCATCCGACCCGGCGATGATTGGCACGCCGATTTCGTCCGCCATTTTCACGAACTTGAAATGGTTGTCCAGGATAGATAGCAATCCTTCGACTGTTTGCTCGTTCCAACCGGCAAGATCGGGACGCTCGTACTGAAAGTAGACAGGAGAAAAGGTCGGAACCCAGGCGGTACCCTGATCGGCCATCCTGCGAAGTATTTCTTCTTCCATAAAGAAGCCATGCTCAATGGAGTCGATTCCGGCAGTGACCGCTGCGGTCAGACCGTCTGGTCCA
>CAIXIX010000108.1 GCA_903919615.1 uncultured Chthonomonas sp.
CCGATCTGCACTAATCCTGTCTTCATTTTGATACGGCTCCTTTGCAATCTCATAATCTGGAATAGGGTGTGATTCACGCTTAAAGACGTAGATATCGTCTGCTCGGTTCCATGTAACCTTATCGTGAGTATTGTGACACATAGGTCTGTTCACGGCGCAGCGATCAGCTCAACTGCTAATTCGAAGCAATTCTCGATGTGGTACCATCTCAAGATATTTTATGAGCTCTCGTCGAGGTAAATCTGTGCCTGAAACAACCGTACTTTTTCTGCATGGACTGCACTCCACACCGGGAGGCGTCAAGCCCACTTACCTTCGTGAATGCGGATTTAATGTGCTTAATCCACACCTTCCCGATGAGGATTTTGACGAATCGGTGCGGATCGCACAGGAGATATATGATGACTATCGCCCGACGACAGTTATAGGATCGAGCCGCGGGGGCGCAGTAGCGGTCAACCTCGAGGCCGATGAAGCAAAGCTGATCCTGCTGTGCCCAGCTTGGAAGCACTATGGGGACGCAACAACTGTCAAACCTGGCACAGTGATTATCCACAGCAGGGGCGACGAGGTCGTGCCATATTCTGATTCTGAAGAGCTCGTGCGAAACAGCGGCTTACCCGGATCCACACTTCTCAATATTGGCGCTGATCATCGCCTGGCAGAACGGGAACCGCTAGAGGCAATGGCGAGAGAGGTAGTCTAACATGCGCCGCATACCCGACTTAAGTACAACAGCGGCGGCTCTGGCGCTGGGCGTTATGGGATTTGCGGCTGGCGCACAGGGGCCTCCGGACTTCAATCGGGACATCCTGCCTATCCTGCAGCGATCGTGTCTGAACTGCCATTCCGGCCCCTCGGCTCAGGGAGGTATCCGCCTCGAGAGTGCTGCCGCTGCCATTCAAAGTGGAAGCGCGACGCATCGAGCAGTAGTTCCTCATTCTCCGGCTTCAAGCCCCCTCATTCAACGAGTAACCGCTGCTGATGAAGATCGCCGTATGCCGCCAGGATACAGCAAACTCCCTAGGTTAGCTCCAGCCGAGGTAGAACTGCTTCGACGATGGATTGAAGCCGGTCCACCGATAGGTGGCTCTGAACAGAAAGCTATCACCTCCACCCACTGGTCCCTAAACCCGCTGGCGAAGCCTATCCCGCCGCACGGTCCTGGCAACATAATCGACAGGTTTATTCGAGCAAAACTGGCTGTTCGCGGTCTCAAACCATCCTCACCTGCCGATCGGCGCACTCTGATCCGACGTCTGTATTTCGATCTGACCGGCCTCCCACCAACTGTTGAACAGGTCGCAAGCTTTCTCTCTGATCGGCGGCCGGACTCTTGGGCAAGACAGGTTGATGCCCTTCTTGCTTCACCTAGATATGGCGAGCGATGGGCGCGTCATTGGATGGACACAATCCACTTTGCGGATTCGCATGGTTTTGAGCACGACATAGGGCGTGACAATGCCTGGCCATATCGGGACTACTTAATCTCGGCTCTCAACGCAGATATCTCTTGGACCCGATTCATCCGAGAACAGCTAGCCGCAGATTATTTCTATCCGGATCGCCCGGGTCTTACACCGGCGTTGGGATATCTTGGTGCCGGAACGTTTGATCTGAGCGCCTACACAACCGCGCCTCGAAATTTTGAGCTCGTTGATCGGGACGACCTTGTAACGCAGACCATGAGCGCATTCGTGAGCACAACAGCAAACTGTGCCCGATGCCATGCCCACAAATTCGACCCCATTCCGCAGGAAGATTACTATGCACTCCAGGCAGTTTTCTCGGGCATAACCAAGGGAGACCGAAAGTTCGATGCCTCAATGGACGTTACGAGGCAGCGCAATGTATGGGATGCGCAGCTCAAACTCGCGGCGTCCAGTGACACCGCATCCCTCACAAAGCCAGAGAACGTGGCACGTGCGGAAGCGTGGATCAAGTCTCAGCCGATGGGCGCCAAATGGCTCACTCCATCCATTAATTCGGCGATTGCTGCCGAAGGTTCAACGCTCACATATGACGCAGATGGCGTGGTTATTTCGAGCGGTAAGCGACCTGA
>CAIXIX010000109.1 GCA_903919615.1 uncultured Chthonomonas sp.
AAGGAGCTGGGCCAATCGATTGAAAGCAATGGCAAACTTGTCACGGGCGAACCCTTTAAAGATGTTCGTGAATTGAAGAGCATTCTGGTCGGCCGTCATAGCTTGGAAATCTATCGCTGCATCACCGAGAAGCTGCTAACGTACGCACTTGGACGCGGACTTGAGACTTATGACGAGGACGAAGTTGACAGAATTGTCAGCAGGCTCGAGAAGGACAACGGTCGGTTTTCTACTCTGCTTACTGGCGTAGTTAACTCTACTCCTTTTCAAAAATGCCGTAATGAGACGCCCTTCCGCTCTCGATCCAGGGTTATCCGGGCCACCCCGGCGGCTGGGAATCAAATTAAGGGCAGATCAGGTTGATGCTCTATGGAGGTTACCATGCCGGTTGAAGATGGACAAAAACCCGATATGACGTTTAAGGATGCCAGCAATTTGGACCGACGCCAATTTCTGCGTGGGCTCGGCGTCTGTTTGGCTCTTCCTGCTCTCGAATCCCTCCTTCCACAGCGATCCAGCGCGGCATTACCGATCGATAGCCAACGGCAGCTTGCATTAACACGTTCAGGAAGCCCGCTTCGCACTGCCTATGTCTATTTCCCCAACGGCGCCATCCAGTCGAATTGGTGGCCCGAAGCCGCGGGGCCAGGGTTTAACCTCAGCGCTACGCTCAAACCGCTTGAGTCGGTTCGAAGTTCGATTCGCGTACTCGGCGGATTGGATCACGCCTGCGCTGTCGGAGGCGCAGATGGCGGTGGAGACCACGCGCGAGCTAATTCAGTTTTCCTATCCGGAGTGCGGCCCAAGAAAAGTGCCACCGATCTGCACCTGGGCATCTCTATCGATCAATTGATGGCACGTGCCGTTGGCCATCAAACCAGGCTTGCATCGCTTGAGCTGACCTGTGACGACACGCGTAAATCATCCGCATGCGATTCAGATTACGCGTGCGCATATCAGTACGACATATCCTGGAGCTCACCAACGACTCCCGTTGCGGCCGAGGCAAACCCTCGTCTCGCATTTGAGCGTTTGTTTGGCGCGGGTTCTCCCGGGCAAAGAGCTGAAAGCATCAAACGCAGGCTAGCAACCCAAACGTCTGTACTCGATTTTGTAATAGAGGATGCACGAAGTATGCAGCGACGCTTAAGTGCAACCGACCGCGCTAAGCTAGACCAGTATCTTACGGGTGTCAGGGATATTGAGTCGCGCATACGCGGTGCAGAGCGGTTCGGACCACCTGTTGACCCAAGGATTGAGACACCTTTAGGAATTCCTACAGATCAGACTGAGTATGTCGGAATAATGTTTGATCTCCTGCTTCTGGCATTTCAGTCCGACTCCACTCGAATTGCCTCATTTTGCATGGCTCACGATGGCGACAATCGATCTTTCAGCCATATAGGGATACCAGAAGGCCATCACGATCTGTCACATCACCAGGGAGATGCAGACCGCATCGCAAAGGTCGCTAAGATTGACCTATGGTATGTTGAACAATTTGCGAAGTTTCTTATAAAACTGCGTGACACAACGGACGTGGATGGAAACTCTCTTCTTCACAACTCGATGATCGTTTATGGAAGTGGCGATGCCGACGGAAATCAGCACTCGCACAATAACCTGCCGATCGTGCTTGCAGGTGGAGGAGGAGGAACCCTATCTCCCGCAGCCTACCTGGATTACAAGTCCGTTCCCGCTTGTAATCTTTATCTGAGTCTGGCCGACCGAATGGGCCTTCAAAACTTGCCCAGGTTCGGTGATTCCACGGGGCGTATCCATATTTAGCCTCCATGAAGGAGATTGCAATGATGCGTAATCGTCTACTTCTGTCTCTTGTTCTGATCGCAGTTACAATTCCGGCACACCCACAATCTACTGCCAAACCATTACCAACAGGAGCAACAGCTGTAATCTCGCTCTGGCCCAGCGGAGCGCCTGGTTTCGAGAATCGCAAGGAGATCCCAGAACTGGCCGCAAGCTACTGGGTGAAGAACATTAACAATCCGTCTGTCACCGTGTTTCTCCCACCAAAAGAGAGAGCCACAGGCGCCGCGGTGATCATATGTCCGGGTGGTGGCTTTCGCGAACTAGGCTTTGTGCCCGAAGGCATTCAGGCAGCGCAATACTTCAACGGCATAGGCGTAGCTGCATTCGCACTGAAGTATCGATTGCCGCGTGAAGATGGCTCCGTTTACAATATGTCGCACCCTCATCAGGATGGTTTACGCGCCATGAGGCTCGTACGGAGCAGAGCCGCGGAATGGGGCATTGATCCGAACCGGATTGGCATGGTAGGATTTTCGGCAGGAGGCGAAGTGGTCTCTATGACGGCGTTTGCAGAGAATGGCGGCAACACAAACGCGTCCGACCCAATCGAAAAAGCAAGTGCACGCCCTGACTTTATTGTGGAGATATACCCTGGCGGGGCAGGCATTCCTCAGTCATTACCTGTAAATGTCCCCCCGGCGTTTCTGCTCGTAGCCAACGATGACGACCACACGAATGCCGTACTGGATATTTTCCGGCTGTATCGAGCGGCAAAGGCGCCTGTGGAAGTTCATGTCTATGAAAAGGGCCAGCATGCGTTTAATATGGGCAATCGTTCAAAACTGACGACGATCAAGACCTGGCCACAGCGAATGGCCGATTGGATGGCCGACAACAACATACTTGATCCAACTGTCCCACCAAAAAATGTAAAATAACAAATACGTCACATTCATTCGCGACAATCGGCACAGAGCTCAGGTCCTCCGACGCCTTTACCTGTAGGATGTAAATAGATCTTCTATAACTGTTGATTTGATATAAATACCCGTTTATCTATAATACGCCGAATTGTGGATACCCTCAACTTTCATCTCACTTCACAATCTGTGTGTTCAGGACAATTATGGCCAGGGCAAGTTCGCACATGCCGGTGCCGCTTACGACAATGAGTCCGAGCAAACACGGCCCAACACAGGCTCAAGGTTGAGGGAGGTTAACATGTTTTGCTATCAGTGTGAACAGACATCTCATGGAACTGGATGTACGGATCAAGGTGTATGCGGTAAAGATGCGCCGGTTGCTGCGCTGCAGGATCTGCTGCTGCACGCAACCGAAGGCATCGCGATGTATGCTCATCGCTCTGCCGTTCTTGGCGAGCGAGATCGATCCGTAGATCTGTTTGTTATCGAGGCGCTGTTTGCCACGGTCACGAACGTTAACTTCCACCAGGCAAGATTGAAGGCACTCGTCGACGAGGCAGTGATTGTGCGTGCGCGTGCGCAGCAACGGTACGAGAGCGCTTGTCTGCAGAGCGGTATCACTCCGGAGGCTCTTACTGGGCCAGCCACGTGGCTTCCTGGAGTCGATATTGATGACCTTATCCTGGCAGGTTACAAGGTATCTATAAACCGACGTACTGCCAGGCTTGGCGCAGACATGGCGGCACTGCAAGAGCTTCTCACCTACGGCCTCAAAGGAGCAGCCGCATATTTTGATCAT
>CAIXIX010000110.1 GCA_903919615.1 uncultured Chthonomonas sp.
CAGCCAATATCGAGCCAAAAGCACAAACAGAACGCCAAATTCAACCGCACACGCGACGCGTGGGCACCTAGACGACGGCAATACCGACAAAGGTATCCCGTCAACTACACTGCTAGATTTAATCTAGGACAGGCTCCTAGGACGCCAGATTGCCGCCATCATTACGCCGGGATCAATGTGCAGACTCACGATCAGCTGCCGATGCTTTCAACTTTCCAAGTCAGCGCGAGGGTGTGGTTGCCGGATCGCTTGACGGTCGTCTTCGCCGCCAACGTGAATTTCAGTGAGGTTGTGGAGAAGCCTGCGGCGTCTGCCGCGCCCGTTGCCACCGCTCCATAGGACGTGCTGGAAAGCGTACCGGCCGCGCCCGTTGCGTTCGTCCAGGAGGTGCCGTTGTCCCAGGAAACGTCTCCCGCTGCCCATGTTGCGGCTCCAACTACGGACGGAGTGAAACTGGCCGCAGCAGCCTCGACGGAGATCTTGAGCTGTTTGGTTGCTGTGGCAAGAACGATGTTGGTGACAGTTACTGACGCATTGGAGGCATCGGTTGGATCTGAAATGTCCCCGACATTGAAGGTAACGCCGGTTGGTACCGTAATGTCGCACTGCTCATAGACGTTTGCCGTCAATGTAGTGCCCGTCAACTCATTGGCATGAGTTGTGATGTCAGTCTGCGCTGAGGCCAGCGCAGTGCCCGCAAACAATAGTCCGATTGTTGCAAGGCAGGTGTTGATACGCGTGAGTTTCATGACTCTCTCCTGCTGCAGCGAACGTGGCTGCAGGAACCGCCGAGAGCATTGTATTTGGCGCTTGCTGTGTTCCGAATAGCGTGCGTCGGATGCTCTTCGTCGAGTTCTGATTGTGAATATAGAACCCCACAAGAATGCTGTCATCCGCAAAACGGCAGATTTTGCCCGTTTGCAACAGTGGCAGGTATTAAGCGCAATAGAGTATTATTAATCTTTATTAATATGCAAATTATCCTGTAAAATTAAATAGACAAAATTTCCTCGACGGTTGCTCTATTTGCTACAGCAACTTAACAAAAGTGTCGAAACTCAGTCCAGATCTACCAGCGCCGTCTTGGAACCACCGGGAACGTAATCCGGATTCTTGACTGGTAGTTGTGCGGCGACGTTCCTGCGCCAGGCAACAAGCTTGCGGCGTAACCTGCTGGCAACATCTGGTTTCTCGACGGCGAGATCATGACTTTCAAGCGGATCGGATTTTAAGTCATAGAGTTCAGCATGCTTGTCTTCAAAGAACTCGACCAATCTGTAGTCGCCATCTATGATCGCGCTGTAAGGCGTTGCCCCGCCAAGATGGTAGTGAGGATAGTGCCAGTAGAGCGGTCGGGGAGGCAGCTCTCCACCGGCAAAAGATGGCAATAGGTCGATCCCATCGATTTGCTGTCCGCGTTTTGTGGATCCGTTGCAGGCGTGCAGGAGCGTTCGATAGAGGTCAATCGACATGATCCGCTGATCCGATAGAGTGTTGGGTTTCGTCAAGCCGGGCCACCGTACAATAAACGGAACACGCACACCACCCTCAAAGGCGGATCCTTTGCCCGCGCGCATGCCGAGGTTATAGGTAGAACCCAGCAATCCGCCGTTGTCGGAGGTGAAGATGACAACGGTGTTCTTATCGAGACCGAGCCGTTCTAGCGTTCCAACCAAGTTTCCAACACTGTCGTCCACGCTTTCGATGAGGGCCGCGTAGACCGCGTTACGCTGCGGATACTCCGCTCGAACGCGTTTGCGATACTTAGCAATGACGCCAGGTTTGCCCATAAGTGGAGTGTGCACGGCATGGTGTGGTAAATAGAGGAAGAACGGATGATCGCGGTTCTTCTCAATAAATTTGCTGGCTTCAGCCGATTCGCGGTCCGTTAGAAACTCACCCTTCGGCCCGTCTGGCAGAGTTGGTATGCCATAGGGCGAGAAGTAGCTTGGCGGCTGTCCTTTGTCTGTACCGGCAATATTGATGTCGAAACCCTGGCGATCCGGATAGTATTCGCGCTTACCCAAGTGCCATTTACCGATCGATGCAGTGGCGTACCCCTGTTCTCGAAACGCGGTGGCGAGCGTTCTATTCTCGAGGGGCAGGTGCATGGTCCAATCCGGACTTAGCAGCCTCTCGTCGGTTCGACCTTCGCCCGGTATCCAATCGGTGATGTGCAAGCGGGCTGGGTATTTGCCGGTGAGCAGCGCAGCGCGAGTTGGCGAACAGACCGTGCATGCGGAATAGGCATGGGTGAACCGCAGCCCCTGTTTCGCAAGCTGATCGATATTGGGCGTTTGATAGAACTCGCTCCCGGTGCAGCCAAGATCGGTTGCTCCAAGATCATCGATGACCATGAGAATAACGTTCAGCTTTGCTGGTGCATTTCCCGCCCTATTATTCGCGGTATCCGCTTTGAGATTTTCACCACTCTGGGCAGCCAAAAGAAGCGGCGCCGCAAGGCACAGTGATTTGAGAGCTGTGAGTTTATGAATTAAGGATATGTTCACTTACTTTTCCATCGTCTCAGGTGGATCCTGGTCTGGCACCTTCAGCTCGACGCGCAACCTGGCGAGCTCTGTCTGCAGTTCCTGCTGGACCTTTGCATAGGCTGGCTTGCCGAAGACACTCTTCATCTCGTGCGGATCGCGCTTGAGATCGAACAGCTCCCAGTACGCATACTCCGGCTCGTAAAAGTGAACCAGTTTGTAGCGTGGTGTAATGACGCCATACTGCCGTGGGACATTGTGCTCGGCGGGGTGCTCATAGTAGTGGTAATAGAAGCTCTGTCTCCAGGTGGAAGGCGTCTTACCGGCAAGTACCGGTTTTAGCGACCTGCCCTGCATCTCAGCCGGGACAGAAACTCCTGCTGCATCAAGAAAAGTCTCTGCGAAATCGAGATTGGATACCATATCCCGATTAACGCTGCCAGGGCGAGTTACTCCGGGCCAGCGAACTAGCAGCGGCGTTCGCAGGGACTCCTCAAAGATCCAGCGTTTATCGAACCATCCATGTTCGCCAAGATAGAATCCCTGATCAGAAGCGTAGACCACGATGGTGTTCTTATCGAGACCCGTCTGCTTTAGGTAGGCGAGCAGCTTGCCCACGCTCTCATCGATAGAATCGATGCAGGCAAGGTAATCGTGCATGTAGCGCTGATACTTCCATCGCGTGAGATCGTCGCCGCTTAGCTGCAGTTCTTTCATGCGGGCGTTTAGCGGATCGTAATAGGCATCCCAAACTTTCCGTTGATCCTGAGTAAGGTCGCCTGGCGGCGTGAACTTGAGATCTGCCGCCGTTAAAGTAGAGCGAATCATCATGTCCTGCTCATGTTCGCCCTTGCCTCTGCCAGCGTAGTCGTCAAACAGGGTGGGCGGCTCCGGAAAAGCAACGCCATCGTAGTGATGCAGGTTCTTGAGAGCTGGCTGCCAGTTGCGATGCGGCGCCTTGTGCTGACACATCAACAGGAATGGTTTTGTGGGATCGCGGTGCTTTAGCCAGTCGAGCGATTTATCAGTAATGAGATCAGTTACGTAACCACTCTGCTTCGAAGTTACGCCGTTGCGAATCATCTGAGGATTGTAGTAGACGCCCTGCCCAGGCAGAATATCCCAGAGGTCGAACCCGGTTGGGTCCGAAATCAGATGCCACTTCCCCACCATTGCTGTCTGGTAGCCTGCCGCATGCATCAGTTTGGGGAAAGTGGTTTGTGAGCCATCGAACCGGCTGTTGGCATTGTTGTAAAAGCCGTTTAGATGACTGTACTTGCCAGTTAGTACGCACGCACGGCTTGGACCACAGAGCGAGTTGGTGGTGAGACAGCGATCAAATCGCATTCCCTCTCGTCCAATCCTGTCGATGTTCGGTGTTCGGTTCAGGCCATATCCGTAGGCGCTGATCGCCTGATACGCATGATCGTCCGAGAAGATGAATATGATATTAGGACACCCCGCAGCCTGTGCAAGAGCAGGCCCGGTAGCAATCAATAGCGCCGCGATTCCTAGCACCGTACATTTGAGCAGATCCAGCGAAAAGAGAGCTCTCAGAGTTAGTCTAGACGTGATCACAGTGTTGCGAACTCCTGACACTTTTCTAATGGTGCGGCGTTAGTGAGTAGTTACCCGTCAACTCATAAGTGTGATGATACTGCCCGTCGGCGCATATATAACGGAAGAAAAGCTTATCCGGATCGTACGATAGGGCACCACTCAGTTGTGGCAGTTTACATTGATACAGATGGTTTTTGCGGGCATGGAGCGTGACGGTATTGCTCCATGCCGGTGGGATGGGGCTGCCAAACGGCGAGCCGTATCTTAATTCGATCTTTTGTGTTTCGCCCGGATCCAGGTAGGGATTAGTCATTCCAAGTAGCAGGTACCTACCGTTAATCAATCCGCGGATCAAAGGATGATCCCGATTCCAATTGTCGTACATGCAGCCCGGTCTAATGTAACTGTAGGCACCTTCAAAGAGTTTGTTGAACTGGGATATACGGTGCATTCCTTTGATCTGAAACTCCATGTCCCCAAGCGTATCGATCGCGATTGGTGAGCGCTCCGGACCGTAACCGACTGCACCGGAATAGTTTCTTGAATCCCAGAGATATACTCCCTCGATTCCGATCAGAAAGGTAAACAGCGTGGTCGCCTCGGCCATATACGGGTTTATCGGCCTGGATCCGAGCTTTGCAGCCTCTCCCCAGGTCTCCTGGTTACCCGGACGAATGGTTGGGATTAGCTGCCTATCCGTTACGAGCGTACCATGGCGTTTGTAGTAGGATCCGCCATTGAGCCAGTAGAGCGTGTTTTCACCCTTCGCTACAAACTCTTTTAGGAACGCAGGGCCGGTCTCACAATCCTCATAACCCTCTGCCACCCGCTCTACATATACATTCTCCTTGAACAGATCCTTTCGTACTTTTCGCCGACCATTCTGATCCAGAACGTACGTGCCAGTTGAATCGCGCTCATACATCGAGGCACTTTGGGGAAATAGTGTATGGAAATAGAAGTCCTTATTAAAATAGTCTATCTGCTGACAGTATGGCGATGTCTTAAAATCTACGTAAGAACTGTATTTGAACCATGGCCAGAGGGAGTCGATTTCATCCGCGCGATACCTGCCCGTCTCAGGGTTCACGGCGCCGTCATCTCGGCCGAAAAACAGAGTTTCGCCTGGCGCCTTGGAGCCATAATGGTACACTTTGATCTTTCGCCCGCGAGTCGCGGCGCATGCCCGTGCTCCACGATATGTATCCGCTATAAAGTTCCCCCATGCCTGGACAAATGCGTCGCTGAGAGCAATACGTGTTTCTGGCTTTGTGCCGTCCGGATCCAGCTGTTTCAAAGTTCTGAGGGCAGCCGGAAGCAGATCAGGTCTTTCTTTATAGAGCTTCTCGGCGATCGAGGGCCACATCTGCTCTTCGTCCCAGCCATAGATGCCCGCGTCATAGGGTCCATAACCTGCTGCACCCCACGAACCGTAGCATTCCCAACCCAGTTTGTACGCGTTCTCGGCACTGACGAATGGCGAGCGAAAATCTGCATATCCTTTGAGGTCGGCGTACTTTGTCGGGTCCTCGCGATACCAGTTATTGATAAACTCCACCTGTTGATCTGGCGTATGGAACCACATTCGCTTGTTAATTGGAAGGTTATCCTGAGATCGATCGATGGTCGTTACGGCCGTAAAGCCCCGGTTAAGCGGCCCACCGAACTGAGGCTCTTCCAGAAACCTGCGCGACCCCCATATCAACGTGAACCGATCCGGAAGTTGAAATGGTGGAAATCGTTCGAAGTTCACGACATTTCCGGCGTGCTGGGGTTCAAACGGATAGTCGTTATCTACTAGAACCGGGGTCTCGTTTAAGCCATGCAGTTCTACCGCCATTGAGGTTGTTATCGGATGGCCGGCAGCATCGCGCTTTCCAGCCATGAAATGCGTTCGAGCTGGTACTCGCCTGTCATCTTCTATTGAGAAGCGGATCGTTTGACCAACGATGTGTTTACGGCGATCGACGGCTTCAATCTGAATTGTGTATTTGCCGACGGAAGCAGGCACGAACATCGTCTCCGGGTAACCTCGGTACCGATGAGTAGCAGAACCTTCGCTTGGCACAGCTTCCGGTCCCCACGCCATAACGCCGGTTCCCTGCTCCGATCGCATCTCCCAGCGCACCGAATCGTGCGGAACTCCGATTGTAAACTTGAAGTGGATACCATTACGAGGCAGAATTGAAAGCGGAACCGACGCGCCATCGCTTAGTTCGAGGATGGCCTTGCGTTCCGAATCCGTGTTTCCCCACTGCCATATTTGAACTTGAACAGGTGATTTTATAAGCTTTGCGGCAGCTTTGACGGTTGGATTGTTTTGCGCAGAACAGACATTTACGACAATTACGAGCAAGACAGCCGTCGCAGCAAGCGCTTGATTAAGCAGTGGACAGTTCAATCTATGAGTCATTGTAATTTTATACACTCCAGGATCAATACCCGGTGCTGCGACGATGGCGTAGGAGGCGCACGGTAAACTTCGGTATAGATTACCTTCAAGCCGTATACAGGAACTACCCATCTCAGTATCGAAATCCATCCATGCAACAATCACGCAGCGGCACAATGCGCCGCAAGGAGGAAATGATGCCTATAACCCCACATGGCGCCACACCGGTGCTGCATGTTACCGACCTCAAGGCTGCCATCGCCTTTTACACGGATGTTCTCGGTGGTACGAAGCTCTGGGATTTCGAAAATCGTTACGCGGGAGTTCAGCTTGGCAAGGTCGAGTTCCACGTCTCTCAGGGAACAGGCATGTTTAACAAGCCAATCGGAGGTGCGAACCTCTACTTCTTTGTCGATTCTCCAGCGGACGTCGACGCGGCGTATGAAGAGATTGTTGCAAAAGGTGGCAAAGTGAACGCCCCACCAGCGGACTACCCATATGGCATGCGCGACTTCGTCGCGTTCGATCCAGACGGCAACATGCTCACCTTCGGCGCGTCGACGGAGTAACCGAAAAGTCACTTCTGCCAGGGAGTTTGGCCACCGATTTGGATCTGGCGCATGAGCGCATCGAGCATCTGCTTGAAGATATCCGGATGCTGTTTGGATTGGTCGTTGCTCTCCCTGGGATCTTCGGCAAGGTTGTAAAGCTCAAGTGGCAGGTGGGGATTGTCTTGCAGTATCTTCCAATCCCCCATTCTGAGGGCTTCGATGGTCTTGCCACCGTATGCGGCGCCACCTTCGCGGCGAACGAAGTAGTCCTGTGGTCGCTTTCTCACTAGCTTCCGCCCGAGAAGTTCAGGGAGAAAGCTCTCCGCATCGATACCTTTAGGCGGGGATGTTCCTGCAGCTTCACATGCTGTGGCGAAGATGTCCATCGTTAAGGAGTTGCGGTCGGTAGATGTGCCAGGTTTAATGAGGCCAGGCCACCGTGCCGCAGCAGGCACGCGCAATCCGCCTTCGTACATGTGCCCTTTTTCGCTTCGCCATGGCCCGTTATTCGCTCCATTCGCGAGGATGCCGCCGTTATCCGAAGTGAATATCACAATTGTATCTTTGCTAAGGCCGGTGGAATCCAGCGTGTTCAGTACTCGCCCAATTCCGGAATCGAGATGTTCAATCAGTGCGACCAATCGTGCGCGGTTCTCCTTCATGTTCGGCTCGCGCTGCTTCACCCGCTGCAGAAAATCCGGTGGCGGCTGAATAGGATCGTGCGGGGCATTAAATGCGAGATAGAGAAAGAATGGTTTTGAGGCATGATGCGCGGCACGATCGTTGAGATATTCGCATGCCCAATCGGCAAAGATGTCGGTCGCGTGCCCCTGCGGGTCGATGGTCTGCAGGTTGTGGCGCATCAGGTTGAGGCCATGGCGGCGATGGTTATAGTAATCATCCATCATGTCGCCAAGAAAGCCCTTGAACAGGTCGAACCCACGCTCCGTCGGCGTGTTGGGAGAGCCAATACCAAGATGCCATTTACCGATCAGCGCCGAATCATAACCCGCCTTGCGTAAGACCTGCGGCAGCAGCACCGCCTTTTTTGAGAAATAGCCCCAGGAATCATTTGGTGTCTCCTCGCGTATGACGCCAGGCACTCCTACGCGATCGGGATAACAGCCGGTGAGTAGAGCGGCCCGAGAGGGTGAGCAGACGCTGCTGTTCGCATAGAAGTTATTGAAGGTAATGCCCTCATGGAAGATGCGATCGATATTGGGAGTGCGAATATCCGGCGTTCCGAATGCGCTGTAGTCCCCCCGCCCCTGATCATCGGTGAGAATTACCAGAATATTGGGCCGACCAGGCGGGGGTTGTGCAGCCTGAACTGCGCCTGCCGTTACGGCGGCCAAGCTCATCGTAATTAACCCTGTTAGGAGACTCATCTGCAGTAGGACCCTCTCGTTAATCTGCACAAACACCGCAGGCCAATAGCTCCTCCCGCATCGCGATGATGTTCTCGGCCGGAACGTCTGCCTGAATGTTGTGCACTGCGGCAAACACGAAACCGCCTCCGGGCGAGAGATCTTCAAAACGACGCCGAACCTCGTCGCGAACCTGCTGCGGTGTGCCTGTCGGCAGCACATACTGCGTGTCTACGCCGCCGCCCCAGAAGGTGATGTCTTTGCCAAAATCACGCTTTAGCTCGCGGGTATTCATTCCCGCAGCCGCGACCTGCACCGGGTTGAGGGCATCCACTCCAACTTCAATAAGTTCTGGAATAATCTCCCGGATCGATCCACAGGAGTGGAGAAGTATCTTAACGTGAGGTGCACAGCTCTTGATGTGCGCGAACAGCGTGCGGAGTCGAGGTTTCAGCAGCTTACGCCACATGCGAGCCGACATCAGCAGACCATTCTGGCCGCCGTAATCGTCGCCCTCGTTGATCACATCCACATACTCGCCGATCTCCTGCATCGCCCGGGTCCAGTAAGCCATCTTGAACTCCAGGATCCGGTCGAATAGCGCTTCGGCGAGGGGCTGATTGGCCGCCAGATCGCAGTACATATTCTCGTAACCGCGAAGCCACTGGCTCGCTTCAAGGATGCCGCCAGAGCTTCCGCCCAGCACAACCGCTTTGCCCAGAGCCCGGATTTCGTCCACGCGCTCCTTCATCCCAATGAACCGGCCGGGGTCATCCGGTGGAAAGAGCGGATGTTTAGCGACATCCTCGGGGGTGGAGGCATTTGCAAGCGGCGAGTTGCAAAGATCGTAGTAGAGGCCATCCGGCATTGGCATGTGGCGCGTAATGCCAGACTCATCCATGAACCATCGGAATTTCTCATCCTCGTGGAGCTCCAGGGTCCAGCCGGACGCCGGACTGGAACGGATGCCGCGAAAATCCGTCTTAAGAGCCTCGTGGACATCCTCTTCAACCCATACAATCTGCAGGCCGAGGTGCATGATCGCCGGCTCCGATGGCGGCAGCCCAAGCCCTTTGCGCAGGTTGGAATAGGCGATTCGGTGAATACCGGTGGATGCATTGCTGCAGAGGTCGAAAGGAACCCGATCGGGCTCCTGGTGGTTTAAGGCGGCAAGCACACGTTCTCTGGAGTTCATACCAACATCTCTCATCAAATAGTTGCCGTGCTGAGCACAGGCTGAGGCACTATTCACCAGAGAAGAAGATGCTTCCTAAAGTGGGTAGGTCGATATCGTCGCCGCAGACGTAATCTCCAGTCTTGATCCACAACTGTCCCAATTATATCACTATAACAGTCTCCGTAGTTTCGCAGAAAAAAGAGCAGAGAAGACCACCGGCCACTCTGCTCAATCACATCGCAAATTCTCAACCTCGCTTGCCGGTCACCGATTTTGTGCTCGGAATCGCCGCCTCAGCGCCAGCCCTCCCACAATCCCGCCGGATGCGAGAAGCGCGATGGAGCCAGGCTCGGGGGTTGCTGTTGGCAAGTACGCCGTTGCAATTATGCTGTCCAATGGATTGGTTAGTCCTGTCACTGCAACGTGCGTGTCTACAAGCACGCCTCCGGTATAATCAAAAATCTCGTTGGTTCGATTGTAAAACGCGTTGTTGATGTAATCAAAGCTGTACAGATGCGTACCAATCGGCACAAATCCAGAAAGCAGATGCCCGATACCAAAATCGTGAACGAGCGCAGCGGCCCCCGTTGACGTATTAATTGAATAGATCCCCTGATCGTAATTGTTATCGTTGACAAGA
Source organism: uncultured Chthonomonas sp. (assembly GCA_903919615.1). GTDB lineage: Bacteria > Armatimonadota > Chthonomonadetes > Chthonomonadales > Chthonomonadaceae > CAIXIX01. Next base: position 10,177 of record CAIXIX010000110.1, read on the forward strand.
GCTGAGTACAGAACTCCATTTTGATTATACGTTGCCCCAAACCAGCCATCTGCCCTGAATGGCAGACCGTTACCGCCGACATAGGTCACTGTGCCGGTTAACAGATTTATTGTCCGGAGATCCCCACCGCTTCCCGTTGCATAAAGCGTGTTATCGTCCGGTCCTTTGGCCAGGCCGAAGTTGGCGCTGCCAGTCGCTGGACCACCCGTAGTGATCCCAGTAGTCAGATTGAAAGTAACAATACGTCCCTCGGCTCCATAGAGGTTACCGTCCGCAGCGAATGCGATAGCGTAGGGCCCTGAATCCGGGGCAAGTTCAGTGAATACGCCGGTGGTAATGTTCAGTTTTCCAAATTCGCCATAAGACGACTCGGCATAAACCGTTTGGGATAGCGCAACAATCGGCAAGGCTGCGATGGAGGCGGCGATTGATAATGCGACTGAAACAGAGCGGATTGACTTCATTCATGTTCTCCTAGCACTTGCAATTCTGGCTATGGACTGCGACTAACGCGAAGCGCAGCATCATGACGATCAAGTACGTTCCGTAGTGCGCTTACGGATAGTGCCCAAACTCGGTGCCGATGGTTATGCTCTGGCCACCCAGGATCGCTCCAAGGGACGATTGGTCTGCGCTGGCTGGGTCGTTGAATATTGAGTTCAGGTAGCCGCCCAGAATAGCGGAGTAGTCTCCAATGGCCTGGTTGCTTGAACCTCCCGAAACGGAAGAAGCCTGCCCTGAAGCGATATTCAGGTAACCGCCAAGGACGACGGAAGCCAGTGAATCTGCGCTGTTCTGGGCGCCGCCTGTTACTGAGGCATTGCTGCCATCTGCCAGGTTACTCAGTCCACCGCTAATCGAAGCGTAGTCGCCGCTTGCAATGCTGCCGCTGCCTCCCGTGATTGCGGCTCCATAACCCGATGCCTGATTGGATTCACCTGCAGTGACCGATGCAAATGGGGCCGAGATGCCGTTCGAGATCCCGAATACGGCGCCACCGAATGCGGAGTAGCTGTTCTGGGCGCCAAGGATCAGGTTGTGGCTGCCAATTCGGCTGTCTCCAGCAAAGTTGCCTGTTTCGTTGTAGCCGAGAATAACATTGCCGAGGCCAGAGAGTGTGCCGGTTCCGGCGGTCACGCCATCGTCCGTAGCTCCAGATCCGCTCTGAACCCAGAGGTTACACTTTGAGATAAACGTGGCGGGGAAGCCATTGATGTCGGTGCCCGTGCTAATAAACTGAGTTTGAGCCTGCACGGCTGTGATTGCAGTCGTATTTGAAGCCACAGAAGTTTGCAGACCTGCGATGGCAGCGGTATCGGCGTTGAGCGTCGTCTGCATCGAAGTTAACGTCGTGCCCAGCCCGGATACCGTATTGCTAAGGCCAGTCACGGTTGTGTTGATCGCGGTGATACTTGTGATGGCGGCATCGAGCGGAACCACAGAGTTCATGGCTACGGAGTTGTTTCCTGTGCCTCCAAGCACTATGGAGCTTATACCATTTGCCGTATTCGTTGACCCGCCGCTAATCGCAGACGAGGCCGCGAGCGCTTGATTTCCGTATCCACCTGTTACCGAACTTGCAGATCCCGCGGCCGTGTTATTTTCACCACCGCCCACGTAGGTTGAGCTGCCGGATGCGACATTTGCGTATCCGCCGCTGATTGCTGCAGATCCGCCGCTGGCGATATTCGAGTTGCCGCCCGTAATCGAGGCGCCGGGGCCG
>CAIXIX010000111.1 GCA_903919615.1 uncultured Chthonomonas sp.
CTGGGCAGAAAAGCCGATGAAAGCGGTTGAGTTTGATGCCCTGCTCGCGCCTCAGATCGCAAGTAAATTCAAGACCAACTCCGCCTACACCGATGTTTCCACTGCGGTTTCGCCCTGGGGATTCAATGACTACGATGCGCGCGTTCCCGGCGCGGGCACCTTCGCGCAGACCTTCTACTGCCACGGCGAGCTTCTTCGAAACGACAGCCGCGTTTACGGCGGACCTATTTTTTCGGAGGGCACTTACCAGTGGCTTTACGCGGGGCTGGCGGATGGAAATTATGGCCACACCTACAATGCGCGCAGTCTGGCAACTCAACCACTCCTGCCCGTTTTTGATCTGTATCAAATACACACGAAGGAGTGCGATATTGGCGTAAGCTGGACAGCCTTCTTCTGTGATGCAATCCCAGGGTGGCAGTCGACGGACAAGATTGACTATGCAATCGACAGATTCTTGTTAACCGAGATCGCATATGGGCACATCGGTTGGCTCGTGGAGGAGCAGCACGGCATCGACCGCATGTGCAGGTCGTACTATATGCTTCAGCAGCTTCAGGCCCGTTATGGATTAAAAAGGCCCTCGCGGATTGCCTATTGGGATGGCGCGACCCTGCAAACTGTCTCTAACGCTGTTCAGCGAAACCTGACGGCAGATCGGAGACAGATCTATCTGGAGTATCCAGGGGGACTCAAGATCTGGCTGAATGACCATCCCACCGAAGTCTGGCGGGTTACCGCGGGTTCGCACGCGCTTACTCTGCCGCCTGCCGGGTGGGTGGCAGTACAAGCAACTCCGAGCGGTGAAGGGTTTTTCGAATGTTCTGCATTGGCAGGAGTCGGCAAAGCCGATTATGTCCGCAGCCCGTCCTACATCTATATTGACGCTCGTGGGAGTTGGTACGCCGCTCCTGAAGCAGCTTCAAGTGGAGCGCTTGCAATCTCCAAAACAGGATCAAATGCTCTTCGCGTTATCCATATCAGCGGCAAAGAAGCGTTCATGATACGGAGGCCATACGGAGTTCGCGGGACTCTTATCACCTGCCGCGTATTCACAACGGCGGGGAAATCTGCGGGAGTTCCGCATGTCCACGACAGCGGCACCGAGACATGGATCGAACCCATTAAAGACGGCGTTCGATACGAGCTCGTATTTAGCGGTCAAGATGTCTGGTCTGCGTCCGCAGACGTGATCACAGCGGCGCCGGGCAGTGAAGTACCGCTTCATGCAGGCACGCTCGAACAGACTGCCTGGACGACTGCGAGCCCAGCGCGCATTTTCGCTGGCAAACTGAATATTCCCAATGATGCTGAAATTGGCAGCACGCTCAATGCGACCTGTCGCTTAGGCCACTCCACGCGGGAGATCGGTATTCGTATTTGTGCACCGATTGAATTGCGGTGGCGTACCGTATCAGAGCCGGATCATGTGTATATCGCTCTCGCCACAACGTGGCATTTGAAGTACCTTCCGCTATCTGGTGGCGTGCTCAGCTTTCATATTGATTCGCCCCCTGGCTGGACAGTGCTTCCTCAGCAGGGTATCCCGATTGATCCGCACAATCCACCTGCAGAGGTCGGTTTCGCACTTTACTCTGCCGCGCCATCGGGAGCGAACGGGCAGGTTAAAGTGGTCATGACCGGTCTTCCACGCTCGCCAACGCTCAGCCTTTCGCTTACGAGGGTGAACCGAAACCCGGTAACTTCCGATCTTAAAAAGATCCCGTTCACATGGGGAATTCGGCGCCGTGGTGGAAATGAAACGAATGAGAGTGGGGGCTCTGGCGCGGTTTGCTACACATCTGAAGGCCTGAACATTGGAGACAGCACGCGGGCTGGGATATTCATGCATCCGCCCTACTCTAACGGCCCAACCGGCTATACCTGGGCAGATTTTCGGACCATCCTGATCCCCGATGCTCCCAGTGAATTCAGCGCATCGGTTGGAATCAAAGATGGCGGGAACCTCAGTGACGGTGTGCGTTTTATCCTTGAACTGCTAGATGCCAAAGGAGTTATCCATCGCCTCGTTGACACAACCGGAATGCAACACGCATGGCGGCCAGTGCGCGCCGACCTCTCCGGCTTTGCTGGACAGCGGGTGAAGCTGAGACTGATCGCAGACCCTGGCCCTGCCGACAACTCCCAGGCAGATTGGGGCTGCTGGGCAGAACCGGTGGTTTCTCTTGTGACGCCGGTAGTGGAGACGGTGGTGGGTGTGGGGAAGTAAGCCTGCGGGCCAATTGATTCATGAGACAGCATAGCCGCAAAAATTCGCAGAAGGCATAAGGCAGCATAGCCGCAACCAACAAAGGAATGGGCGTTGTTTTCTCCGTACAGATAGTTACCAAACACACAATATGGCATAGGAGCCTGTCGGATGCGAGCGATGTGCGAACTGGGAGCGCGCGGTAGGAGAGGAGAGATCTATCGCCTCCGGATGCCGGCTATTTTCAGTTTTGCTAAATGAAGGCTATTGCTGCGCTTGTTCACCCAGCGCTTCTGTGTCTGTGCGCTCAAGAGCGAGCTTAACCGCTGCCGCCCTGAGCTTGTAGTTTCGCCCATCAGAGAGCTTCGTAGCGACGATGGGGTACCGCGGTGTCGCAACATTAAGACCATAAAGGGTCCACTTCTCCCCATTCATCAAGAATTCGCGTCCCAGATCTTCCGGACGCAGATCGTGTTCGGAAGCATGCTCGAGAAAGGCGCGAGCCTGTTCGTTTAGATCCTGATCGTCCCTCGATTGTGCGCTAATCAAGAGTGAGATCTGCCATCGCTCCTTCTCTTCTGAAGGCACAGTCAAATCGACAACCACGCCATGCTTCGCAGAGACGATCTGAGTCGCGCGTGCCAGGTCCTTCGCAATTAGTTTTATCTGTTGCTCATTAATCATAGTCCAGCCCCTGATAACTATTGAGCCTCTGGCCCGAATTACTCATGGAATTCGTAATGGACAGGCGCAGCAAGCCGCGCCACTACCATTCGTGAATAATATAGGTAAGCCCCTAAGTACAGGATAGCATAGTCGCGTGTATCGTGCGAAATGATCATGTAAGCCAGCATATCGGGAACCACATTTGAGCTCAGCATGAACTCGATTGCGTATGATACGCCGTTCAGCGGATGCGTCGAAACGATACAGGAAACATGATGAGGCTGCAAATGGAAATCTATTTCTGATCTTCAAGGCCCCGACATGAAACTGCTCTACGCGTGTATCGCACTGGTACTGACTACAGTATCTTGCCGTGCCTATGGTTCCGACACACTCTGGCAGATTGGTCAGGGCTCCGGTGAAGACCTCGCAATTAGCGGTAGGTATCCGGAATACGCGCAACGGTTCCCAAACGATGTCAGCTTTAAGATCGGTATCAGCAAACCTGCGGATGCATGGCCGTACATTCAACCTGGGCCCATTGATGCCTGGGCAGGCTCGCGACAGCATCCTTTTCAAATTGGCTTTCAGCTGCCCGAAGGTCCAACTGGCTCTTATCGGCTGACAGTTAACCTCGCCAACACGCACTACGCCTCGCCTCCTGAGCTCCAAATCGACATTAATGGAAAGCGACGTTACCTTTATCGACTGCCAGTTGGCACAGATGATTCGTCGCTGCAGGATCCGAAGAAGGGCAAGCCTTACCGGTTGGCTATTGTTCTGCCAGCGACAATTCTGAATACTGGCAACAACACGATCACGCTTACGGGCGTAACTGGAAGCTGGCTGCTTTATCGGTCGGTCCAAATGGAGACCGGCAGTGATATCCCAACTACTGCTGCCGTTGGGCACATGGATGTGACCTCGACAATGCTATTTATCCGAGATGAAGGAGCCATAAAGCAGATCGTGCGTGTTCGGATCGAGAACGAAGGCACGGAAGGTGACGGGACGTTAACTGTCGGCGCTTCCGCTCCGATACGTGTTCACCTTGAAAGCGGACAGAGTACCGTCGAGGTACCCGTTACGCCATTCACAGCAAAATCAACCCTACAAGCGTCATTCAAGACCGGCAGTTCTGTCGTTTACACACAGTTCACCGGGCAGCCGGAGCGACACTGGACCGTATTTGTCGGCCCGTCCGCGCATACAGATATAGGTTACACCGATCTACAAGAGCGTGTCTTCGAGCGGCACAACAACAACACTCTCACAGCAATTAGAGCAGCCGAAGCAGATCCGCTGTTCAAATGGAACCTCGAGGTTTCATTTCAGGCGTATCTTCTCGCACGAGATCACCCGGACCAATTTCCTGCGCTTATCCGCAAGGCGAAGTCTGGCCAGATCGGCATTCCCGGCTCATACCTCAATATGCTCACTGGCCTCTGTTCTGGCGAAGAGCTAATCGAGTGCTTTGGTCGCGCCCAATCCCTGGCCCGAAAAAATGGCTTTACCACTGATTGGGCAAATATCAGCGACGTGCCAAGTACGGTTGGCACGCTGCCTATGCTTCTTTCGAAGAGTGGGGTTCGCTATTTCGCGGAAGCCGTGAACTCCCAAAGAGCTCCTATCTTCCGTGGAGCAAATCCCAGTTTCAAGCAGTCACCCTTTTGGTGGCAAGGTCTGGACGGTTCACGCGTACTGGCAATTTTCACAGAACAGTATGCCCAGGCAGGCGCAATAGGGCTAACGAGCAGTTTTGAGGAGCTAGGCACCAGGCTTCCAGGATGGCTCAAACAGTTTGACAATGCCACATATCCGGCAGATGCAGCCTACATTTACGGCGCATTTAGCGACAATCAGCCTATAGATACCAAGTATGCGTCGATAGCAGAAGCGTGGAACGCGAAGTATCTCTATCCGCATCTGTCGATTGGAAAAGTTAGCGACTTCTTCCATTATGTCGAGCGTACCGCTGGCGCAAAACTTCCCGTTGTTCGCGGTGACTTTGGCGTCTACTGGGAAGATGGCGCTGCCTCTTCGGCCTTTGAGACGTCGCTTTCACGCTATGCGCGTACTCACATTGAGCAGGCCGAACGGACAGGATCACTAACAAACGATCCAATGTTCAAATCCATTGCGGTCTCCACGGAGATACGAAGGGCCTGGGACGACATCCTGTTCTACGACGAACACACGTGGGGTGCGTACTGTTCGATATCAGAGCCTGAGAGCGAACAGACCCGCAAGCAGTGGCAATACAAGTCTGCATTTGCCACATCCGCGGCCGATCATGCGGATAAGATAACCGCACTTTCACTGCGTGCGGGATCTCGGGCAGAGACTGTTCCAAAACAAAACGACTATGTCGTTGTTACGAACACGCAGTCTTGGGACCGCAGCATAATCGCGAGATTTAGCGCTCCTGCGGAAAGAATTCAGCTCAGAGATGTTGCTAACGGCGCTGCTGTGCCCGTACAGCGCATCGGCAGCAGTATTCTGTTTCGAGCACAGGATGTTGGTGCGTTTGCCCAACGCATATACCGCATCGAGAAGTACGCTAGCGGCCAAACTGCTGTGCCGACTTTATACCCGGGGGGAGACACGTATACATGGTTCACGAAACAGTATATGATCCGGTTCAGCCCGGTTACGGGATCTATCACCGAGCTTCGCCGGCGTGCCGCAACTGATAATCTAGTCGATTCCGCATCCGGGTATGGGCTCAATCAGTTTCTGTACGTTGCCGGTGGCCGGGACAGCTTGCTGATCGATCAGGGCGGTTCAACGCCCAAAGTCGCGCGGCTTAGTCCCCTGCACGCAACTGTAAGTCTGGCTGAAAACGGTCCTCTATTCGGAGTGCTTTGTGTAGAGGCTTCTCTTTCGGAGAGCATGCATCTTAAGACATACGTGACGATCCGCAATAGTGGCGACATCGTTCTTGAGAACCACCTGTTCAAACCAACCACGCTTGAACCGGAAGCGGGGTACTTCGCCTTTCCATTTAGGCAGAAACGCCGTGGTCAGGCATTTGTAGAGCTGCCATACGGAGTTCTAAGCGTGGAAAAAGAGCAGGCTCCGGGAGGGTGCAGGGAGTGGTATTCGGCGGGATCCTTCATTGCAACCAGCGATGGCAGCCGAACTGCGCTTGTTTGCGGCATGGACGCGCCGCTGTTTACAATCGGAGATATCTTTAAAGGTCAGTGGCGTAAGACGCTCAGTGACCCTCAAAACCGATTGTTTGGATATGCCTTCAACAACTACTGGAACACAAACTACCTGGCAAAGCAGGGTGGTGAGATGGTGTTCGCCTACTGCGTGAGGATCACGGATGGTCCATTTGACGCCGTTGCCGCAACTCATTTTGGTTTGGAGGCAATGGCCTCAATGCCCGATCCGCGCCACTCGGACACCCGGCGGTCGGAATGCGCCGAACTTGCTCAACTCTCCAAGTCGAAGCCGCGAACAAGTGATCCGTGGCTCCGTATTACTGGCGGCGACGTTGTGGTTGGCCGCATCGCCTACGTAGCCGGGTCGACGTTAGTTCGCTTATATAATCCGTCTGCGAAACCGGTTGCAGTTCATATTTCAGTGCCGACTGGCTTACACGCTTCGATCGCGCTCGCGGATCTTTGCGGAACAACCAGTTCGCCTTACCGAAAGTCATCGATGCCCGTTGCTATTGGCGCACGGTCTGTTCAGACGGTGTTGGTAAGGTTTTCTCGTGAAGGCACACCCTGAAAGGATGCCTTGAATGTACAAAGCAAGAGTAGGCCTGTTTGGCATTGGCGTTGATGCTTACTGGCCCCAGTTTGAAGGGCTTAAGTCGCGATTGGAGGGTTACCTACAGGTAGTCCATTCGCGACTGATGTTGGGGCAACGCGTCGAAGTGACCAACCTCGGGCTTGTAGATACTCCCGAAGACGCATTTGAATTCGCGAGACGATTCCGTCGTGAAGATGTCGATGTCATCTTCATGTACGCAGCCAAATACACGCTCTCGTCCACCGTACTTCCCATACTCCAGCATGCAAAGGTACCTGTCATTCTCCTGGATTTGCAGCCCCCCACAGCGATCGAAGACGTCGCATTCAACCAGGTTAGGGACCGGTCTTGCTCCACAGGAGAGTGGCTGGCACGGTGCCCCGCATGTACGGTTCCTGAGGTAGCGAGCGTCTTTAGACATGCTGGAATTCGCTTCCATCAGATAACGGGAACGCTAGAAGAGGATGACCCAGCATGGAATGAAGTCTCTTCCTGGGTGGATGCGGCGCGTGTTGAGAGCTTGATGTTCCAGAACCGGCTTGGTCTCGTTGGCCATTACTTCAGTGGAATGCTCGATAAGTTTAACTATCTGACGCTTCAATGCGCGACGTTTGGCGGTCACATCGAGATGGTTGAGGTAGATGAGCTGATCGGCTATCGGCAGCAGGTTTCACATCGTGAGATTGAATCGCGCATATCGCACTTTTGTGAAGCGCTTGATGTTGATGCTGAATGTGAAGAGGAAGAGTTAGCGCGCGCGGCTCGAAATTCGATTGCCCTCGATCGGCTCGTGGATGCACACTCTCTTGGAAGCGTGGCCTATTACCACTTCGGCGCAGGTTCACCCGAGAATGAAGACGTGATGAGTTCAATTGTACTCGGTGGCTCGCTCCTCAATGCAAGAGGGGTGCAGGTGGCAGGTGAGTACGAGGTCAAGAATGTGCAAGCGATGAAGATTCTTGATGCTTTCGGGGTAGGTGGGTCGTTTGCAGAATTTTACACGATGGATTTTACAAACGACGTGGTCCTCATGGGTCATGATGGACCAGGAAACATCTCGATCGCGCAAGGGAGAGCCCTTGTGAGGCCAATGCAGGTTTATCACGGAAGGGTGCGGCATGGTCTATCGGTTGAGATGAGCGTAAAACATGGTCCTGTAACCGTCCTGTCTGTAGTCGAGACACTTGCAGGCAAGCTTAAACTTCTGGTTGCCGAAGGCGAATCTGTTTCCGGCCCACTGATGGAAGTTGGCAATACGATTAGTCGGTACCGGTTTCCATGCGGCGCTCGCCAGTTTGTATCTCAGTGGAGCGAACTTGGGCCAGCACACCATTGCGCAGTAGGCGTTGGGCACATCGCAACGAAAATTGAATGTCTCGCCAGCCTGCTGGAAATCGAAATGACACAGGTTTGCTGACCGCTCGCGGATATCCGTTTTGAGGATCGATAGAAAGGTCCCCCATTGAAAAGTCGATCGTTCCAGGCTCTCGCAATTCTGCTGGTGATGATCCAGCAACATGCGATGGCTTCACCACCATCCTCCTTGCAGTATGGTTTTGCGCATCCGCCGGCGTCCTGCAGACCGTGGGTCTACTGGTTCTGGCTGAATGGAAATATCACACGCGAAGGAATCACCGCAGATCTTCAGGCGATGAAACGGGTCGGCATAGGCGGCGTTTTGATCATGGAGGTCGACCAGGGTATCCCGCGTGGTCCAGTCGACTTCATGAGCCCTCAATGGCGCAGTCTTTTCAAGTTTGTTGTGTCTGAAGCACAGCGCCTCGGTTTACAGATCAATATGAACGACGATGCGGGATGGAATGGAAGCGGTGGGCCGTGGATCAAACCTGAACAGGCGATGCAAAAGCTTGTGTGGTCCGAAACAGAGGTCGACACCGCCGCTGGAGAGACGCTGAATCTTGACTTGAAGCAGCCCGAAACGATTGCGGGCTATTACCGGGACATCCGCACGTTTGCTGTACCCACTGGCACGTCGTATAGAATTCCAGATATGACGAATAAGGCGCTCTTCACGAGGGCTTACATCGCTCCAGACGCCAAAACGGAATCCGTTCCTGCAGATCAATGCACGCCAATTAATCGCGTCATAGACCTAACGCGTTCACTCCAACCTTCTGGCCAGCTTCGATGGGCATCGCCTGGCGGCAAATGGACAATCATTCGAATGGGCCACACGTGTACAGGAGCCGTGAATGCTCCTGCCCCCCAAAGTGGCACCGGGCTTGAGTGCGATAAGCTGAGCAAGGCGGGCGCAGAAGCCAACTTTGCGGGAATGATCGCCAGACTTGCGGATGACAATCCGAATGGCCTCGGCACTGCGTTTGTATCCACACATATCGATAGTTGGGAAAACGGGATGCAGAACTGGACGTCAGAGATGCGCGCCGAGTTCATTTCCCGGCGTGGTTACGATCCACTTCCCTATCTGCCCGTGGTAACAGGAAGAGTTATTGGGAACCCACAAGTTTCTGAGAGGTTCCTGTGGGATCTGCGGCAGACAATCTCCGACCTAACCGTGCAGAACTATGCTGGCAGAACGCGACAACTGGCGAACAGCCGACACCTGCGCCTTTCAATTGAAGCTTACAATGGCTGCTGCGACGATATGACCTACGGCGGTATGGCCGACGAACCGATGGGCGAGTTCTGGATCGGCGGAAGCGCACTGGAGACGCTGAAAGAGATGTCTTCCACTTCACATATCTACGGACATCCAATAACTGGCGCAGAGACATTTACTGCAGATGATCATGAGCGCTGGCAGCAGTATCCCGGCTCCGTAAAGGCGCTCGGGGACCGAGGATTTTGTGATGGAATAAATCGGTTTGTGTTTCACAGGTATGCCATGCAGCCGTGGACCACTGTGAATCCAGGCATGACCATGGGACCGTGGGGCGTGCATTGGGAGAGGACGAATACGTGGTGGGACTGGTCGAAGCCATGGAACGAGTACGTCGCAAGATGCCAGTATCTGCTTCGACAGGGAAGGTTCTGCGCGGACATCTGCTACCTTCAGCCGGAAATGGCGCCGCAGGGATACGCCGGTCACACTCGTAGGGGTTATGATTTTGATAACTGCACGGCGGATGTCGTTCTCAATCGGATGTCAGTAAAGAACGGCAAGATTTTTCTCCCGGATGGGATGAACTACAAGGTGCTTGTACTGCCCGACGTGAAGACGATGACCCCAAGTCTTCTCCGCAAAATCGCCTCATTAATTGAATGTGGAGCAAAAGTGCTTGGCCAGCGGCCCGAACGCGCTCCCGGGTTGCAGGGATATCCACGATGCGACGCCGAGGTCCAGGAACTCGCCGATCGCATCTGGGGTAACTGTGATGGCGTTCGTGTGAAAGCCCGGACATATGGAAAAGGCAAGGTGTTTGCCGGCATCACCCCAGAAGAAGCGCTTAAACATGAAGGCATTTTACCGGACTGCTCTGGTGGGCCCCAGGCAAACTGGATACACAGAAGCTGCGACGATGCGGAGATCTACTTCGTTGCCAACAGCTCCAGTATGGCGACCGAATCCACGTGCAGCTTCCGAGTAAAGGGGCTAGCGCCGGAGTTCTGGGATCCGGAAACCGGCACAATTCGTTCGGCCCCTGTATGGACGCAGCGTGGTGACCTGACCTACCTGCCAATTCGGCTGGAGCAGAGCGGATCCGTATTTGTCGTGTTCAGAAGCCACGGATCTGTTGCCTACCCACACGCGACGCAAATCGCTCTGAATGGTAAGACGATCTGGCCGTCAAATCGTCCTATCGGGCCACCAGAAATTCTATCCGCGACGTGGGGACCAGCAGACATTCCAAATAGAGCCAAGGATGTTACTGATCAGGTACGGCGTAAAGTATCTCTCGACGGCACGACTTTCCGAGTTGCTGACCTTGCTTCGGAAGGCGACCCGGCATTAAATATCGTGAAGACCCTCGTGGTGAAATACCGATCCGGCGGCCGAATCGCCACGGTTTCGGCAACGGACCCGGAATTGATCGTTCTCGAGGCGCCCGCCGAACCTGCTCCTGCGCTGCAGCTAGAGACTGGCGTCATGGGGCTCAAAGCAGTTACCACAACCGGTGGGGCTATCTCTACGCGGTTGTCGAGTGGTAAACGTGGCGTTACGGGAACACTTGCGGCTGTCCATGCAATACCGATCGTGGGACCATGGAATGTCACGTTTAGTGGGCCAGGTTTCTCGGGCAGTTCTGTATTCAATAAGCTAAGCTCCTGGAGCGAAAATGAGAATAACGCCATACGGTTCTATTCGGGAATTGCCACGTATCGCAAGCAGTTCTCCGCTCCAGCAGGCGTCAATTCGCATAGTGGTCGCGTCCTCCTCGATCTCGGTAATGTTCAGGTTATGGCTCAGGTGACACTTAACGGCACATTACTGGGAACGCTTTGGAAGCATCCTTACCGAGTTGATGTTACCCATTCGGTTCAATCTGGTACGAACACGCTCGAGATACGCGTTGTAAACCTTCTGCCAAACAGGATGATAGGAGATGAAAGCCTGGCTGAGGATAGTGACAGAAATGAGAATGGCACGCTGAAGACCATTCCTGTCTGGGTAGCCAACGGAAGAAAAAGCCCTACCGGACGCGAAACCTTCTCGACATGGAGGCTATGGAAGAAGACTGACAAGCTCCTGCCAAGCGGTCTCATGGGACCGGTAATTCTAATCCAGGAGACCCTCGCGCCAATCAAGTGACAAAAGTGCGTATCTCCAGCAATCCGATTACGTGGCCTTATAACTAAAGCGAGAGCTATAAGGCACCTTTATACCGGCGAGCCACGGTGGCTCGCCGGTTTAATTTTTGGCACAAAGCGCATAGACCTATGATTTATTTGCTTTTTTTCAATGTTACTACGTCTGTTACGCTGCTGTTACGATCTGTTTGTAAAATGCCCTCGACAACCGCAGTCCTGAGTGCTGTTGGGAGTTTTGCCAGTGCAAACCCCGGAAAGTTTGCAATGGATGTCTGTGCCGTAACCTATCTGCCAGATGTTTCGTGCGATCGTTTCTGTCGTGAGAAGCGATCTCAATGCGAAACATGGTTACCAGAGATCCGACTCCCGACAGCAACAGGGCGCAAAGGAGGGCACTCAATGCGCAAAACTACAATACTATTAGCGTCAGCGCTGCTGGCATGTACACTGTTATCTGTTAAGGCGAAAGCACAAAGCCTGGATTTCACGTTTTCAGAGAGCCTGGTATCAGGCTCGCCCGGCGACACGGTGTCCTTCACGGCTACTCTCACAAACACCAACATCGGCGATCCGATCTCACTTAACAGCAGCAACATCACGCTGCTAACGGCCGCGCCGGGACTGACCATTACAGACGACTTCGCATCAACTCCCTTAACACTTACGCCGACGACGGGCGTAGATCCAACATGGACAGGAACGCTGTTCACGGTTGCAATCAGCCCGACGGCGGGGTTCGGCAGTTATTCCGGCTCCTATGAAATCGACTATGCGGACACGCTAATCTACAGTTCGTCGTACCATTCCACGCAGAACTTTGAGGTCGACGTGATCCCCTACGTTCCTCCTGCACACACTCCAGAGCCAGGCAATCGCCTACTATTAATTGCATTTGTGGGTTCGGCAATTCTGTTCGTTTTATGCCGTGACCGCAATTCGGCAATCCGAACGAAGAAGAATAGTGCAGCGCCGTAATGTTGGAAGCCGAGGCCTCGCTTCTGACCGACATGCACGGGAACCTCTACGTTACGGTTTCGCTGATTAATCGAGGCGACGCACCTGCAGTAAGCGTTCAGATTTTGCACGCAATGCTCGGTCTTGCAAGCCCAACCACCAACACGCCTATTCAGATGGATGTTATTCCGGCGGGCTGCGCTGTAAGCGCCTATCTTATGTTCCCTCGATCGTCCGGTGCTTCAGGTTCGCTAACCTCCTTGCGAATCTCAGGAGCTCATGAGGCCGGTTCCTTTTGCTCGGCTATCCCGGTCGTTCTACCGTGATCAAACTCTAATTCTCATGCTCTCGTGGGCAACTCTCTGCCTGTACAGGATGAAATACGTGAAATCAATCCAACACTTACCTGCAATCGTGGGCATGCTATCCTTCGCCCTCCCAACAATGGGACTGGCGGACGGCCAGTCCAGCCAAGTTTCAAAGAGTTCAGTCGTTACTCCAGCTCAACAAGCGTATCAACGCGCTAAATCAAATGGATTTCCACTCAACTTTGAACCCGGCGAAACGAAGAATAGCTTTGTTGCGCGAACGAGCGGATATAATCTGCAGTTCACGTCGAAGGCAGTGAAATTCATCCCTCACGACGGTATAAAGACGTTAAAGGAGAGTTCGAGACACGCTGTCGCACCAAAGCGGACTGCACTTGACATGCAAGTCATTGGTGCGGAAAATGCGCAGATGCATTCGGTCGGCAGTGTCTCGGGAAGGTTCAACTACCTTATCGGTTCAGACAAGAGCAAGTGGAGAATTGGCGTTCCTGCATATCAGCGCGTGGAGACTTCAGATATCTACAAAGGTATCGATCTGATTTATTACGGCAGCGACTCTCGCCTGGAATATGACTTCAATGTGAAGCCATTGGCAGACCCAAATGCAATTAAACTCGGATTTGATGTGGCGCACACATTGAAAATCGATCGGACGGGTGCGCTGCTTCTCAACTCGGCGGGCGAGGAGATTCGCTGGGAAAAGCCCATTGCTTACCAGATGGTCAATGGTCAGCGTAAGCACATCGCGTGCAGCTACGCTGTGAGCTCTGCACACCAAGTAGCATTCAAAGTTGGCACTTATGACCACAATAGGACATTAGTAATCGATCCGACCCTGGCCTACTGCTCGTACCTGGGAACATCTGGCGTGGATACGCCTGGCGGCATAGTACTGGACCACAGCGGGAATCTTATCATAGCCGGCCAGACCAACGAACCCGGTATGCCGGTAAAGTTTGCGATGGATGCTGCGATGAATGGCGCGCGGACTGTTTCGTATCTCGCCAAAATGAACTTATCTGCTTACGGGAATGCATCACTCGTCTTCTGCACGTACGTAGGCGGATCCACGGACAGGTTCGGTTATCCATCAGATGGCTGGGCATCGGACGTTACGGTTGACAGTTCGAACAACATCTACATCACCGGCAGCACAAGTTCCAACAACTTTCCTTTCCTAAACGGCTATCAATCTACGATCAACTATGACCCCGCGGTCCGGAATATAGTCGATTGCTTTCTGACCAAACTCACACCAGATGGCAGTATTATTCTTTACTCGACGCTCTACGGGGGCACGAACGAGGATGATGCAACGGGAATTGCTGTAGACAGTGACCAGACTGCCTATATTGTTGGCAATACGAGTTCGAGAGATATCATCACGACGCCAGGATGCTTTAAGTCGACATGCTTCGGCGTGGGTACGATTCAGGAAGCGTTCCTTCTGAAGTTCAATACGTTGGCGTCCGGTGCGCCATCACTTGTATATGCAAGTTATGTTGGCAACCCAGGATCCCCTTTTCCCGGCCAATATGCACGGAGGGTCCGAATCGATTCCGCCCGAAACATGTACATTGCTGGACAGGACATCATCGCCAACCTACCCATCGTAAACGCGTTCCAGCCGGCTTTTGGCGGTTATGGCTCATCGAATTGGGGTGACGGCTTTCTTGTGAAGCTTGATCCGACCGGATCCAGGCTGCTCTACTCAACCTATATTGGTGGAAGCGGAAACGATCAGGCATTCGACCTTGCTGTGAGCGAACCAGGTATCGCTACGATTGTAGGCATAACCGACTCGTTTGATTTCCCAGTGAAGAACGCATACCAGCCAGCATTAAATGCCCCATATGCCGGCTTATTTGATGCGTTTGTAACGCGTATTGACACGACTGCTGCTGGACCTGCATCACTCGTCTTCTCCACCTATCTTGGGGGAACCGGTGACGAACTAGCCTACTCTGTATGCGTTGATAGCTCCGGATACATTTACGTGGCTGGAAGATCGTGGTCTCTTGACTTCCCGCAGACCGCGGACCATATTCATTTCATAAATGGTGGTTACGCACACTTCGTTACTAAGTTCTCTCCAGACGGATCATCGCTGGTATTTTCAACGCTATTTGGCTGGCCGGACTACAGAAATTTCTGTGATCTGGGCTACGTCACTGTTAACAGCCTCGGTGATATCTTCCTGGTCGGCTCGCTAATCTGGCAGGAAAAAATCGACCCATTCGCGCCTATCACCGCTAATGCATATCAGCAAACGTTTGCGGGATACACGGCAACTACAGTTACAAAGATCGCAGCGATCACTACCGATATCGCGCTAACACAGAAGGTATCGCCGCCCAACATCGTGTCTGGAGGGACGGAAACGTTTACGCTTGCCGTTACCAATCACGGCCCCGCAGTCGCGACTGGAACCGTAGCCACAGCAAACATCACGAGTTCCGTTGATCCAGACGCACCGTTCAGCTTCACTGTGTCGCCAGGCACTGCCTCGGAAGGATCCATTAGTGTCTCTGGTCACACAGTCGCCTTCAATGTTGGCACGCTGGCGCCCGGTGCGACGGTAACGGCCACTTTCACCGTTGCGACATCGGGCAACGGCGACGGCACAATCACAAGCGCAGCTAATGTTACCTGTGATGAGGCGGACACAAACCCGACCAACAATTCTGCGACTAACACAGTTAGTGTGCTGCGACGCACACCGGTCATCACGTCGATTTCACCTGCAACGGTCGCTTCTGGCGGACCGGCATTCACACTGACGGTCAATGGCACGAACTTCGCATCGGGCGCATTCGTGGTCGCCAATCGTACAATTCTGGTAACAACCTATGTTTCGCCAACTCAGGTGACGGCGGCCGTGCCGGCATCTCTCATATCCTCGGTAGGCACCGCCAATGTCTACCTCCAGAACCCTAGCCCGGGAACGATATCCAACCCTGCAGTTTTGCTCATAGGTGCGCCCGCACTTCGCGCTTCTGTAACGACATTTGCAGATTATCTCGGCCGGATCTACTGCGCTGTCACAATCACAAACGGTGGCAATGCTCCCGCAGCCAATGTGCAGATTACGCGTGCAGTTATCGGCTCAGCAGTGCCCATAACCTATATGCCTATCTCACTGGGAACTCTCGGTGTCGGCAGTTCTACCACCGCCTACATCATCTTCCCGCGATCGGCTGGCGCGAGCGGAGCACACACATCGCTCACAGTGAATGCCACGTACACAGGTGGCACCTTCTCCAGCACGATTCGGATAACGCTGCCGTAACGAGAGGGTGCCTGGTTACAGGTTTTGGGTATTAGGACGGACATTGCGCCTACTGTTAGGCGCCATATCCGTCCTAGAATTTAACACCCAAAACCAAAAACCCAAAGCCTGTTGTGCGTGTATTGCCGCTACCACGTCCCCGTTATAGTCGTAGAATGAATGAGAATATATACGATTGCGGTGGAGGGTTGGCGTTATATGAAATTCCTTGTATTAGTATTTGCGTTTGTAGTACTCGCATTAAATGTCTGTTTCGCCTCTGATGGCCCAAGACCAGTGATTTGGAAACCTGTAACGACTAATCGTGTGATGGTGGACGGTGGAACGCTCAAATTAACGCCTCAGGATGCTGCGTGGGACAGAGTGGCGGCCATTGCGCCCGCCCCGATAACTTTCTGGACCCAATCTGGCGCGACGCTTAAGACTCACATTAACTTTGTCGCTGGCAAAGAGGCGGCTGGCGGTAAAAACGATGTCGTTGCCTTTATTGGGTTAACCTCGAACAACAAGGTCGATACCTATCAGTCAGCAGATAACATCATTGGACTCTATCTGGAGTTCAATGCGCGAACCCGACATATATTTGCTTCGCTAGCCCATAAAGAGAAAAATGGCGACACGGCTGCATCCAGAGGCGATGAGTGGGGCAATCTGGTAACGTATCAATCTTCCCTTGTAGAAATCCCCACAGAATCGGCCAGTGCTGATATTACGCTCTCGGTGACGGACAGCGAGGTCATCGCCACAGTAGCTGGAAGCCCTTTTCATCAACGATTCCCTTTGGGGCTCACGGCCAGCTTTTGGAAACGAGCCTATCTGCTAGCTCAATGTATGAATAACAATGAGGGTCGAGGAGCATTAGCATTAGATAATTCTTCGATCGCGGCAGCAGCATCTACTGCGACGGATGCTGATGAGATCGATTACAAAAGGCGTCCTCCGGATAGCAACATCATCCCAGATCAGATCACTCTTCGGACACCTAAGCAGTTTGGGCCAGATGCCTTCTCGGTAGCCGGCAGTTCAGCTGTTGGAGGAGGAGGCGCCCCCGTTCTGGACCTGCCAATCTATGGTCCGTTCCTGAAATTGTTTGGTGGAATTACTCGATTTCCATACGGCAATGAGATTACGTTTTACTTCTGGCCCTATGAGGCAAAGGATTGGATAGCGGTTCTTGGCAAGAAGGGCGGCGGATATGGCGCAATCGAGCGCTGGTACTATCCAAATTCCTACAAAGAGCCGGAGAAGACGGTGAGCTACCAGACGATGCTCGCGGCTTACAAGCGGATGGGCCTCAAGCTTATCCTGCTTTTCAACACCCACGCAATGTTTGATGGCAAAGATTTCGTTTACGTAAAAAAAGCATCCGAAGAGAAGATGAAGGCCGGTAGTCCGCTTGGCGATGGCATGTTCAGCCGCGAAAATCTCAAACTCATTGTCGAGAACAATTCCACCCTGGTGGATTATGTAATTAAGAATGGCTACACAGACACAGTCGCCTACTGGGAGATGGATAACGAACGGTGGGATATGCAGGGCAAGGAGTACGCAGAGTGCGCTGCCGAGCATATCAAGATGTTACGCAAAAAACTGCCAGGAGCTAAGGTAATAGTTGGGCTTGCGGAACTGGGAGCTTACTCCAAAAACGCAGATCGGGAGCATGGCATCGTATGGAGCCGGGATGTGCTCACGGGACTTCGTGATGCAGGCCTCTCCAGCGCAATCGATTGCTTTGCTCCTCACCTCTATCCTTATCTCTTCGACAAGTCGGATGAGATCACTGGCAACCTGTTGGAAGACTGGAACGTCCGCAACAGCTACCGTTCGCTAGATTATCTATCGGCGATGCTGGACGCCAATGGTTTCAACCGATCCAAATTCTATGTGAGCGAATGGGGAACGCAGAGTGACGGCCTGGAAGACAAAAATGAGCTTATAACCTCCATGGCATCCGCTGTCGGTACCGTTAAAGAGATGATGGCGATCTACTCACATCCACGCGTTGTAGGGACCACCTGGCATCAGTTCTTTCACGCGTCCTACGTCAGTAAGGCAGCCAAAATGCCGTTCAGTCGCTGGGGCGAGCAGACGGTCTACCTTACAGACGATAATAAGTCTTTCACGTCTCCGCCAGCTGAAGCGGTAAAGATGTTTGTTGCCTTCGCCAGGGGCGCATCACTTATTACCGCGAAAGTGGTAGTACCTAACGGCGTTCACTACCTGTGCTCGCAAACAGCAGGTGGCAAGAGCTATTTTGTAGTGAACTCCACCAGCAAGGCAGTGGACTTCAAAGCTCCCGGAGCAAGTAAACGGCTTACCCTGGCCGGTGATAGCCCTACGGCAACTTCTATAATTCGGTACGGCGGGTATGGTGATACTCAGGGTGAAATAAACGAGATCGTCCCGCGCAGCTTCGAAAGTACGGTGCTGCCGCCGTACTCGGTGAGTATGGTGAGATAGAGGTAACGCTCAGTTGAAAGTTGGCATGGCCCCGGGGCATATCTTGCCTCATGGATGGCGAATGTGGAGTGGACAGAATTGGCATTTGGGGGATTTGTCCGTCGCGAGTTTTTGGCGTGCTGGTTGTTAAGAGTCTGCGCTCGGTCGATATGACGTGTAGCGAAGGCGCTGCTTTGTACGACCGTGACGTGCGGACTGAGTGTGCGTCAGTTGGCCCTCCCGATGGAGGGCCGCCTAACGGCTATGGCTTCTTCGCGAGTTCGGCCTGTCGCATCTTTAACTCAGCGAGAGCACGCTCGAGCTGTGCGATGGCTGCATTAATCTCAACCTGCGTTCCCGCTCCGGCCTTGGTCAGGTCGCGCTGTTGCGCGAGACGTGAGGAGAGTGCATCGATCTCTGCCTTTCGCTTGTTCAGTTCTGCGTCAAGGTGAATCTGCCTTTCAGCTTTAGATACGGCGAGCTCCGCCTCTCTTCGCTGTAACTCGGCTTCGCTCTTATTGAGATCTACCATTGCATTGTCGACTGACGCAGCATCGAGCTGGCCCGCACGCATCAGCGTCTCTTTACGTTTCAGACCTGCCGTAAGGGCTGCCACCTCGGCGCGTCGGGCGTTTAGTTCGGCTTGCGCGGCCGCAAGCTTATTAGCTTGAATGTTTGTATCGAACTGCTGGTGGTCGTTGGTTGCGGGTTTACCCGATCGGTCGGTCACATCTCCCGACCCGATCGAGTTAGCGCTTTTACGAGCCGCGTCTTCGAGAGCGTTGCGCTCGAGTTCGAGCTGCTGCAGGGCATCCACGAACCTAACACCACTGTCGCGTTGAATGCGGACGATTTTACTTACTTCCTCATTCTGCCGTTTCAGTGTATCAATCTGTTTCCTCAGGACCTCTGTTTCCCGCTTATGATCCGCCTGCATAACGGCAATCTGCTTAGATTGCTCATTAAGCCGCGCACGAATTGCTCTAGCGTCCGCTTCGCTGATTTTGTGCGGTATCTGCTTGCTCGCGGCGTTCGCAGCTATCGGCTTCGGCTTCGAACTAGTGCTTTTTGCAGAACTGGTATTCGTTGATAGTTGCACCGGTTGCTGCGCGAAAACATGCACCACGGCCAGCGGAGCAAGCATTAGCGTGATCACTCCAACGGCAAGTATGTTTTGGCGCTGTAATCCGGAACGACTTCGAGCCGGGTCGAGGATCGCTCCTAATCGGTCCTGAATTTGCTTTGATTTTGCAATGGCAACCGTCGGGCAACGTCGTGAGACTGAGTAATTGAATTTCATGATCTGTACTATCTCCAGCAACCGTTCTGCATAGTCCGGAGCACTTACCCCGGCGTTGATCACACAGTCATCGCATGCCAGTTCGGACTCTCGCCTCACTTGGCGTAACCCGGTCCAGGCGAGTGGATGAAACCAGAACACACAGCACACAATCCGCGCCAGTCGCTGCGCTATCCAGTCTCTTCGAATAATATGAGACAGCTCATGCAGAAGCACGACGGATACCGTAACCGCGCTCCAATCGACTGCGCCATCGGGCAGCAGCACTGTGGGCCTACGCCATCCCCATGCCATCGGCACCGTGCGTGGAAGCATCAAGAGCCTTGGCGGTTGACGCAGGCCGAGACTCGTTGCAGCAGATCGAACGGCTTCAAATACGGGGCCAGACTGCACGACTTTGCATCGTCTGGCTAGCGCGTTGAGCCTCAGCTGCCCCCACGCGACATCCACCAGTAGCACAAGGGCAACGACAAGCCAAAGCTGCGCGATACGTTCCAGCACATCGCGGTTTAGGTGCGGCCACGAAACGATATGAGGCGGCTCCGCGCCGATCGATCTCTGCGTCAAAGACGCTGGTGGTACAGCTGCCAGATTTTTCATCTCCACGATCGAGTGGTTGGCATATGAAGGGTAATTCCGTAGGGCTTCAGGGGATTGGGGGTAATAGGCTGTACGCGACGTTGGTGTCGGATCGACAAAGACTTTGGAAAAGGCAGTAGGTATTGCATGCACCTGCATCCCTGGTGAAAGCCAGGAAATCAGAGGCGAGACCGCGAGCATAGCGATTGCCCATTGCCACAGCAGGCAGCGATCCGCTGCGGATCGTCCGTAGTGGTGCGCTGCCGCTTGGAGCGTCAGCGCGGCCATCAGCACCAGCAAACCAAAAAGCGAGCTTTCTAGCAAGATGCGACTCACATTGAGTAACGCCCCTCCCATGTTCACTCTCCTTCACCGCCGTCACGGTTTCGGGCTTGCTCTATAGAATCCATCAGTCGCGAAATCTCGTCATCCGAAAGCTGTAAATCCGATTCAGATATCAAGGCCGTTACGGTCTGCTCGATACTGCCCCCGAAAAAAGTCTGCACAACCTGCTGCAGCGCAGAGATCGCTGCGAAGTTCTTAGGTAGGGTCGGTAGGAACACGAAACGAGGTCCCTCTTCGCGATAGGTGACGAGGCCCTTCTTTTCCAGCAAGCGCAGGTGCGTTCGAACCGCTGAGTTGCTCATGTCGTCCGGCAGTTCAGCAATGATCTCGGCTGCGGTTGCATTGCCGAGCCTGTCCAGTACGGCGATGATCTGCTGTTGTCGGTAGCTTAGCCGTGAGCCTTGAAGCATGGGACGGTCGATCCTTTGGAATTCGGGTTATTGTCGGGCGGTATTTGCTGTGCCAATGGCCAAGAGTATTCTGGGCTGAATAAGCACAGAGTAAAGGCCCAGTTGCCAACACTATGTTAAGACTTTAACATCATAAACTACGGTTGTCAAGTGTTTCTGTTAAATAGTTAACAGAAACAACAGGTTTGAGTGACTGGGTTTGGGCTTTAGAAGAGAAATATGCTCTTGCGGGGGAGTGCGGAGCATATGACGATGCGAAGCAAACGGCATAACTACGGATGCGAGCGAGGTTTAAAGGTTTGTAACGGGAGGGTAAACTCCTCGCTGATAAATGTCGTCACTCAAGGAATGCGTAATATCCGTCCAAAAACCAAACACTCATTACCTATCACCTGATTGCGTGTCTTTTCGTAAACCGCAATGCCTGTTCTACCGCAGCTGCTTGTGTCAGTTTTTCTCCATCAATCCACGCTTCTTCAAACTTTGCATCGCCGCGATCTTGTGCAGAGCGTCGATGCAGATCGCCAATGTGATCGTCCGGGCGCCAGCGTCTGTCAATGGCGTACAGGCGGTCGGCTGCTCCCCAAAACCGCGCAGCCGCGTAAACATCATTGGTCGCGAAAGCCAGGCTAGCGACATTATGAAGCACATGAGAGACGCTGAACCGGTCACCATCCTCGCGCAGTAACCATAGACACTCCTCCATACGCGCAGCGGCACCAGGCAGATCGCTTTCGGTAAGCAAAATGTCAGCGCCAAGGCCTAGAGCCGATGCCTGCCTCGCAGGATCCTTTAGGTCGCGGGCCAGTTGCAGGCTTTCGAGCATCCTTTCTCTGCTCTCCTGCTGATTCTGTTCGCGCAGCGCGAGCTCACCGATATATATCACGACATCGCAGATGCCATGACGATTGCTAATCTCACGATGAATAGAAAGGCTCTCTTCGTATGCTGCTCGGGCCTGCGCAAAACGCTTGCGATTCAGCTCCGTAATGCCAATATTCGAAAGGTTCTGCGCCTCCCACAGACGATTTCCAATCTCTCTGTTCATCGCTAGCGCTGCTCTGTAATGCTCACTCGCCTCTTCAAAGTGCCCCGTATGTTCTGCGATAAGGCCCTGGTTGTTAAAAACGGCTGCCATTCCTTTGCGGTCGCCCAACTCCATGTATACCGCGAGGCTCTCTGTGTAAAGCCCTGCAGCTCGTTCAATATCTCCATTCGACTTGGTAAGCCCCGCCAGCCCATTTAATGTCGCAGCAATCGCATGCCGATTATTCAGTGCGTAAGCTATCTGTAGATTTTCCTCAATCAATTCGATCGCGCGTCCGAATTCACCCCGCGCTCGCATCACCTGGCTCAGCGCATACAGCGCACGAGCTCGCGGCTCGGTCGGCCGGGCTGCATCTGGATGGTTCAGTATATTTTGAAGCCACCGTGTACCTTCAGCGGCAAAGCACCGATGCTCCCAAAAGATCCATAGATCGGCTGCAAGCAGCAACGCCTCGTTGATATCGTGCTCGATTGCCCAGGCAAGGGCCGATCGCAGGTTATCATGATCGTGCTCCAGCCGTTCGTACCAAATCGATTGATCTACGCCAATGAGTTTGAACGAGGATTCGCGTGCCAACTTCCGGAAGTAGGCGCAATGGCGTTTTGCCATTTCTGATCTCTCTCGCGAGGCCGACTGCTCGACAGCAAACTCACGAAGCGTTTCGAGCATTCGGAAGCGCAATTCAGCGCCGCGCTCTTCCGTGTGAATTAGCGACCTCTCCTGAAGCTGCGCCAACATCTGCGGCAGCTCGGTAGATTCCGCTCCTTCGACACTATCTAACTCAACGACTGCCTCAGCAGATTCAAGCGACCACCCACCACGGAAAACTGACAGGCGCAAGAAGAGCTGCTGCTGAGCCTTGCTTAAAAGACGAAAACTGCCCTCGATGGCTGCCTGAAGGGTTCTGTGCCGATCCGGCGTGTCCCGGTGTCGGCTGACGAGGAGTGCGAACCGTTGAGAAAGGCGTTCAAGAATCTGAGAAGGTGTTAACGCAGAGGACCAAGCCGCGGCCAGTTCCAGTGCCAGCGGTATGCCATCGAGCCTTTCACAGACAGCGGCGACAGTCGCGGCATTGCGCGGTGTCACCTGAAAATCGGGCCTAACCGCCTGAGCGCGATCCAGAAACAGCTGAACGCTGGCAAAATCAAGCAGGCCGTCGAGCTGCGCGCTGCCATCCGGGGAGGATAGAGGCCGCACCGATA
>CAIXIX010000112.1 GCA_903919615.1 uncultured Chthonomonas sp.
GGGGCTCTAACTGGTCCAGTCACGGGAATTTGCCGCCGGTTTTAGTCAGGTACTCGCGAACTCTGGTTTCAATCTCAATATTGCGCTCGAGCAATGCATCTCGCTCAGACTGGACATGCTCCAGTCGGCCCAGTAGTTCCAGGATGACCTCAACGCCCGCAAGATTGACGCCCATGTCCTGCGTGAACCGGCGAATCTGACGGAGCCGATCTACGTCCGATTCGGAATAGAGACGATTCTTGCTCTTTCGCTGTGGCGTAACCAGACCAAGACGCTCGTACAAACGAATCGTCTGCGCATGCATCTGCGTCAGGTTGACTACCACACCTATCATGTAGACAGGCTCGGATTTATCGTGAGCAGCCATCTGAACTCCTTAACGCGCGGATCCAGATTGAATAGGATCGTGACGCAGCCGTGCAAGCTGTTCCAGCAGTTTCTTTTCGGCCTCGGTCAAATCTTTTGGTACCGTAATCTTAACCCGGGCAAACGCGTCGCCATTGGGTCTATCCTGGATCGCTGGCATCCCCTGTCCGCTCAGGCGGAGCTTCTGGCCCGTTTGAATACCTGGCGGCACAATAACCTGGCGGCGGAGGCCGCTCGGCATCTCAACAGGAACTTCGCCTCCAAGCGCGGCTACAGTGTATGGCACCTGGACTTCGAAAAGTATATTCTGCCCATCACGTTCAAATCTCGCATTTGGCAAGACATGCAGCCTGATTCTAAGGTCGGATCGGCGTCCTCGGGCGTCGGTAGGACCCTGGCCCGATTGCACCATAACGAGCTGATCGTAGGCTCCTGCTGGCACGTTGATCTGGAGGTTCCGCGGCGAAGGCACGCGTCCTCTGCCGCGACAACGCGGGCACAACGCGCCATTAAGATCAAACTGCCCGCGAGCATTGCGCTTTTGTCCTGCGCCACCACACTCGCTGCACAGGTCTTCTACCGTGATCGTAACTTTGTGCGGCCCACCCCTGTAGGCATCTTCGAAACTGATATCGATTCTGGCTTCGACATCTTCTGCGGGCTCCTGATGTGCGAAAGGCGAACCGCGTTTCGCTCCGCCAAAGAGGCCACTAAAGATGTCTTCAAAATTTACAGAGCCGCCACTTTGTGGTGCACCACCAGCAAAAGGATCAAAGCCCGTGCCAGGTGGCGGCTCTGCTGGCATCTGCTGCCACATATCGCCATATTGGTCGTACTTCCGCCGCTTATCCGCGTCGGAAAGCACATCGTAGGCCTCCTGGATCTCTTTAAACTGATCCTCGGCACGTTTATCGCCTGGGTTCAGATCGGGATGATGTTTGCGCGCCAGCTTGCGATGTGCCCGCTTGATATCTTCTTCAGACGCGGACTTCGCAACGCCCAGAACTTTATAGTAGTCTTTCGCGGTCACAATTCATCACTCCATAGCACAGGCGCTTATCTTACTTTGGCATGATGGACATGCCAGCTCACTGGAGGCGTGGTGGGCGAAAAATCATTCCAGCCAATCCGAGACTGCCCCTCACCCCGACCCTCTCCCACGAAAGCGGGGAGAGGGAGGCGAGGCGGGCTTATTCTCCAGATACAACTACCTTTTTGGGCCGTGAGACCTCTGCCTTAGGCACGGTCAACTCGAGCATGCCGTTGCGGTAGCTGGCTTTCACCTGGTCTGGTTCAATCGGTATTCCGATCGTGAAGCTGCGCTGGAATCGCCCGTACTGACGCTCAATACGAATATAACCATCGCGGCGCGATTCATCATCGAAGCGTCGCTCACCTCGAATAGTAAGTGTATCTCCGATTAGCTCAATATCAATGTCTTCCTGGCTGACGCCAGGCAGGTCCGCCCGAACCACGATTACATTTCCATCCTCGAACACATCAACCGCAGGACTCCAGACACGCGAAGACATATGCTCGCGCGGCTGTGCCGAACGCGGATTAAAGCTCCGCGCAAAATCGTTCTGAAGTCTCATCATCGTGTCGATTGGGTCTCGTTCAATTCTCGCTGTAGTCATCTTCGGTCTCCTTTACTCTGGATTTTGTATGGATGTTGGTGTTGGTGATCCTGCGCGGTGCACTGCCATTATTTACGGCAGCGCACCGCGCAGAAGATTGGATACTGGATTAAGCCTTGAACTCAGTATCGATGGTATCTTCATCATGCGGCGGCGGAGCCTCGGTACCTGCTGCGCCTTCGGCCGCACCGGCTGTTGCCTGCTGGTACAGGATCTCCGAGAGCTGATAGGTTGCCTGCTCCAACTCGCCTGTTAGCCGCTGAAGCTCTTCCGTAGAAGTATCGTTACCGTTCAGCGAAGTCCTCAGATCGGCGATGTGCTTCTCGATTGTGCTTCGAAGCTCGGCTGGCACCTTTTCTCCAACTTCCTGAAGCTGGCGCTCGGTGTTGTTAACCAGCGATTCCGCTTTGTTACGAGCTTCCGCACGCTCCCGGGTAATCCGGTCCTCTTCTGCGTGAGCTGCTGCCTCTTTAACCATCTGATCAACCTCGTTCTTGTTGAGGTTACCAGAGCCGGTAATGATGGTTTTCTGCTCTCGTCCAGTCGCCTTGTCGCGAGCAGAAACTGTAACGATGCCGTTTGCATCGATGTCGAAAGTAACTTCGACCTGCGGAATGCCGCGTCGCGCAGCAGGGATACCGGTAAGCTGGAAGTCGCCCAGCAGCTTGTTAGCTGCGGCGATTTCACGCTCGCCCTGGTACACCTTCACGTGAACGCTTGTCTGGCCATCTTCCGCCGTGCTGAATACATCGCTCTTCCGAGTTGGAATGGTTGTGTTGCGCTCGATCAGCTTGGTCATCACTCCACCCATGGTCTCAATGCCAAGGGTCAGCGGCGTAACGTCGAGCAGCAGGATTCCGCCGCCCTTGGTTGCGCTGTTATCCCCCGAAAGCACACCGGCCTGAACGGCTGCGCCAACGGCCACAACCTCATCCGGGTTGACGCCCTTGTTTGGGTCTTTGCCGCCGCCTAACTGGCGAACGAGATCATGAATCATCGGCATTCGAGTTGAACCGCCAACGAGAACGATCTCATCGATTTCCGCCGCCTTGATGTTGGCATCCGCAATAGCGCGCTCGAATGGACCTTTGCAGCGATCAACCAGATCGCGTGTTAGCTCTTCGAACTTCGCTCGAGAAAGGTTGATATCCAGGTGAGCGGGGCCTTCTGGCGTGCTGCTGATGAAGGGCAGGTTAATATTGGTCTGCACCACACTGGAGAGCTCAACTTTGGCCTTTTCGGCGGCTTCTCGCACACGCTGCAGCGCCTGCTTGTCCTTCTTAATATCGATGGAGGTCTCTTTCTTGAACTCCTCAGCAACGAAGTCGACAATCCGCTGATCCCAGTCGTCACCGCCGAGATGCGTGTCTCCACTTGTTGAGAGCACTTCAAGGACCGCGCCGCCATCTTCCGTTTTGCCAATCTCGAGAAGCGACACATCGAAGGTACCGCCTCCAAGGTCGAATACGAGAACGGTCTCTTCCTTCTTGCGATCAAGGCCGTAGGCCAGAGCCGCTGCAGTCGGCTCATTGATGATTCTCAGCACGTTGAGGCCAGCGATCTCGCCAGCATTCTTCGTGGCTGTGCGCTCCGCATCGTTAAAGTAGGCAGGAACCGTAATGACTGCATCCGTAACAGGCTGACCAAGATAGGCCTCGGCATCCGCCTTAAGCTTCTGGAGGATCATTGCCGAAATCTGTTCAGGCGTGTACGGTTTACCGTCTACCGTTACCTTGTCGCCGGTTCCCATCTTTCGCTTGATGGAGATAATTGTTCTGTCCGGACTGATGATGGCCTGGCGCTTTGCGCTGGACCCAACCAACCGCTCCCCGGCTTTATTAAAACCAACCACCGACGCTGTTAGCCGACCACCCTCTGCGTTGGGGATAACTGTCGGCTCTCCACCTTCAATAACGGCTACAACGGAGTTCGTCGTACCCAGATCAATACCTACTGCCTTGCCCATTCTGCCATCCTCCGCCAGAAAACTGCCAATTGTATGAGTAATCCAACTGGTTGCATACCTTATTGGTGCTGGTATTAGAATACCACTTGAGTGAACCATTGTCAAGTCAACTCATCTGTTTATCTATACTATTTAAAATTCAAGGAAGTTTCATTCGAGTAGTGCTATAAGACAAAAAAAGGAGCATCCCGAATGGGATGCTCCTTTTACTATTTTTGTGCGATGTGCGCGTTATGTTGAGTATGTGTGCTCAGCTATAACGTGGGTGTGCGATTTGGTAGCGGCGTGCGCTATTTAACCGCAGCCGCAGCCGGAACCACACCCGCCACCGCTGCTGCCGCAGCTTCCACCCTCGGGACCGTCTTCCGTACCGAAGGAGCTGCCACAGCCGCAGGATTTGGTTGCATTGGGGTTGTCAATCTTGAATCCGCCGCCCATGACATCATCAACATAATCTACGTTTGCACCTTTGATGTAGTTGATGCTCAATGGATCGACAACGACCTTGACTCCATGGCTGGTGAAGACGATATCGCCCTCTTCCACGCTGTCGTCAATCGCCATACCGTAATTCAGTCCGGAGCAGCCACCGCCAGACACGAATACGCGCAGCGCCGCGTCGGTCTTACCCTCACGCTCAAGCAATCCAAGGATCTGCTCAGCAGCGGATTCGGTCAGTGTCACTGCCGTCGTCGTCTCTACTTCCAGCGTTGCCATATTACAGTCTGCTCCTTCTAGCATCTCTATCTTCAGGGGAGTTGTTTGCGAATTATTAGCGCGTGAATGGATGTTAACCCTGCGCACTATGGTTGTTCTACGTTCAATGTGCGATTCTCGTTCCAGATTCTTGACAGCCCGAACTACTGTCGGGAATTTCTAACCCGGACTATTCGCGAGCATTAAGACGGGAGGTGCAGCAAGCGGCGCCACTGCCCCACCAGAATAATGCGATTCGAACGTATTGCTTGCTGCAATTGTACACGATCCATATGGATAACGCAAGATATCCGCAACGCCCATAGTTATTAGCCAGGATCGCTCGGCAAATTGCCAGTTTCCGAAGGTCGAATTGCTAATACATAACCGGCACGAGTATTCACACTCCGGGCTGCCGCTTTATGCACAGCCCGCTGCACGCCAGGCATTTTGCGCAGCAGCGCCCTCAGTAATTTAAGCAGCGATTTTGGTGCAATTCTGAATTTGTTGTTCGCCACATCCCCGGGCGTGAGAGGTAGTGGCAAGAAGCGAATCTCGCTCATGTTCAGCTTTTCCAGCAGAAACTGCATGCTCTGCTGATTCACAAAGCTGAGATGCTCCGGGATACCGAGCGAACTGAAATCGGAGCCTGTAGCCATAGGAGGTGGACCATTGGGACTATCCGAAAGGTCAAATGGGCCGGCGAAAAGCAGCCCGCCTGGCTGAAGCAGTTCGATTGCCTGTGTTAGCACGGAACCTGGCTGGCGCAGATGGAAAAGAGTATCCACCATCGAGATAACTCCAAATGGAGCTTGTACCGATGCAGTTAGCGATTCCGCTGGCGCACAATGCAGATCGAGCCCGAGTTCCTCTCGCCCAATGCGGACGGCACTTTCGCTGACATCCACTCCGCTTGCCGTGAACCCGGCAAGGCCAGCCGCCTCGACGAGATATCCGGGTCCGCACCCGATATCGAGCCAGCGCCCGTTCTGGATGCCTGAGAGCGAGCGAATCCAGTCGACGAGAAGCCGGGCTCGCGCCTTTCTGCCCGGAATGTTGCCCTGATACCCTCCACGCTCGGATTGGTTCCCATGCGTGCTCGTACCGTCGAAATAGGAGTCGCCGTAGATTGCATCCGTCGCTTCGGCTGTGGGCCTCGGGCTCACGAAAACAAGCCCACAATCATCGCATAGGCGCACGCCAAACGCTTCTACCAAGCCGATCTGATGGTGCCGGCGAGAGTTGCAGCTCGTACAATCTACCGACTCATGCTCCATAGTCCCTCGTCAATCTACAAACAGGAACTCATTGGTTAGCAGCAGAGTCTGAACATACTCTTCCAGCGGCGTCAGCGCACTGCTCACGGTAGGCTTCTCATGCAGAGCAGCCTGCTGTAAACCTGCCGGCGGTCCGTTATTCACATTCCTGAATTGCTGGACCCCGGACATGAACTTCTCTGCGTATGCAAGCTCGTCGGCCTCAGGCTCCCGCTGGTACACGATGTGGTAGATCGCCCGCACCTTGCCGGCATTGGATGGTGGCGAAGCAACTTCGGGTCGCTGCGCCAGCGCCTTGGCCTGCTCCACAACAAAGGGACTGTTCATCATAAACAGGCTCTGCTGCGGAACGGTTGTGAAGAATCGCTGGGCACTGCTGGTATCCGGGCTCGCGAAGTCGAAGGTTCGGAAAAGTCCCTGCAGGTTTTGACGGTCAATGAAGCCGTAAACGGTTCGACGGCTGGTGAATGGCGCCGTTGTAAGCTCAACTGCGGGCCCTCCTACCTTCAGATCGATCTTCCCTGAGACCGCAAGCAAGGCATCGCGCAACCCCTCAAAATCCATCCGCTGACGATTTTGCCTATGTACCAGGCGATTTTCAGAGTCTGCAGTAAAGGCAGCCTGATTCTCGTTGCTGCTCTGCTGATAGGCGCTTGAGAGCATGATCGTATGATGCATCTTCTTAATCGACCATTCGTTCTGCATAAACGTCGAGGCGAGCCAGTCCAGAAGTTCTGGATGGGTTGGTGGCTCTCCGCGAGACCCGAAATCGCTTGGAGTTCTTACGATTGCTGCGCCGAAATGGTAGAGCCAGATTCGATTAACAAAAACGCGCGCAGTTAACGGATTTTTTGGGCTGGTTATATCCTGCGCAAGCCGTAACCTACCGCTATCTTCGTATGACGTGGAGTCCGGCGCCGCGAGAAGCTGGATAAATCGTCGAGGAACGTTATCTCCCCGATTGCCAGGATTTCCTCGCAGAAACACATAGGCATCGAACGGGTGAGGGGCATCCGCAGACGCCATCGCGAACTCGGGCGTTGGCGGAGTGTGTGACTTCAGTTCCGTAAATTCTGTTTGTAGGTTCTTCAGTGACTGCTGAGCAGCCGCAGTGAAATGAGGGCTTAGCTGCTTTAGCTGGTCTCCATTTGGCAGGTTCTCCTCACGGATGCTCTGCAGAATGGTCTTAATGGTCTGAGGAATGGAATCGGGGCTCTTCTTGAGCCGATCGCGAAGCGCATTCACCTGGGCGCGAACAAGGTCGTTCATTTGGGCCTCGTTCGCCCGGATCTTCGCGTTATGCTGTTCAAACGGTTCCGAGATCTGGCGAGGTGAGATAGCAGGCGGCGGATTGCTTTCGACTGCGCTGGCGAATACGCCATACAGCGCGTAGTAGTCCTTACTGGAAACTGGATCAAACTTATGGTTGTGGCAACGGGCACAGGCAACCGTAAGGCCAAGTATGCCACGGCACAAGCAGTCGATCCGATCATCATTAATCAGGACAGGGTCGTTCAAAAACCGCCGGCCAACATTCAGATATCCCAACGCGGCGAGTTTGCGCTTGTCGTCGCCCTGTGGCAGCTTATCCGCAGCAAGCTGTTCGATTATAAATTGGTCGTATGGGAGGTCTTCATTGAATGACCGAATTACATAGTCACGATAGGTGTAAGCGTTGTGGTACACAGCGTCTTCGGTAAATGCATAACCCTTTGTATCGGCATACCGGGCGACATCGAGCCAGTGTCGGCCCCAACGCTCCCCGTATTGTGGTGTGGCGAGAAGCCGATCGACGACACGAGCAAACGCTCCAGGCGCTTTGTCGGCGATAAACGCATCTACATCCGCCTGGGCAGGGGGCAACCCGGTGAGGTCGTAGGTGGCCCTGCGAATCAAGGTGCGGCGATCTGCAGGCGGCGACGGCTTGAGGCCCTTCGCCTCGAGTTTCTGCATGATAAAAGCGTCGATGGGTGATTGCACCCACCATGCGCGTTTCACCTTGGGAACTGCAGGTAGCTTTACTGGCTTGAATGACCAGAACTGTCGCTGCTCAGGCGTGATCTCGAACTCACCCGGCTTGGTTGTGAGTGGTTTTGAGCCGGGCCAAGGTGCGCCGATCTTTACCCAGCGCGTAAGAATCTCAATCTCATCGGCCTTCAATTTGCCGGAGGGCGGCATTTTTATGGCGTCCGAATAACTAAGCACAGAAACAATCCGGCTCTTTTCGGGACTGCCAGGAGTGAGAACGGAAGAGCCGCTGGAGCCGCCTTTGACCATCGCGGCAAGGCTATCCAGGCGAAGCCCGCCATTGGCTTTGGCTGCGCCATGGCAGCCAAAGCAGTTATCAAAAAGTAACGGTCGAACTTTCTTCTCGAAAAACTCCGCATCCTGTGGACTTATGGTCGCTGCTTGCGGGACGGCTTGCGCCCGGAGTGCAGGATGCATCCAGCTTAGAACGGCAGCGCTAAGCAGCGCAGGCAATGCGATACGCAAAATCCGTTGCATTGGCTATCGTATCTCCCGTTACTCGATCACTATACGTATTTCATCGGCACTGTGTCATTACAGCGCCGCTGACAATTATGGATATTGTAATAGGTTAGGATACCTTAATGGACGAGATGTTTCAGGAACATAACGCTTGACAAATGCCGGACCAGAGCATATAATTAGATAATTAGCTAAATACCGTAATCTAGATCTGGAACTATATATGGGTACGGACCTTATGTTCAAGGCGCTTGCCGATCCGACGCGCCGAAAAATCCTGCATATTCTTAACGATGGAGAGAAGAGCGCCGGACAGATTGCGGAGCAGTTCTCAATCTCTGCGCCTTCCATGTCTCACCACTTTAACATCCTCAAACAGGCAGATTTAATCTATGCCAGACGCGATGGGCAACAGATCTACTATGCGCTAAACACTACCGTATTCCAGGATCTGGTGACCGTAGTGTTAGATCTGCTCGGCGCGCATATCTCGGAACGGGAGAAATCGGAATGAAAACGCGTTCTGCACTGGCGACCGCGATTATATTACTTGCAGGAGCCCTCATCTACACAGCGCTTGTCTACAGCAGATTGCCCGATAAGCTGCCGATTCACTGGAATATCAAAGGGATAGTGGATGGCTGGGCAGATAAGCGCACGGCGTTAATGATGATGCCTCTTACTGTGGCAGTTATGTTTATGTTGATTCCACTTCTGCCCGCAATTTCACCGAAGGCATTTAATCTAGACACATCGCGCGATTCCTACAACTACATCATGGTCGTATTAATTGCCTTAATGATCTACATCCATATTATCATCATCGTGGCAGGGATGAGCACAGGCTTGGATACTGGAAAGGCCTTAATGGCTGGCATGTACGGTTTCTTCGCACTGATGGGAAACACGCTCGGCAAAGTGCGCCGTAATATGTGGATGGGCGTAAAAACACCCTGGACGCTGGCTTCCGACAAAGTATGGGATCCAACGCATCGTCTCGCAGGCAAACTGATGGTCCTCGGCGGTGTGGGAGGCGGGTTACTGACCATTGTGGGAGTGTCATCCGCGATCACGTTTCCTGTGGTAATGGCGCTTTTGCTCTATCCCTGCTTGTACTCCTACACGCTCTATAAGAAGCTTGAGGCTGCAGGAGACCTGTGACGGGCTAAAGGCCACGCTTCCAGGGTTAAGTTGTTAGCGCCTGCCGATTCGAGGTAAGCTAAGTCAATTCGATTTGTCGCTTCGGCAGCGCAGCAATACGTGTTAGGCTGGCTATCGACGAGAAATCGTCCGTTGTTAACAGCTCACAGCAGAAAGGTTACTGATGAATAGAACTGTAGTACTGGCATGCCTATCGGCAATTATCCTTGGATCCGGCTTTAGCCAGACGTCGGCGCGTGCACAGGGCGCACCCTTTGCAGGCAAGAAGATCACCTGTGCAGAAGCTCTTGTTCAGGCCCCGAAAGACGATCCGGAACTGGTTCCGCTCGCCAAAGCGCTGGCCAATGCAGATGCGAAGCTCAACAAGGCGCCAAAAGCCCCCGCAGCCCAGAAAGCCGTTGTGGACGCAGCGTTCAAGTATGGCGACACACTCATGCATCTTGCTCAGGGAAAGCTCACACCACCGGTTCAGTACCGTGCAGCGCTCGCGCTGTTCCGCAAAGCGCTTGCAATCGATCCGAAGCACAAGGGCAGCCTCTCTGAGAAGCAGGCCATTGACGACATCTATCGTGGCATGCCGGGCGGTATACCCAAGTAGGCAGCATTCTTCTGAAATGCGTGGATCTTAAATGTATGGCCCGTCTGCCACGACCCTCGAGGCAGGCGGGCCTCTGTTCTTCTTTCGGACCGAGTGCCTAGCCTCCAATTATTGTAAGGAACCCTAGCATTGAAACTCCCCGGGAACTGGCCTAACAGCGGTGCAGACAACTCTCGTAAGCCTACTGCAGAATATGCAAAGATACTCTGCGAAGAAGCGGAGGAGCTGCTCGCCGCAGGTAAAGCGCCAGAGGCCAGCGAGCTATTTGCTCAGTCCCGAAAGATCTACCACGATCTCTATTTGAAAGATTTGGAATGCGCCGCTATTGAGGCTCTCGCAAGGTGTCAGCAGCGGATCGGTGGGCTGGATGAAGCAAGGCGACTGCTAGAGGACGCTCTCGTTATTTACAGAGAGCGCGCAGCGCGCCGCGAGATCGGTTTAGTTCTAGATCATATCGGATCCATCGCTCTTATAAAACGTAACTACTCCTATGCGCGAAGAATGCTCTCTGAATCTTCGAACTACTGGGACAGCGAAGGGCAAAAGGGCCGGCTGGCTGCCTCGCAATACCTGCTTAGCGCGGCCTCATTGGGAGAGCGCGATCGATTGGCATCGGCCGATCTTGAAACCCGAGCCGGCATCGCATCTTGCCTGGCACGAGAATCAATGGAGATTGCTGATGCAATGCTCGAGCTGGCCATCGTCGTTCTTGAGCTTGATCTGCCGGATCTTCAGCGCGCTCACGGATTGATCGAGGAGAGCCTGCGGCAGTATCGTTGCTGCGGATTCTCTGCTTCGATCGTTCCGGCTCTTACCGAGATTAGTAAACGCCTCGCAATCTCGGCGCTCAAAGCGCCCTACCTCGAATTCGCTTCGGCCCTCCGCGCGATTTATGCCGGCGCACGAAACAACGCTCCCGTCGCATCTGCTCTGCTTATGGTGGCAACTTGCGGCATCAGCGCTGATGGAACCACCGCAGCCTACTCAATCATGAAAGAGTGTCTTGCGATCAGCCAGGATCCGCGCTGCGCCAATACGCGCCCTTTCAGTTATATCGAATTAGGCATCATAAGCTGGTTAGAGCAGCACGTCGATCTTGCCAGGTCGTTTTACGAAAAGGGGTTTGCTGCGATCCGTGATATGCGGCTTGCACCTGCAGACGAGTTGGATCTCATACTCCTGGCCACACAGAGAATATATGAAGTGGAAGACCTGAAAGCGGCAGCCCTGCACTTTGCCCGCACGGCTGCGCAGGCGAAACAGAAGGGCAGCGTCGGTGCCTATGTTCATGCCGTCTGCTATCGCGCAGCCATTGAGGTTGCTCAGGGAGATTTCGAAAATGCCGCCAGACACGCTGAGGAGTGCCTGCTTCTGCACGATGGCGTTCCTGGAGGAACCAATTTCTGTTATTGGGGCAGAGCGCTTATATGCAAAGGTGCGGCACTCGCCGGGCGTGGTGACGTTGTAAAAGGCCGCGAACTCATCGCAAAAGGTCTTGCCGGGTGTAAAGATGGCAAGGATACCGGCGGAACTGTGATGGGCCTGCGATTACTTGGCAGTATCGTTCCGATTGGCTCCGACCTTCGGGAGGAGCGGCAGGCACTAAGAGAGTGCATCGACCTGTGTGAATTCAATTTCTGCCGCATGGATGCCGCAATGGCCAGGAGCGAGCTTGCACATCACCTCCTGGCTGGTGGCGCAACAAACGATGCCTGTAGAGCGTTTCTGCAGAGCAGTCTCTTCTGTGGAAGAGAGGGCAATATTGCAGCGCTCATCTCCGCTCTCGAGGGATGCGCAATTGCAGGCGCCGAGAGGCGGCAGTATCGTGAAGTGATCCCTTTATTGGGAGCCGCAGAAGAACTACGCTCTCGAATAGGCGCCTCATTATGGTACAGAAAGCTGGAAGTAGACGCGATTTGTGCCATGTCCCGCACTGAAATAGGCGAAGCTGAGTTCACCGACCTGTACGAATCCGGCGCACGAATGTCTCGAAAAGATACGATTCAGGGCGTATGGGAGATCGTGGCCTCGCGCGGCAGTTGAATGCTATCGCGTTTGACAGTTGCACGGCATATCGGTTGACATTCTGTCAAATCAACTGCTATAATCTCATCGTACGCGGGCAGGTTAGAGGCCGCCGCAGACAGGATGAGAACTCCACAGCACTATTTTGGCAGGCGCGAAGTTGCGCTCTGTAACTGCAAGCGTTCTTCGCCAGGGTTATTTGCAGGCCCATGGGCGAGAGCGTTTTTTTGTGCCCGGACGTTTACAAATCCCCAGCCGAAACGTGCCATACAGGCTCAGACATTACACTAAGGAGATGAGCGCAACATGACGCCCAAAGATGTGATTGATCTCGTCAAAGAGACGGAAGCGAAGGTTGTAGATATTCGCTTTACGGATTTGCCGGGTCAGCAGCAGCACTTTTCAATCCCTGCAAAGCTGCTTACCGAAGATATGTTTACAGATGGTCTTGCCTTCGACGGATCGTCTATCCGCGGATTCAAGGCGATCAACGAATCGGACATGCTTCTGATTCCAGATCCGACCACCGCTTTTGTTGATCCGTTCTTCGACGTGACGACGCTCAAC
The DNA here is from genome assembly GCA_903919615.1 of uncultured Chthonomonas sp. Classification (GTDB taxonomy): domain Bacteria; phylum Armatimonadota; class Chthonomonadetes; order Chthonomonadales; family Chthonomonadaceae; genus CAIXIX01. The sequence continues at coordinate 12,784 of CAIXIX010000112.1, forward strand.
ATAACCTGCGACATCGAAGATCCGATCACCCGAGAAAAGTACAATCGCGATCCTCGACAGGTGGCGAAGAAGGCAGAAGCCTATCTTAAGAGCACCGGCATCGCCGATACCGCATTCCTTGGCCCAGAGGCAGAGTTCTACGTCTTCAACGACATCCGTTTTGATCAGACCTCCCACTCCGGCTACTACTACATCGACAGCGATGAGGGTATCTGGAACAGCGGCCGCGACGAGAAGCCGAACCTTGGCTACAAGATCCCGTACAAGAGAGGCTACTTCCCGGTTCCACCAACGGACAGCCTTCAGGACCTCCGCACCGAGATGATGCTCAACCTGATGGATGTTGGCATCGAGATCGAAATGCAGCACCATGAGGTTGGCACCGCGGGCCAGTCCGAAATCGACATGCGATTCGGCACCCTGCTCGCCATGGCGGACAACCTGATGAAGTACAAGTACATCGTCAAGAACACCGCCGTCCAGAATGGCTACACGGTTACCTTCATGCCGAAGCCGCTCTTCATGGACAATGGCTCCGGAATGCACGTTCACCAATCGCTCTGGAAAGATGGCCAGCCGCTCTTCGCAGATGAGAAGGGTTATGCCGGTCTCTCCGAAATGGCGATCCACTACATCGGCGGCCTGCTGAAGCATGCGCCTTCGCTGCTTGCTTTCTGCGCACCAACCACCAACTCGTACCGCAGACTGGTTCCCGGATACGAGGCGCCGATCAACCTGATCTACTCCGCTCGAAACCGCTCAGCCTGCGTCCGAATCCCGGTCGCCAGCAAGTCCCCAAAGGCAAAGCGCGTCGAGTTCCGCGCACCCGATCCTTCTGCAAACCCGTACCTCGCCTTCTCAGCTCTGCTGATGGCTGGCCTGGATGGTATCCAGAACAAGATCGTTCCCCCGGCGCCAATCGACAAGGACCTTTACGAGATGGAGCCAGAGGAGCGCAAGGGTATCGCGCAGACTCCGGGCAGCCTCGAAGAGACCCTCAAGGCGCTGGAAGCGGATCACGAGTATCTGCTCAAGGGTGGAGTATTCACCAAGGACCTCATCGACACCTGGATCGATTACAAAACGACTCAGGAAGCCAAGCAGATCGCGCTTCGCCCACATCCGTACGAGTTCTCACTGTACTACGACATCTGATCCCTCGAGGCGTTTTCTCGGCCTCAAAAAACTGCCCCTTCTCCAAGATTGGAGGCGGGGCAGTTTTTGTTATTACGGAAACCTGAACGCCTTCGCTGACAGCGATGTTGGTTTTTCAAATCTAGATCAATTATTGCGTTTTGGGGTGAGTAATCCCCTACGTGTCAATATCATCATAAGCGAATCGTGGATGCCAGTAGGTGGCATAAACACATTGTAACCGTTGTTGGTGAAAACATCGTAAAGGTCGTTGCCCCAGTGCAAAGGGGCTCCGATCTGCACCCTCCGCACTTCATCGCTCATTCTTCGCGCGGGCGCAGTGAACCCGGGACGCAGCTCGACTCGTTCTAAACTGAAAGCCGGTCCAGCCCATCGCGGCGACCCTACAGAAAACTCGTGCGTTCGATGTTGAGTGTATTTAGTTCGCCGCGTGAGGACACGCGGGCTCCAGGGTGTCCTCAGGTTGCCCTGCCAAAACGACCATCTCAGGCCCTATCGTTCTCGAATTTGGAGCTCCAAGCGCCCCACTTTAACCCGTATCTGCTATACTGTAACGGTTGAAAAACGCTAACCCCACACAATTAAGACGACATATTATATGGATTCCCCCACGAGAAAACTACGAGTACTCTGCGTGTTCGGTACGCGGCCAGATGCAGTCAAAATGGCGCCGGTCGTACTGGAACTTAAGCGCCACACAGAAGATTTCGATGTTCGCGTTGTAGTCACCGGCCAGCACCGAGAACAGCTCGATCAGGTCTTACGCGTGTTTAATATTGTGCCAGACCACGATCTCGCGATCATGCAGCACGGGCAGTCTCTTGCGCAGATCACCACGCGGGCCCTGGAGGGGCTCGACGCCGATCTGCAGGCACATCCCGCAGACATCTGCCTGGCGCAGGGCGATACCACCACCACCTTTGTTGCCGCGCTCGCAGCCTTCTATCACAAGGTTCCCTTCGGCCATGTAGAAGCCGGACTGCGGACAGGCAACATGTACGACCCCTTTCCTGAAGAGATGAACCGCCGGCTAGCAGGCGTAATGACGACGTGGCATTTCGCTCCAACAGAACCTGCAAAACAGAATCTGCTCGCAGAAGGCATAAACGCGGATACCATCTACGTAACCGGAAACACAAGCATTGATGCGCTGCGCAGTGTTTCGGCGCTCAGCTATACATTTGAAGATCCTGAACTGCACGAGATCGTGGAATCGAACCGAAGGCTTATCCTTGTCACAGCGCACCGCCGCGAAAACTGGGGCGAGCCAATGAGCAATATCGCCACGGCGCTGGCAAAACTCGCTGCGGATTTTGCAGACTGCAATATTGTGGTGGCAATGCATCGTAACCCTGTGGTGAGAGAGACCCTTCGCCCGATCCTTGGCGCCATCGACAACGTGCATCTCATTGAGCCCCCAGACTATGTTCCGTTCGTAAAGCTGATGCAGCGAGCCAATCTCATTCTCACCGATTCTGGCGGCGTTCAGGAGGAGGCCCCCTCATTCGGTGTCCCGATTCTGGTCCTGAGGCGAACAACAGAGCGTCCGGAGGGCGTGTCTGCAGGAACTGCGAAGCTTATCGGCACCGACTACCAGGTGATTGTGGATGAGGCAACACGACTGCTTACAGATCCGGATGCGCGGGCCAGCATGGCTCGCTCCGTGAACCCGTATGGCGATGGCTGTGCGGCAGAACAGATTGCTGCAGTACTGAAACAGCATTCGATATAAACCGGCCCTATCATCTGGGTGAAGTCGCTTCGTCTCCATAACTTCGCATGCCAAAACCATTTGCCCCTAAACACTGGAGGATGCTTCAGACCGACTCCGACTCTCAGGCGCTGCTTGAGTCGGAGCTTGGACTGGATCCGATCGTTGCTTCCCTGCTAATCCAACGAGGTATCACCACGCCACAGGAAGCAGATGCTTTTCTTAACCCCGACATGTCGAGGATGCACGATCCTTTTTTACTGCCGGACGCAGAAGTTGCATGTGCTCGCCTGAAAACAGCCATCGCAAGCCGCGAAAAGATACTGATCCATGGCGATTATGATGGGGATGGCGTTACCAGCGCAGCGCTGTGGACCAGATACCTGCGTGCGTTAGGCGCAGATGTTGATGTGTTTGTGCCTCACAGAGCACGAGACGGCTACGATATGCGGAGCCCCTTCATTGAGAAGGCCCGCGCCGAGAAAGTCGGCCTGATTGTAACTACCGATTGCGGCATTCAGCGCATCGACGAGGTTGAAATGGCGCGCGAGGCCGGGATCGATGTGATTATCACGGATCATCACACGCCCAACGCATCCGGCGCCATTCCTGCCGCCGTAGCCGTCGTGAATCCTCACCGCAGCGACTCTCGATATCCTTTCGCAGACCTGGCCGGCGTTGGCGTTGCCTTTAAGCTCTGCGAGGCATTAACGCGCTACCTTGGTGAGAGCGTTCCAAACTTTCGGCGCGGGTTTCTGGATCTCGCGGCATTCGGCACAATCACCGATGTAATGCCGTTGATCGATGAGAATAGAATCATCGTAAAGCATGGGCTCGAGCATCTGCAAAACACACGCAAGCCAGGACTGCGAGCCCTGATCGATACTTCGAAATACGCCGACCGTACTCTAGATGCCTATTCGGTTGGATTTGGCCTGGGGCCAAGACTCAACTCTGCCAGCCGTATTGGCGAAACCCAGATTGCGCTCGATCTGCTGCTGACCAAAGATGTTCAGACTGGCTTCGATCTTGCGAATCAGCTCGAAGCGATGAACAATGAACGTCGCGCCGTACAGGAGCAGATCTTCCAGGAGGCGATGTCTCAGGCAAGCCTGTTCGACCTGGCCGACACGCGCTGTATTGTAGTGAGTGGCGCAGGTTGGGCTGGCAGTGTTGTAGGGATTGTAGCAAGTAAAATCGTAGATAGGCTGCATCGTCCGTGCATCGTAATTGCGCTCGACGAGGAGTCCGGCAGAGGCAGAGGCTCAGCGCGGAGTATACAGGCCTTCAACGTATTTAACGCCATTAACCAGTGCAAAGAGCTGCTGCAAGAATACGGCGGACATGCGCACGCGGCCGGGCTCTCTATTTTAACCAATCAAGTAGATGCGTTTGCGAAACGAATGAACAAGATCGCCTGTAAGCAGTTAACCGAGGAAGACTGTGTGCCGGTGATCGATGTTGCGCTGGAAGTTGATACCGAACAGGTCTCCGCGCGATTAATCGAGGAGATAGAGAAGCTGGCTCCATTCGGAAACGGCAACCCCGAGCCAACCTTCGTCAGCAAGAGCGCCAGGATCCATGAAATCAAGACCATGGGGCAGGATCAGAAGCACCTGAAATTCATCGTAGCGGCAGAGGGTGTTAACCCTAACGATAAAGTAGATGCGCCCTGGTGGAATCGCGGCGATCTGGCGGATATACTTGAAGCCGGAACATCACTCGATCTCTGCTATAAGCCGAAATTTAACCATTTTAATGGCCGCCGCACCATTCAGTTTATCATCGAAGATGTTAGACCTGCCGATTGGTAGGCGCCGGCACACAGATCAACCGTATCATTTCAGAGAACTATACAGGAGGCCATTGAAATGCCAAACAACGGAGCAAACAGCGTCATCGGCGGAGGTGGGTACCACCACGCAGCGATTAAGGCTATCGATTTTGATGAGACATTGAAGTTCTACATCGAAGGTCTGGGCTTCAAGAGGACCTATGGGTGGGGAACCGACTTGCGGGCATCAGGAGAGAAGGATTCTCGCGCGGCTCTGTTAGACAGCGGAGACGGCAACTATCTCGAAGTTTTCGCCGGCGGCACAGGCACTCCGTGGGAGGCTGTTCCCGAGTCTGTGTTCCTTCATATTGCATTCCGCACCACCGACATTCATACGGCCATTGAGAGAGCCCGCTCAGCAGGAGCAACGATTACCGTTGAGCCTAAATCGGTAGTTCCGCCGAATGCGGATGAGCCTGCGAAGACATTTACGGTCGCCTTCTTCCGCGGCCCCAGCGGCGAGATCGTAGAGTTCTTCCAGAACGATGAGCTGTAGACCTGTCGGCAGTCGGGAACAGGCTTGCGGATTGAGGCGTCAAGTCGGGTAGGATAGATCAAGTGTGGATCGTCACTTGACTCTCAGGTGCTGGAGGTGGATTTGAGCAGATTAACCAGGATAAGAAATCGGCTTTTTTCTGCTTGCGCGATTGCGTTGGTCGCAGGTACGTTTGCGCCTCGGATCGCGATCGCTCAAGGCAGCGTTGCGCCTTCAAACCAGCAAAACGATGCAGCCATACCGGTTGGAGAGCGCCTTGTGGCTCTAGATGCAGAGAACGCGCGCCTTGTTGATATCCTGCCGGACCTGATGAAGGGCGTTGGTGCGGACTACGCACTGGATCGCGAAGCGACCGCAGCGCGAGTAACCATCCACATCACGCGAGCGAGACTCAAAGATGTATTGAACGTGGTTGCAAAGGTCAGTACCGTTCCGCTAGAGGTAAAGAACGAAGGCGGGTTGTTCCACTTCGTCTTAAAGCCCCCGCCGCCGCCTGCAAAATCGCCCGAAAAAACAGTTCGGCGACCAGGCCCCCCATACAATGGTGGGGACCCGATCGCCGGAGCAACTAGCGAGCTATTTACATATCTTATCCGCAGTGAGATTGTGCTCGGCGGAAGATCCACCGGGCCCGCGCCAGGCTCCCTGGTAATCCAGGGCGGTGGTTCACTGAGCGGCTCAAGAAACTTCTCGGATTACGGTTTTATTAACGGGCACTTCACCAGCAGCAGTCTGACGATACCCGACATTAACACTCCATGGATCCGCTCCGCAACGGGAGGCGGCGGTTACTTCGGCCCATTTAAAACAGGCAACTAACCTTATGCCTCTATCGTGCGTATCGGCGGCGGATCCAAGCTCCGTTGCTAACTCGCTCCATTTCGGTCGAGGTTGCCAGCGCATAGGTTGCTCTGGCCGACTGCAACCGGGCGATCCTGCTCATTGAGCTTGCGCGAGCATCGGCGGCGCGCTGGGGATTAACCTGCGCCTCAGCCTCGAGCAGCTTAAGCAGTCTGGAGAGAGCCATCTCTCGCTCAACATTCACAAGAAATGCTCGATTTTCACGAGTCACCTTGTTTCGGCAAACTCGAATTTGCCTTCCAGTCTCTTCTACTCTTTCAATAACATTAACCATCTTCACGTATACCTTTCTTACCTGTCTTGAGGATGGGTACACTGCTGTTTGCACCTTGCTCCGGCGATTACTCGCGAGAGCACCCAAATAAAAACCCGCTTCGGATATTCCGTTAGCGGGCGCATCTACGATATACCAGGCAAACGTGTCTGTTAGACACGCCATTGCTTGTGGCGATCTCGCATTGTGGCCCGCGCAGCCTTACTGGTTGCACGAAATGATGTAACACCCTGGGTTATGATTGCAGACATGTTCGATTTGTGCGAAGCACTGCTACCTGAGGCTCTGATTTGCCGTCCTTCGGCTGCCTCGTATCTACCATCGTCTCTTCACTTCGGATGAACCCTGAGCGGAACATTTCAGTTTCCGCCCTCATCTACATAGACACAGCTAACGCAAAATGGTTTCGCTATACTCTGTATGAACTACATCACACCCAATATCGGCGCAAAGGCGCCTCCCGCTTAATATACGAACGAAAAGGCGAGCTTTACCGCAACAAGTGATCAAATTGACAGATGATAGGGGTCATGGTATAGTGGAGAAGACGCCAATTGGCGCTTGTCGCCTCACTTTCGGTCGCATTGTATGGTTTACGGGAATGGCTAAAATACCATGAAATGCGCGCGCTGTTCAGCCGATTTACCCGCTTCATCTAAATTCTGTTTGCAGTGCGGCTCACCGGTCGTATCGGCCGCGGCCAGTACGCCTCTTGCGCCTGCGCCACCCTTTGGTGCCGCGTCTGCTCCTCTGCCTGCCGCCTTAAAAACGAACAGATTGGGCAATTCAGGGCGAATTGCGATTGTGCTGCTCATCCTCGCGATCTTGTCTGGCGCAGCAATGGTGCTCCACGGCAGCCTTACCCACGCACCAGCAAGCTCCTCATCCGGTGGCGCACTTGTAAACGCGCCGGCAGACTCTGGCACGTCAAGCCTTGTTCAGGCTCCTGCAGAGTCTCACAATGCGCCGCTTGTCCAGAGCCCTGGCTCCGCACAGGCGCCTCCAGATCTTGGTCAGCGCCCGGATGTCGCGGAGAATATCTCCGATATCCTGGATTATCTGCGCTTCCTGAAAGGTATTGAGGCCGATCGCAAAGCGCTCCAGCATAGTGAAGACAGCCACCTAAAGACCATGGCGACAATGATGACGGCTCGTCAGGGATCTGAAGCATTGCGAGGCACAGATGATCCAAGCGCTGCCGGAGACCCTAAGGTAAAGAACCTGCTGCCTGATCATGGTAACTATGTGGCGCAGATTCATGTCGACTGGCAAGCGCTCTCCAAGAGATTTGTTGCAAAGCAGCCGCCGGCAGCGTGCATTGAGCTGAGAAATCGGTACCTCGATCAGCTTGGAAAAACTGAATCAGAGCTGGCAGCAGTATTTGGGCTGTTTGAAACGATGAGCGCAGATCCGAGTTCTGCTCTTCAAAAGGCCTACGACATGCAGGGGAAATCGGGCGACATCGACGCTTCCATGGGAGCCGCAGATGATGAGCTCGCCGATGTCTGCCATAAGCATGGCATCCGAAAAGATTTCGATATAAAGGATCCGGATAGCAGCGCTGGACTGGGCGGTCTGCTTAAGGGTTTCTCTGGGATGTAATCGAGCCTTGCGTTTATATCCACTGCAAAAGGGTCTCATTGACTAGATTGTCCCGCGCAAGTGATCTGTATTTTTACGCCTCTACCGGGTAGACTTGTATGTTCTGACCTTAATTGTGGTCCGTTCACGTTTTGACCTGGAGGCTCTGTTTCGTATGGCCTATAATCCGCATAACCCTTTGATTGTCCAATCCGACCGAACCGCTCTTTTAGAAGTTGATAACCCTCGTTACGAAGAGTGCCGTGATCAGTTGGCGGCCTTTTGCGAATTGATAAAGAGCCCCGAGCACATACACACCTACCGGCTTACACCGCTTTCGCTCTGGAATGCGCGCGCCGCCGGCATGACGGCCGAAGAGATGACGAGCGTCCTGGATGAGTACAGCAAGTACGATGTTCCGGGCAATATCGTGCACGACATCCGAGACTACGTTGGGCGGTATGGTCGACTTAAACTCTTCATTCAGGAGGGTTCCCTCCTGCTGCAGGCGGCAGACAATCTCCTGATGACCGAGATACGCCATAACAAGGCGATCCAGAAATACCTGCTTGCCCCGCTCGATGCCCGCACCGTTGAGATTCCATTGCTCGAACGCGGCCGAATAAAGCAGATGCTGATCAAAATCGGCTTTCCGGTCGAAGACCTCGCGGGATACACCGATGGCGATCAGTTAGAGATTCGATTTCGCGAGATCACACGCGGCGGCAAACCATTTATGCCCAGACCCTATCAGGAGGCAGCAACGGCCTCCTTCTGGGCGGGCGGATCAGCGGCAGGCGGCAGCGGCGTTCTTGTCCTCCCCTGCGGAGCCGGCAAGACCATTATTGGCATGGACGCCATGGTTAGGGCGCAGATGCAGACGCTCATCATCGTAACAGGTATTACTGCCGCGCATCAGTGGCGCGATGAAATCCTGGATAAGACGACCCTTACCGAAGATATGATCGGCGAGTACAGCGGTGAGACGAAGAACATCCGCCCTGTTACCATCGCTACCTATCAGGTGCTAACATCGCGCCGTAATCCCGATAAAAAGCGAAAGATTAAAGGACAGCCAGAAAATCTTGACGGGAGCGATGAGTTCGACGACGCTGATTTTGATGAGCGCCCGAAAAAGAGCGCTTTGTCTCCGGAAGCAGCGGAGGGATACCTCAACCTCGATCTTTTCAACCGGCAGAACTGGGGCATGATCATCTATGATGAGGTTCACCTGCTGCCAGCGCCCGTATTCCGTATTACCGCCGAGATCCAGGCAAAACGTCGCCTCGGCCTCACTGCTACGCTGGTACGCGAAGACGGCCGGGAAGATGATGTCTTCACATTGATTGGCCCCAAGAAGGCAGACGTGCCGTGGAAGGTGCTGGAGAAGCAGGGTTGGATTGCAACCGCGATCTGCACTGAGATTCGCATCGCACTTGCCGATTCACACAGGCTTGAGTACGCAATTGCAGATCCCCGCGAGAAGTACCGGCTTGCAAGCTGCAACCCGATAAAAGAGGACCTGATAGCAGCTCTGTTTGAAAAGCACAATAACGATAGTGTGCTCGTGATTGGGCAGTATCTGGATCAGTTAGACAGCATCACGAAACGTTTCGATGCGCCAGTAATTACGGGCAAAACTCCTCAGCGTGAACGTGAGCAGATCTATGCTGCATTTAGAACCGGGGAGATCAAACGGCTAATCGTTAGCAAAGTTGCAAACTTCTCGATTGATCTGCCGGATGCCAACGTGGCGATCCAGGTTTCTGGCACTTTCGGGTCACGACAGGAGGAAGCGCAGCGTCTTGGCCGAATTCTACGGCCAAAGTCGGATGGCAGTATCGCGCATTTCTACTCCCTGGTGACGCGGGAAACCCGCGACCAGGAGTTTGCGACGCACAGGCAGCTATTCTTAACTGAGCAAGGCTATCGTTATGAAATTATCGATGCTGAAGCTCTGCTCCAATCTCCAAGCAGCTAACCAAGCCACGGTTAATCGAATGTAACAGACAGGATGACTAGAATTGGATGCTTTCGATGATGCCAGTAATGGCGGGGGCAAACTAGATAAATTCCGGGCGGCTGTTCATCGTCAGTTTGGCAGAAACCTGGAAAAAGCAACGCCTGCTAACGTACGCGAGTTTATGGAGAACTACCAGGAAGACCTGTTTCAGGGCGCCTACAGCGGTGCAAAACGGATTGAACTGAACGAGACCAAGACCACGTACGAGGAGATCCTAAAGGACTTTTTTGTTAAGGTGCTCGATCGTCCTGATGATGACGCCCTCATTACGCTCTGGACGCTCGCGTTCGAACTATCGTTCTATAACATCGAACAGCACACGGCAGACAGGCTTCAATCGCTCTTTAGCGATGCTTCTGAGGGTCCGTTGTAGGTCAAGCTTGTCCTGGTTCACATCCCTCATTAAGTTGGATCTACGACCGGGAGGCGCGTGTACCGCTCAATGCTCGAAATCACCTGAACCGTCTGTGTTGGTGTTGCACTTAGATACCGGGCGCCAGCCTCCTCAAGCTCTTCTCTCGAGCCAAATCCGTAGGTAACGCCAACAGGCGTGAGCCCTGCCGCCAGAGCACCGATAATATCGAACCTTCTGTCTCCCACCATCGCGCAATCGGCCGCAATCAGGCGCGCCGTGTCAACAACATATTGAATCAATTCTGCTTTATCGTCGCGAGTGCCATCCAGTTCTGATCCGTAAATTCCGTCAAAATACCCCGCTAGCTCGAAGTGTTTGAGAATTCTTCTAGCATAGACGGTAGGTTTGGAAGTTGCGACGTAGAGGCGATGACCGGAACGGCGAAGATCGACAAGCATCTGTTCGATACCGGGATAGATTTCGCACTCGGTTAAGCCGACTACGGAGTACCGCTCGCGATAATATGCCAGAGCGGCTTCTGGAATTGCAGGATCGGTGGAGTTGAGGAGCCGAGCAAAAACTGGCCGAAGCGGCGGCCCTATACACGCTTCGAGTTCACTCTGGGTGAATTGCGGCCCATCCATACGCTCCAGCGCCACCTGTATACAGCGTGTGATGCCTTCCGCAGGATTCGTGAGCGTGCCATCAAGATCAAAGAGAATAGATTCGATTTCAGGTATCCGTGTCTGAAAAGAGCGGTATTAGACGGAACGATAGGCCTCGTCCAACAGTTCAACCGGGTGGCAAATCCGCAGCTTCATGCCTGCTTCTTCTGCTCCCTGGCGGATCCAGGCGAGGCAGCCAGGATTGCCGGTGGCTACGATTTCAGAGCCTGTCGCCTTGAGATTTGCAAGCTTCTTCTCTAAAAGCCTGCGCGCCATATCGGGCTCAGTAAGGTTATAGGTTCCGGCGCTGCCGCAGCAGGTATCGGATTCATCCATTTCAACAAGCCGTATACCCGGAATGGACTGCAAAAGAACCCTTGGCTGAGTTCGAATCTTCTGACCGTGCGCGAGATGGCAGGCATCGTGGTAGGTGACGACGCGGTCAACAGGCTTCGATTCGGGCGGAGTAATGCCGACACCAACAAGCCATTCGTGAACGTCGCGAACCTTTGCGGAGAATTTTGCAGCGCGCTCGGCATAGGCGCTGTCATTAGCGAGAAGCGCGCCGTACTCCTTTAGAGTTGAGCCGCATCCAGCAGAGTTTATCACAATCGCATCCAGCGAATCCAGGAGAGGTTCAAAGCTCACAATGAGCGCCCGAGCCTTCTCAAGGCCATCGGCATGCTGCCCCGTATGCAGGTGCAGGGCGCCACAGCAGCCAGAACTCGCAGGAGTGATGACTTCGCATCCATTAGCCTGAAGAACGCGCACTGTGGCTGCATTCACATCGCCAAACATAACGCGCATCACGCAGCCAGCGAGAAAACCAACACGGTATCTCTTCGCCGTTGTCGAAGGGCTGCACTCCGGCAGTTCGTGAATCTGTGCATCTCCCGAGGGCAACGGCAGAGAAACGCCAGATTTGCCTGAAAGCATTTTCGCAGCAAATGCGGGCATTTTGCCGCATGTAAAACGGCTAACAAGATTGGCTGCTTTTAGAGATGCGCTTAACCTGGAGGGCGAAGTGAGGGTAGCAAGGAGCTGCGAGCGGGCGAATGACTGCGACGCTGGCCTTAGCCCGGCCTCTTCGATATGCGTTCTGGCCATCTCCAGAATTGTGCCGTACTCAACGCCCGAAGGGCATGCCGTTTCGCAGGCCCTGCAGCCAAGGCAAGTATCCAGCGCCGCGACCAGATCCGAGTCGAACGCAATCGTATTCTCTCGCCAGGAACGCACAAGATAGATACGCCCGCGCGGGCTTCTCGTCTCCTGTCCCGTTAAACGGAAAGTAGGGCACACGTCCAGGCAAAACCCGCATCGGATGCACTTTATGGTGCGATCGTCGAGAGATTTCAATTGTTGCTCAGAGGCTGTCATAGTGTTATTGTACCTGTTCAGCTTGCAGCGGTTCGCGCGATCTTCTCGTGCATAATAAACATATATAGGTTAGACATGACGCGTTTGTGTTGCGAATTTTATGCATTGCGATCAAGGAGGCGGTAATTGGAACGCTGCGAGTGGGCACAACGAGAGCCGATGGCTAGCTACCATGACGACGAGTGGGGCGTCCCGGTGCATGATGATACACTTCTATTCGAGATGCTCACGCTGGAAGGCGCGCAGGCCGGGCTGAGTTGGGAAACGGTGTTAAAGAAACGAGAAGGATACCGGGAGGCCTTTGCGGGCTTTGATATCCGTAGCGTTGCGGCGATGACTCAGGACGATGAGCAGCGGCTTATGATGAACCCCGGGATCATCCGTAATCGGCTCAAGATCAGCTCAACTGTATCTAATGCAAAGGCAGTTATCGCGATTCAGGAGGAGTTTGGGTCGTTCGATGCCTATCTCTGGAGCTTTGTTGATGGCGCGCCCGTGATTAACTCGCCCGCAACGTTATCCGACTTGCCTGTAAGCACGCCTCTTTCGGATACGTTGAGCAAAGCGCTTAAGAAGAGAGGGTTTCGATTCGTTGGCACAACGATCTGCTACTCGTTTATGCAGGCAGTCGGAATGGTGAACGACCACACGGTGAGCTGTTTTCGGAGCCCCAAAGTACCTCCGTAGGTTGTTCGCTCTGAGCTAAATTGGATTTTCAAGCTAACACTGCTACAGGGGTTTTCCCTGCAGCACGTCCTCCATGTGTCGAACCGATTGGGCCTGATCGTGCTTGCCGATAGCATCATAGCAATCTGCAAGAGCGGTTCGCGCATCTGTGTCGTCTGGGCTAACCGTTAGAGATGCGCGCAGATTCTTGATTGCATCCTCGTAACGGCCGAGCGCTTGCAGCGTGCGACCACGCTCTCGAATCACTTGCGGAATGTACTGCATGGGTCTGTAACGCAGCGTGCTCATGCTCTGCATTACGGGCAGCATCTCCGGTGAACGCAGCATCTTTACATACTCGTCGGGAGATGACTCTTTGCCAAAGAGCATATCAGTGCATTCATCGAACTTCGCGAGCGCCGCCGTGTAGTTGCCTCGCCGATACCACCCCGAGCCAACAGAAGCGCGCGCGCAAACAAAATTAGGATCGGCGCGAACTTCGGCCTGAGAATAGGTCCACTCGTTTTGCCAGTTTGGGAGATCCATGGCTGTAATCGACAGGTACCAGATTAACAGCCCAGCAACGCCCGCCAGTTTTAGTCGAGCGATATTTGGATTTCTGTCCTGTCTGCTTATCGCGATAAACTCTCCGCAAGATAAGAGAGCAGCCAGCAGACCTGCTATGCCAAACATGGCAACCGCGGTTCGAAACGGCGCTGCAAGGGCGTTTGGAATGGGTATGACGTTAAGCACGGTGCCGATGCATAAACTCGACCAGAGCATGAGCAGTCTCACGCGGCGTATCGACCAGTATCGAACAATCAAGGTAACCCATGCCACTGCGACGATGTAGCCTATTGCAGCGCGAGCATAGAGGTGTGCCGACCATGCGCCAATGGTGCTGACATGCTGGTCGTTAACAGTCGGCAGAAAAAACTCGCTTGCATAGTAGGCAAGGGTCCGGCCAACCATCTCGATATGCAGCGGTACAGACCAGCCTGCATGGTCGAAGTTTAGCTCCTTCATCACATTCAGAACGACGAGGAGAAATACTGCAGCAGGCAGCACGTAGACTGCGGTCCAAATGGGAAAGCGTTGTTTGCGACTTGAGACAACCGCACCTCGAACCGACATCGCCATCAGTGGCGCAAGGAACACAAGGCCCATCGATTGCTCTTTTGTGAATACCGCAGCTAAGAGAGCGAGGAGCGATAACGATAGCCAGAGGATTAATGATTTGCGCATTATGGGCGGTTTGCCGCGATCGCGCTGCCGACGTGCTACCCGAATGATACGGCCTAGACGCATGACGCCAAGGGCGTATAGCGCCATGAAACCGAGCGCCATGGTATCTGTACGGCCGCCGATCCAGCTCGTTATGGTTACATTTACAGGATGCAGCGCGAGTATTGTACCGGCGATAATGGCGGTTCTTCTGCGTCTAAACACCTCGCGGAAGGCGTAAAATGCCGCGAGTATTGCGAGAAAGTGCATCGCCAGGTTTTCTGCGTGGAACCAGACGGGGCGGTTATCGTGAAATTTCTGTCCAAATGCAAAGGTAGCCGGCAGCATAGGACGATAATAAAAATGTCCAATAAGATTACTGAAACACGCAACGGGGTCTTCGCCGCATCCGCGCCGTTCAAAATCGGAAACGAGAACGATATCGTCGGTGATCAACTCTCCGCGCAGGCTTGGCAGGTGGAGTAGGGTGGAAAGCAGCGTGACAACAAGCGCGATAATGGCGAATAACCGCTTTCGTGCCACCGCTCCCTTAGGATGGCTACTGGATGCCGATGACGTAAAGGCGCCTTCTTGCGAATTGTTGGCGTTCCCTTGTGGAGCATCGTCAGATTGTTGAGTTCTCTTCCTGGTAGCCAACAGTTTTTCTCACCCGAATATTATTCACCATGACCCGAACGGGTATTCAAAGATCCCATCAGATTTGCAAGCTCAGTATCTGATGCGAACCCGCTCTCAAGCAAATGGTAGCGCACCTGATTGATGTCGGCTTCGGAACGATTCTGGCCAAGCTTGAACTTCGCCTCGACACGCGAAACTTCAATCTCGAAACCTGCGATGGCGTTTGTCAGCGCGCTGCCCAGATCCGATTCTAACTCGCCGTAACTCCACGGATCGCTTCGTCCACTTTCCATCATCTCGGTGGAGGCACGCAGAGTGTCGATAAGTTCGGCTTGGTTAAGTACGCGCGCAGCGCCGTATACGTGCACTGCCGTTTAGTTCCACGTTGGCACCGACCTGGCTCGCGGCGCCGCGTACCATCCCGGTGAGATGTATCCATGCGGGCCAGAGAATATCGCCAGAACCTCACCCTTAGCTTCAAGATCCGTTACCTGTGGATTGGCCATGGCAATGTGACCTCGCAGTATCCCATTTTGCGATTCGTTGCGCAGTGGCAAAAACGGCAAGTGGGTAGCCTGAACCTCAACGCCGGTCGAGGTGATCAAGATACCAAAGCTGTGCTCGCAAATAAAGGACCATATCGTATCATCGTCGGTTACCTTATACGCAGTGGGGATATACATGGCGGGTTAACCTGTCGCTCAAATCAGTACTTACATAAGAACCGGCCACCCGTTAGGGCAGCCGGAATTAGCGAGTTAGGAATGTACCGGACTATTGCTCTGCGGAAACTAGAAGCGGGTGGCTGTATAGTCTAGCGATAGTCGCTTCAGATAGGTAGAGTAGGTGAGCTCCAACTCGCGCGCACCGATACGTCGACCGAGAGTCAGTTCGTAGTCTGTATAGGTGAGGTTATTGTAGCGCTCAAGTGTTGCGGCGCTTATTATTCGCCACTGCGGATTCAATCGATAGGCAAGGTCGGCCAGCATGCTGGAATTCGCTGAATCTGCATACGCGCTGCCAAAAACAGTGAACGTGATCTTTTTGAGCTGATTGTAGCTGTAGGAGGCGCTAAATCGATGCTCCCCACCAGAACCGATAGAGGTATCGGGTTGAACTACGAGATCGTACGTCAAATTCAAACTGCCTGCGCGCTTGAAACTATGATCTAGGCCCAGGGTTGCCATCGAGGTGAATCCTGCGCCTTCATGTCCCGCCCAGGTGTTGCCGAGAGTAACAGACTCGTTTAGCGAAGTCTGCTTATCAATAGCAATCGGCCTCGAAAACGCGTGGAAGTTAAAGCCCTCGCGCGTTTGGCTCGCCGTTGGTATAGATGTATCTCTGCTCGCGCTGTGGGCCGACAGAAACGTGGTTCCCATAGTATATACGTAGTTCTTTAAGCCAAGGAAATTTCGAGGCTGCGTTTCAAGATAGAGGTTCGCATCTGTGGAGACAGTTTGATCACTCAGAAACGTTTGACCGCCCGCAATGTTCGCTCCAAACCGAAACGCCTTGAACTGCTGGGTCATATTCGTAGATAAGTAGACACTATCGTGCCCAGGGAACTCCACATCTAATCCTGTTTGAGTATTGCTCCCAAATTCTTGATTGTGGTTCCACTTAAAATCCCAGTCGTTTCGTGTCAGGCCTGTAAAGCCATAGGTTCCTTCGTACTTCCTTTCACCATTCTGGGTATAGCTCTGGACGACATCTATGCCCCAACCAGGTTCCAGCGCATAGTACCCGCGCCCGATCTGCTGCTGATGGCGAATGATCACCTCACCAGACTGGTTAGCCGTAAGGTTGTAGTAGAAGGGAAGTACAAGCCCTAATCCGCTTGTGCCAACACTGATAAACTGATCTGAGAAAAGCTGTTCCGAGTGAAGAGGTAGTTCGTAATAGGCAAGCTTCATGATCTGGACCTGGTCCTGAAAGAACTTTGGCCGCCGGAACTGAAGTTTCTCATTTGGAAAATAGTTGATCCCAACCGCCGCGATGATCAGCTTGACCTGGAGATCCGGGATCGTCATGTATGAAAACGGGGGCGGAGTGGAACTCTCCTGAAGCAGCAGATTGTCACCAGTAATTCGAACGCTCTTACTCAGGCCGTTCTCTTCGCGGGTAACGGCCCAGCCTTCGCCCGAGATCAAACTATAGTACAGTCGGTTCGCAAGGATCTTGTGTGCACCGCGCTTCATGAAGACGTTGCCGTTAGCGCGCAAAATACCGTCATCGCAGCGAAACTGCATGCGGTCGGCTACGACTTCGAAATTACGATACGTTAATCGTGCCCCGCCGTTCTTTCCCTCTCCTTCGATAACACGCTCTGTTGCACTGTAAGCGAGATAGGTTTTTGCGGCAAACGACATGTAGTTGTTGCCGCTAAACGTGGCTTCCGGATCGTTTGTGAACTCGACCTGCAGTGTGCCTGGAGTGCCGCCCGGGGCGGTTGCTACTACATTTGCGACACCCGGAATAGAGGCGCTCGTAAGCCGGACGCGAGCTATTCCTGTGAAATCGGTAAACGCCGAAGTTTGCGACAGTTGGCCCGCCGTCGTGCTAAAAGAGACCATGACGTTTGCTACTGGCCGCGCATTGCCATCGCGCACCGCCGCAGACAGGTCTGTTGAATGTTTGCCATCCGCCAAAAGAGCCGTTCTCAAAGACGTGAGATTGACCGTATTAATCGCGAATGCGCTCGTTTGCGCTGCCAGGTATAGCAGCACAATAGTGACCATTCTCGAATAGCTAGACACTCGCATTCGCATCGTCGGGATTGCTCCTTGTCATCTACGTTGCAACAGCTACAACTCTACTTCGTTGGAGTGGGTGGCTTCGGCGTCAGGATTGAAGTCATCAACTTATCGGTGAGGGAACGTACGAGGTCGGTGGCAAGCTTCAACTCGGGAACATTCGCCGTATTCTTGGGGCTCGTCGCACTCTGTGCAGCAGTTCGCACCACGGCCTTAGCGCCCGAGTAATCGATGAGTCGTACAGACATGACGATATTCAGCTCATTGGCATTACTATCGTACTGATAGTCGTCAACCGTTGACACTATCACATACTGATAGCCGGTAACGCTCGAAAGCTTCTTAAGTTTTGTGTCCGAGTCGAACGGCTTCCGGACATCCGTTTGCACGAGTGTCTGTTCCGTAAGGCCAACTTTGACAGTCGGGATAGAACTGAGAAAGCTGAGAGGTTCATACAAGTGAGATGCAATAAGTCTCGATTTAATAACCGCCGCAATATCGTCTGCGACCTGATCACTAACTCCACCTCGCGTATCAGTAGGAAAAACCAGTATCCGTTTTAGCTCAACAGGCGCAGAACCGCCCGATTTCGAACCACCCGATTTCTGTTGCGCATTCGCCGTGTAACTAAAGGCGCTGAGGGCTAACACCGATAGGCACACCGCTGCTGCTGCTTTACCTAGCATCCGCCGGGTCTTATTCATCTTCAACATCATCCAACTCCAATCAGATCAGGAGGTCGTCCAGATTTGTAAGAAACGGCGCCTCATGAACTATATTACCCCTGATTGAAATACAGCGCAGGCGTCTAATGACGCCTGCGCTGTTATAAGCACCTAAGAGCACCCTTTAGCGAGTAATCACGTAGGGCATCGTCTGTCGTGCACGCTGTCCCGTCGAGTTGGTAGCTACCACCTCAACCGTGTATGCGCCTGAGCTAAGCGATGTTCCCTTCTGATCCTTAAGGTCCCAGATTACCTGACCCGTAGTCGCCGCTGCACCATCAGCTGCGCGAGTTACGCCGTTAATCGATCGAATAATGGCGCCTCGTGAGTTTCGGATGTTAAGCTGCGTATCGGATGCGGCAGCCAGATTGAACGAGATGGTCGCTGTCGTGGGAGCGCCAGCGCCTCTGCTCTTGTTCGGCACTACTGTCAGGCTAGTAATCGCCGTTGACGATCGAACCTGTGGTGTGGCAATAACCTGAAGGCTTCTTGTTGCACCGGCCGATACCGCGAGGGTATAGGATGAGGTTGACTTCAAGCTCTGTCGGGCGCCTGTTGTAGGATCAACGATCACAAGATCGTAACCTCTCGGGACGCTGTTCGCGATTGATGGCCAGGAGATCGTTACCTCTTTGTCGGCCACAGGAGCAGTAACCTGCAGGTTCCAGGTCTGTGTCGTAGAGCCGGGAGCCCTAAGATCCTGCGCATAGACTCCATTCGACTTACCCCAATCCGAGTGGACAATACTTAACGTAGTGCCAGGATTGAAGACAGGCGGTTTGGCGTACTTGTACATGTCGGGCGTATTCGTCGCGGCCGGGGCTACTCCAACATATGCCAGAGTATCCAGTCCATGCGCACTGCGTGCAGTTAGCTGCAGTCTCCAGTTGTTCGGAGTATTACGTCCCAAGGTAGTACCGAGGCCCACGCCAACCTGAGCAGATCGAGTTACCGAGCCACCAGGAGTATCGACACCGTTATAGATGAACTGAAGGTTCGGCTGCAGAACATAGATCCAGTAACCGGCGCCTGCCTGCATGTCGAAACCAAGGTTATCTTCCAGGTGATACGTCCAATTCGCCGCGTTGGGATCCGATGTGTCGTAGTAGTAGACTGCCGGCAGCACCCACTGATGCAATGTGTCGGTAGCGGACACGATATCGGTTATCGCAAGTGTTGTAGGATTAAATACCTGCAACTCGGAGAATCGATAGTTGTAAACATACGGATCGCCGATCTGATTCCAGCCCTGCGGATACTTCACTGTGTACGAAGATGAAGTTGGCTGAACCTGTTGATTTATTGGCGGATAGAGCGCCGCGTTTACCGCAAACGTCTGTGGCGTCGTTATCGATGCCGCCGACGGCGAATACTTAACCCAATATGCAGATCCCGGCGTCCAGTTAACAACTTCGGAATAACCGCCGGCCGACGGATTCCATGCGCGGCTGTCGATCTGCGGAGTTATGTTGTTGCCTGTCGGCAAACCGAGAACCGTGCTCGGCGTGGCGTTGTTGAACTGCAGCGGGAACGAGAGCATCTTGAAGAAGCCAGGATGCAATGAGTCAGGATCGAGCGTTATTGTCGTTGGCGCAGGTACCTGAATGTTCCGCTGAACGGTGCTCGATGTGTAGTTCGAAGTCGCAGATACTGCAAAGGTTAACGTTCCGGAATGCGGGTTGCTTGGATCCTGCAATACGCTCCAAGATACTCCCGTTTCTGTACCAGCTCCAACGGTGCTGTTTACCGTCTTTGTAAGCGTGTCTCCGGGTGCAAGGATCAGTCCTGCGGGCAGATCAAGCGTAAAGTTCAACTGGGTGAACCCAATTCCTGTGGTTGTGTTGGTCGCAGGATTGGGCAAGTCCGTCAAGTTCTGAACAAAGGCAGAGATCGTGAACGGACTCGGAGTAGACGAGTTGGACGTAATGTTATACGCGAGAGCCGCAGGCGATGTAACGCTAAGGGCTGCCGGCCAGATAATCGATTGGTTTGATGTATCAGAACCAATGTAGGCAATCTTCGTCAGGCTCGCGCCAGCGGTAACTTCAGTCTGGTCCCAATACACTACAGTAGAGGCGTCCGTTGGATTTAATCCGACGTTCTGATCCAGAACGGCAGTTGGGTCCATGTATTTCGCGAAGTTCCACAGCCACTCGAAGTTGCGTGTCTTCGTGCCAGAGCTATAATCCGAACCTTCTAAAACTGCAGTTCGCCCATACGCAAAACGTGATGGGGTGGAGGGCTCCGTCGCAGCGCCGTTCTGAGGGAACAGGATCCCCTTAATGGTATGGTACGTTGCGGGCGACGTTGGGGTAGCCGCGCTTATCGGAACGTATGTATTCCACGCTGAAGGGACCTGACCGCCTATTAGAAGGGTCTCATTATGCAGGTAAGGCGAGTTATTAAGTCGCAGCGGACCATCGAGATCATAGGAGTTCGTCTGAACGCCGATGTCCTGCAAAAATGCGAGCCCAATCTTATGCGGCGCCTTACCTCTATTATGAGCGGTAAAAGAGAAGCGCACGAGATCATGAATGAACGACCCTACCATATCGATTTCGACGGTATCCGTTCCTGTTGTTGATGCGGTCGTACCAGGCCCAGATGTGAAACCCTTTGTAATCCAGCGGGCTTCAATGTGATTGCCGACTATCGTAGGCGCAGCGACCCATCCACCATTCGCAGGATCACCAAAAATATAGTCCTTGCCATTGAGGGCGCCAGCCGTACCGTCATCAATGCGGACAAAAAGCCATCCGCCGAAGTAAGGCACCGTAACCGGGGTGTCCGTTGGCTGCAGGGGTCCACCATAAATGATGGGGTTGCCAAAGCCTACACCACTGTGATCCACAACATTCGTAGCAGTCGTCCAGATTCCAAGACTTCCAGCAACGGACGCGCCAGATCCTACATACAGTGTCAGATAACCGTTAGATACGGACTGATAGATGTATCCAGTACCCGTGCCTCCGCCACCCTGTCCCCCTGCCGGCGGCGAGGGTTGCGCCGATGCAGGCGCCGAGCTTAATGCCACAACTCCGGCGAGTGCAAAGCTCGCTAGCGCTCCGGCACTTATGTATTTCTTAACATTCAACCCCATTTCGGAGGTCCTCCCTGGTTGACGTATATCCTCAATGCTGCGTGGCTGGGGGAGCCATCAGGTAAGTGTATACTGCCGCGGTCAAGCTTTGCGATAATCAACGCTCAGCATGCCCGCGGCGTAGTGATCCTATTAGCGCCCGGTGACCGTGAACGGTACGATCTGACGAGTCAACTCGCCGTCGCTGCCCATCGACCGTATCTGCAGGACATAAGGGCCACCCGGTACCTGATGCCCATTCACATCCTGGCCTGTCCACACCACAGTATTGGAACCCGATGTGACAGCCCTGGAGGGACTGACCTGTGCAATAACACGACCGTTAAGGCCGAGGACAGACACATCTACTCGGCTGTCTGTAGAGATTGTATAGCTGATCTCCGTAACACCAGCCGCCCGTCCGCCAGACTTACCTGGATTTACGGTAATGTTCGACACCAGTGCACGACCTCGATTCGCAAGGGGCGATGCACTGAGCGTAAACGCCCTGCTCGAAACACCCGGCGCGGAAGTGAACTGGTAGGAGCTTTCACTTCTTAGGTCCACCGACTGCCCGGTTGCCGTATCGGTCAGTACCAGTTTATAATTGCGCGGAACCGAATTGATATTCGGCCAACTCAGATTAATCGGCGCGCGAGACTGGTTCGTGGTGACAGACAGATTCCATGTTCGCGAACCACCCACCGGCAGTAGATCCTGAGCGAGTTGCTCACTGTTTAAGCCCGCATGGTTAAGAGTTACGGATACGAAATTCCCAACTTTAGGAGGCTTCGGCACTT
Organism: uncultured Chthonomonas sp.; assembly: GCA_903919615.1. Classification (GTDB taxonomy): domain Bacteria; phylum Armatimonadota; class Chthonomonadetes; order Chthonomonadales; family Chthonomonadaceae; genus CAIXIX01. Next base: position 35,002 of record CAIXIX010000112.1, read on the forward strand.
TCGTTGCATCGAAGCCTACCGTCGCACGTGACGACATACCGGCGTAGTTATAATTGTCATGCAGCTGACCGGATTGGGCAGACACCTGAAGCGCCCAACTTCCCGGACCTGATACTGCAGGAAGATTCGCTACGGCTCGCTGAAGTTGATTTCCAAGAACAGTAGCTGCTTTTGTCGTGTTTGGAATCGCGCTTGGGAGAACCACTAGGTAAGCTGCAACTCCGTCACTGAGCGTTGTACCACCTCCGGGAGGCAATACATAGATCCACTGACCCTGCCATGGCAACAGATTGCCCTGAGGCAGACTATCGAAGGTGTAATCGCCATTCTGGTAGTGGTACACGTGCGGCAGAAGAATATTCTGATCCACTGCTGCCTGAATGGTTAAGCGTGCCCCAGATAACTGTTCTATCTCGAGACTATTAAACCCAACCGCGAAGTTGTAAGGATCGCCAACCATATTCCAACCCTGGTGGAGCGGAATTCTAAAACTGGTGGTTCCCAAATCGGTACCGTAGGAGTTGTACGGTATCGGCGTTGAGTTTGCAATAAAGTAGGCTGTGCCGAGTGGCGCTGCCGACCCTGAAGAAGCCGGATCAAATGTAGGGACATATAGGCTCGGAGAGAGAGCGTCATTCGGATTTGAACTGCCGGGATCTGCACTGGTATGTGCGGGACCGTAAATTGCGTACGTACCGCCCAACACCGTTGCGCCATTGACTACTTTTGGAACGTTGAACCAGCGATACAGGTTAACTGTAGATGGCAAAAGTGCGCCGCGGTGAGCAGCGGAAGCCGATACCAGGTCTTCTGAGCTCTCGTAGTATGGGAACGATACCAGCGACACTCCCGAAGTGTCAACGGGAATTGAATATGGCGACAATACGAACGTTCGCGTGTCCGTAATCGTTGTGCTATTCGCTGTATTTATGCCACTAACTTGGATCGTATGGCTGCCGCTGCTGCCAATCGGGAATGCATAACGGAAGCTAATTGTGTACTGCGGGTTGGTTCCCGTCGTCGTGCCGACCAGCGTAACATCTGAAACGTTTGCGATGGAACTCGTGGCGCCATACGAGGTACCGCTTGTTCCGGTTGCCGTTACATTCTGAATTAACTGTGTCGCAGTAAACGAGACCTGTCCCGGACCAGGATCGACGATAAATGTTTCGTTGTCTGTACTGATATTTGATGCCCGGAAGGAGAGAAGTGGCTTTTGTGTCTCTACTGGGGCGATTGTCGCAGCGCCGGTCGAAGTCTGGCCCGTGGTTGGATCAATTCCTTGCGGAGACACAATTCCTGTTGTCGCCGACACCTGCGCAAGTGCTGCATACGCATCGATAATGCCGTATCCGAACTTTACGTCCGGGAGTGTGGACAATCCAGAATGGTTCGCTGTCGACTCCATAACGGATATAGCCTTAGCGGGCGTCACGTTCGGAACACTCATCAAGAGACCGAAAACACCGACTACCGTCGGGCAAGCGAAGGAAGTGCCCTGTTCAAAAGCGTACCCGGAGCCGAGCTTGCAGATCATGTATCCATTTGGATCCGTATCAGAATACTGTTCACCACCCGGTGCAGCGAGTTCAACCTTACCATAGTTCGAATAGTAGGTTAACTGCCCGTTACGATTAACCGCTGAGATCGACAGTACCATTGGATAGCCGGCTGGAGTACCACCAAGAGCGCGAACATCACCGCTCGAATTACCAGATGAGGCGCAAAGGATAATTCCAGCTTTCGAAAGGGCAAGCAAAGCTACATATTCGGGATTCGTTGTATCTGTTAGGTCTACGCCCTGAGCGCCGTAGCTCATATTTATTGCTACGATGTTGTTCTTTGTAGCCTTCTTCAAAATATCAGCGTAAGACGCGAGAATTGCCGCGCCTGACAGCAGTTCCGCTGTTGCAGTATCACTGGTGCACTTTTCAGCTACACAGAGAACGTTCTGCCAGCAGATACCGGAGACACCAATACTGTTATTGGTGTTAGCTACCATAATTCCACTGGTTGACACACCGTGGTCGTAGGTCTTCGGCGCCGTAATGTTTGTGTTTCCGTCCGCCTGATTATAGCTATTGAGCAGGTCGTATCTGCCTTTAAGGTCCTCATGGTTAGGATCAAAGCCAGTGTCGATGTCTGCGACCTCAACATTGCTCGCACCCTTCTGCAGAGCCCATGCTTGAGGCATGTTTATCTGCGGCAATGGATGCATCTGGGCAAATAGCGGATCGTTTGGCGTTAACTTGGACTGATGTACATCGTAGTACAAATTAACCCCAACCCACTTAACATTAGGCTTACCTTTAAGTTGAGCCACGGCGCTAAGCGTCGAGGCCTGATTTGCGGAAGCAGCCGGCAAAATCAGATCATAAACATCTTGCATCTCGTTCGGCACGATTTTTGTCGCGCCGACAATGGTTGCCAAAGACTGAACGTCTGCAGGCGCCGTACCGGGCTGGCAATAAACCAGAACCTCGCCGAGGGCAAACTTCTGATTGCCCCCAGCAACTGCTTGTTTTGCCGATCCCGATAACAGGGCGGCAAATGCGCAGACGCCGTACAGGAGTCCCAACTTCCTTATGCCGAATCTCATAACAACTCCTCATCCGGGGCGGTTAGGTACGATCTTCGAAGGTCAACGAGCCTGAGATCGTCACCGGAAAAAAAGAGCGCGAACATCGCTCGATAGTTTTTACAGTTCTCCAGATCCAAGTTAACGGATCTGATATTTGTTGCTTGCTTCAACAGCAAACCACTCATAACACGGTACCAGAGCCCTTCTTACCGGTACTACCAACAAAACGTTAGCAGTACCGGTAAGCAAAGGGAACTAATTGCGAACTCGACCATGGCCGGCAAGGATCGCCTGAGGCGATAGTACCGACTTGCTGTTTGCGGCATTGCCCGCTCCGACGCCCGGTGCCAGCAGTCCACGACTTGTATACTGAGCATTCAGCGCCTGTGCCGCCTTCGATCCCGGTGCGCCAGGAGGCGTTGGTGCGGCAGTGAAGTACTGGGGCAATGTGTAAACAAACCGGAAGGATCGGTTTGCGTCATTTGAATTGTTGCTGATCCAATTGACTGGGCCAGGATTGTCCTCATCGTGTCGAGCGCCAACTCTCCAGTAGATTAAAGGAGAGGTAGGCGAGGAACCAGATGACTGAGATACGAATGCAGCAAACTGCGGATTGGACAGCAGCTGTGGCAGAACCGTAAGGTCAACCGCAGTAGGAAGCGTCTGTGTAAACCCGCTTGAGTAAGGGCTCGTAGAGACGATCAGCGCAGATTGCCAGATTAGCGATGGCGTCTTGAACTTGTTGTCCAGAGAAACCTCAACGTCATAAACATCAGCCCCGATGGAGCTCTGCCAGGTCGGCAGGAACGCCTTCGGATTGACATTGCCTGCAGCAGAGGTTGGAGTGCTAAGCGTAACGGGAGTAACTGGGGTTGCAAAGCCAGAAAGGGCAGGATCGGTCTCGACATACTCAGAGTTACTGCCGTTGCCGTTGCCGTTGCCGTTGCCGTTTCCACCACCGCCGGTGCCACCGCCAGTGCCACCGCCGGTACCGCCGCCGGTGCCACCACCTGTACCGCCACCCGTGCCACCACCTGTACCCGAGTTGCTGGTGCTGCTTGGAACGGATCGCAGAATGATCGCTGTTACCTGGTACTGATATGTCTTACCCGGAGAGAAACCCGTATCGAGCGTAACAGGCGCTGCAATAGAGCCAGTGCTGTTGTTGTTATTGTTACTGCTGCTGCCACCGCTGCTGGCGCCAGAGCTTCCAAGACCACCGTTGCTTGAACCTACCAGGATCTGGCCACCAGACGCGTATGCATAGTTAGGTGAAGGAAGATCGGTATAGCTGTGATTAACACCCGATGTTACGCCAATTGGATATGCAGCGTTGGTTGTCGAGGTGTTATTTCCGCCATTACCACCACCGCTCGTACCTACAGACACGTATGGAAAATCAGGATCTCGGTAGATCTTGTACTGCTGAACATTACCCTGGCCGAAGATGTTGTCTCTCCAGCGGATAAGCACCTGCGGAAGATCCGAAGCGGAATTCGGTTCAGCAGTAAGGTCCGTAATTGAGACCTGGCCGCCGTGATTGATTGCCGCGAGGAGAACGCCAACACCCAGAACAGCAAGCGTACCACCGACTGCGGTCATGCTAAATGGTTTCGCAGAGGTATTCGGCTTGATGATATCTGGGTTCGACTTACCAGCTACTAGAGGACCACCAGCTGCCAGAATAAATTTCGGCGTGTAGATGACCCGTCCAATGTCTTCAGGCGATATACCCAGCGAGCTCGAAACGATTTTCGCTTCCGAGTCGGTTGCATAGGCCTGAGTGATAAGCACCTGAGCGGCAGGAACCTTAATTCCATTACCCGGATCGTGTAGAATTAGCAGCTTGTCGCCAACCTGAATATTGTCGCGAAGCCCTCGATTGAGAATGATGTTCTGCCCATTGATGTTCAGAACCGTTGCCGCGACTAGTTGATGAGAAACAACTTCCTTGACAGCGGATAGGGCCGCATCGGAGACACCGCGATTAAGCAGATCTTCCGTATTTGCGGGTTCGCCGGGTCTTGGATACGTCGTTGCCTGGCCAAGGCCGCCATTGGTGAGAATTCCCGCAGCAACGTCTTTCAGCGTTACTCCGAGTACAACTTTTAGGCCTGCAGCTTTGCCGCCAACCCGAGTAGCCGTAACTTCAGAATTGACAATTGAATCAGCGCCAAGGCTCTTTGCAACTCTCAGCCACTCAGTCTCTGTCCAGTTATAAGGAGCAGAAGGGCTACTTGGCACTTTAAGGCCGAGCGATGTTGCTTCTGTGCGAACTTCCGTTGCTGTGACAACATTAAACTTTCCGGAACCCGATCCGCCGAATTCGCTGATAAGGGCTGCGGTAGCATTAGTGCCAAGCGAGCTGCTGCCGAGAGGGTCTTTATTAACCGTATCGGCGATGATTACTTTAAGCACCTGTTGGTCTTGTGCTTTAGCGGCGTGCCCCACCATCACCATGGGTGCTATCAACGCCGTAGTCAGTATCCACGCCGTAGCGCGGGTGACTGGACTCCTGCGAATGGCTTTCACTCTTTGGTTTCCTCCCTCATGGTTCCCGCTCCAGGACGGCTGGCGGGTATAGGGCCACAGGCCCCCGATCGAGTACAGGGGGCCTGAGTCCCTAGATCCGATCCAAGCATACCTATTAATATACTCTCGTGCTCGTACTACGAAAGTACGAAGGTTCCGTGCTACCACATAGTGGAGCAGATTTGATCCTGCGCCACTACGTGTCAACAACACTATCGCGTTAGGATCAACGGCTTAACCTGTCTTGCGACATGTCCCGAAGCATCCTGGGCTCGTACCTCTATGGTATAGACGTCTGACGGAACTCCGATGCCCTGATCACTCTTAAGATCCCAGAGCAGTTGAGTATCGCCTGCCGCCCGGGTAGCGCCCTGTTCGAGGTGGCGAACTACATGACCGTTCTTGAGAACGCTAACCATGGTGGTAGCATCGGCAGTCAGGTTATATCCTACAGACACCGTAGTCGGCGCAGCTGCACCGCGGCTCTGATTTACAACTGCACTCAACGATGCGATCTCCAGATTGACGCGCTTAGCCGGTGAGGAGCTAACCGTTAAGTGTCGGGTAACTCCCGCAGAACCCGCCTGAATGGTGTAGCTGGATCTGGTTCTCAAGTTGACCGTCGTATTGGTGTCCGTATCGACCAGGACAAGATCCTCTCGTGCAGGAATGGTACTGATAGCGGGCCACGTTACCGTAACCGACTGATTTGCAGCATTAGAGGTCACGATCATGTTCCAGGAGTTGCCATTTCCGATCGCTGGCCGCAAATCTACAGCATAGCGCCCGGACTGCTTACCCCAGTCTGCGTGGTTAACCGTCAGCGCAACGTTGGTGGTGCCAACTGCCGGCGGCGCTTCGAGTTTGAACCGATCGTAGGTGTTTAGGGCACCTCGCATTGTTCCGATACTGGCCGGAGCAGAGTTGACTGCACCTGTCGATGCGTTCAGCTTAAGGATCCATCCCTGGCCCGTACTGTTGCCATTCACAATCGCCTGGCGAGAGTCAACGGCGGGCTTTACAGCGCGATTTTGTTGCGCTGCAGGATCGACCAACAATGTGATCGTCGGTGCAGTTCCCTGCGCGGACGCTGGACGATTGTCGTATACGCGCAGCCAGTAGCCTCTCCATGGATCTAGAGTATAAGACACCTGGTAGATACTGTTCTGATACTCCCACAGGGCCGCACCAAGCGTTGGGTTCGTGCCTGATTGAGCTGTAAGGATATCCTGCGACGTTCCATCGGCACAAATTACCTTGAGGTTCAGGAAATTAATCGGGAACGCAAACGGATCACCGATCAAGTTCCATCCTACATGAAGCGGCAGGTTGTAGACTGTGTTAGCAGGCGCAGGTGCGCCTATTGTTGTTAGAGCCAGGCTAAACGACGTATCAGTATCCTGTAAGAAGTAACCCTTGCCCAGATGGAATGTATCCGCTGGTGGATTAGGATAGTTGACATACGCGCCAGTTGCGGTATTCCAGTTGATAAAGGCGAACGCCTTGCTACTGACATCTCCGGAGGGAATATTCAGGAGGTTGGCCACGCTGCTGCCTGCAATGCCGCTGTACTCGTATGGCGCCGACACGAGCGATAGTCCACTCGGGAAGACGTTCAACGGATTGAGGTAGAAGTTGACGCTCTTAGTCTCTGTAGCTTCACTGATCGTCACTGTTTGCGGGTTCGCTGGCGGCGTCGCCGCCGTGTAGCCCGATTCAGAAGCGCTAACGCTTACCGTCGCTCCGGCAGGTACTGCCACCTTGTAGTTGTAGGTGTAGTTTCCTAACGTTGTCGGCGCACCTGAGGTTGTCGTGGCGAGGGTGTTTCCACCAGCGTCTGTTACTGTAATGGTTGCGCCGGTGACCGGTACTCCGGCACTGGTACTTACTAAACCAGACACGCTGCCCGGAACAGCCTTGTTTAAAGCGAAGTTTTGCGTTACGGTCGTTACAGAGGTTATCGTAACTGCCGTTGTCTTACTTGCTTCATAACCACTGGCTGTAGCGACGGCGGTATATGCGCCTGGCGCAAGGCCGGAAATTGTATAGACGCCGCTCGCATTCGTAATGCCAGTCGTGTTGGTTCCACTTACATCCGTCACGGTCACTGTTGCGTTTGGAATTACATTGTTCGTGTTTCCATTGCTCGTAGTCGACGTTACAGTTCCAGTTACATTGCCAGGCGCTTGCGTTACAGTAAAGTTAATGCCCGATGTCTGGTTACCAGAGGTAATTGTTACCTGTGGTTTTGGCGCAGGCGCCGGACCGTAACTGCTCGGTATGCAGGTCGCATATCCCAGTTTGTCAAGGTTTCCAGTGGGCGACACTGGGATCGTAACGCTGTAATTGCTTACAGGAAGGTTCGAAATGGTATAGGTACCATCCGTTCCAGTAGTAGCCTGGTAGGTCTCAGCAGTCACGGTATCGGTTGCAATTACGATGAGTCCGGGTGCCGGTACGGTTGTATTGTTCAGGGTGACAATTCCGGTCATCGAACCAGGGGCGGCAATCGCCAGGAAGATATCTTCCTTATCCTGATAGGCGCCATGGAAAACGCCTGCTTGACCGTGACTTGTTACGTAGCCCTTCTTGAACACGTCTATGTTATACGTTCCGGTGGTTTCTAGACCATCCAAGACGTAAGAACCATCGGACAGTGTGTAGGCTGTAGCCGCTACGAGTGGTTGACCTGCGTTGGTGCCACCAACCTGTCGGGCATGGCTCGAGATCGCTCTAACAAAGGCTCCCTTGATAGGTGCAGCGCCTTGTAGATTAAGAACATTTCCTACGATTCGCCCCGTACGCATCCAGTCCCCGATATTGTGCATGATCTCTGCACGTCGGTTCTTTAGGATGATAGTCGTCTGTACGGTGTAGTACTCCGGGTTCATCGATTCAAGACCGAAGCTTATGAGCGCAGACTTACCAATAATCGGTGCATTAACCGTATGCGTCTGCCACACAAGGTTTGGTGAACCAGTCTCACTGTAAGATGCATCGTAGTCCGACGTATCGAGTACAGACGTACCTAACCATTGGATCTGGTCACCCGAGATACCGTTTGGTGCGCTCCACAATCGTCCAGGCGTGCCACTGGCTGGTGTGAGCAGGTACATCGTTCCGGTACCCGGTGGATCATCTGGCGGAACTGGCGCAGGCTTAGGATAGCCGTGCATAGAGACGTACCAGGACTCCATAATAAGCGGATGGTCGCCACGGCCGCCAGAGGCCAGCAAGAACCCATTGGGGTTCGGAGGATCCGCCGTATGCGAGTTAATGATAACACCACCGGTGTCACCGGCGTAGTTTGCCTGGAAGGTAGAGCTGAGCAACGCGTTAGATGCGCCGCCGCCAAGAGTTAGTCCCCAGACGATGTCGTTTCCGTTCAGTACCAGGCGACCACCAGAGTTGATGAAGTTCGCTATCTGGACTTGAACTGTAGAGTCCAGGATGGTTCCCGGACCTACGTAGAGGTCGCCTGAGTAAGGAGAGTGCCAGATTACGCAGCGCTCGGCAACGTATACTTTTCGTGGTGTCGTACTTCCTGCCAGTACGTCGGCTGGCTGCGTCTCCACATGTCCGTTATAGGCGTTGAGGATGTTTTGCGGAACAGGACCGCGGCAGATGATTCTCCACTGGTCGTAGGTTCCAGTAACTGGTACCGTTTGGCCAGGTCCCTGCGTTAGGCCGTCCGCGTAGGCTAGATTGCCAAGCGGGGTCAGCACGTTGATCAGTGCATCAGCGGTTGTCCCGTTAAGCGCCTGGGTTGGCAGCAGCGCTGGTGACAGTTCTGTCATCCAACTCTCTGTTGCAACACCCGTGTAGAACTGGCTGTTGACGAAGGAGCCTGGCGTAATGCCAAGACCAAGGCCTTGCCATGGGCTGTTGAACTGGTTCGAGTTTGTAAACGAGCCGAAGTTACCGCTGAAGAACTTCTGTCCGCAGTCGTAATCGTTTACATACAGGATTCCGTTATTGCCGGAGAAGGGTTGGGTAGTAAAGCCCCAGATGTTGTCGTAGATCTTCCAGTTAACGGCCGCATTAGTGGATGCGGGGGTGGCAAAAGGATTAAGAGCCTTGTCTCGAACGATTACGTCAATGATCCAGTCGGATGGAAGTGTCGAAGGTGTTGTCCACGTTGCCGTAAAGACGCCGTCACCCTTGATTTCGCCAGTGGGCTCGTGCCCGGCAGGAGAACCATCGATTGGTCCATCGTCCCACAACTGCAGCCAGAAACCACCCTGGTTCGTGTAGTCGTCAGCAACTCCCTTGATGCTTGCGCTGTCATCTGGTGGATGGTTCGCACCGGAAAACGCGTAGTAATCATCGATACCTGGGACATATTGGTTGAAACCTGGCCAGGTACCTGGGATACCTCCGGTAAAGAGCAAGTACTCCGTAGGCATAGAACCAGGCGCCCGGAACTGATAGGACGTCGGATTAATCGCCTGTGCGTCAAATTCATTTGGCGCGTTGATTGCGAATATCGTGGTATCGATCTGTCCCGGTCCTACATAGTAGACCTTATGTTCCTGGCCATCGACGCTCTGCATTGAAGAGTTTGGGTCTTTGATCTGGATCCATACGGATTCCATACCAGACTCATAATCGACAGCGCGGACGCGGAACCGAACTGTTTCACCAGCCGTGACTTCGCGAACCGAAACATTCGGCGCGCTGTCGCGAGCAACGTGAACGATTTCGTCGATGGTGGAATCGTATTTTAGTATGGTCGGCGCATTGATATCGATGATCGTGGATGCCCAGAGCTGTGTCGTGTTGGCACGGTCGCTCTGGAACGCTATTCGATAGCTGCTGATGTACTGCGGCCACGCAGGATAGTCTTCATTCGAAGCAAAGTACGGATCGAAGTTGAAGCTTGGGTCCTGGTAAGACGGGTCGTTCGGAGTGCTGGGATCGTAGGTTGTTCCGGGCGACGTTGTCTGCAACTTTATCGGCGCATTCCCAACCGATTCTGGCGTTGTTACCGTGTAGGCGTTTTGCACCTTTGGATCGGCAGCAATCTTGGTATGCAAGAAATAGATATCGTGTGTAGGTTTAACCGCGGTTGCCTGGTAAGGGTTGTTCGGATCGGCGTTAGCGCGAGTGCTTGCAAATGCTAGCAGGTTTTCGGAGATTACCGCACCAGTTCCCGTGGTTTGTGTCGGGATGATTTGCAATGCATCGGTACGCAGCGAACTCCACGCAGGATTTTTATTGCTGCTTCTTAACGTGCCACCAAGAATCGATGTTGAGTTAGTGACTCGCGTAGGATCTGGAGAGTACGGGTTTGGATTTAGCACCCAGATGTCGTATTGATTGGCATCGCCCGCAACAGACTGGTTGGCCGGGTTCAATGCCGAAGCAGCCATAGGCGCTATGCCACTGAAGCCAGATGCATTGGAGGTAAAGGCAATCAGAGTGCCGTCTGGAGACCAGGCCGGCGAGCTGTCGGAAGACTCTACAGCGGCGCCGACGCCGGGCGCAGGCCCAGTCATCTGTGTAATCGCATCCGTTTGAAGGTTTACGATGAAGATGTGGTAGGGCTTACCCGAAGTTAGTTGGCCCTGAAACGCGATTTGCGTACCGCCAGGATTAAACGTTGGGTGGCGCACATCGTTAAACGTAAAGCCAGATGGATTGTTCAGTGTCAGGCTAACCGGCGCGCCTGCGCTACTGGTGTTATACGTATACAGATTAAAGCCTGAGCTTACCGGGGCATCTGTGCCATTCGGGAAAGTAAGCTTACCACCAGCAACGTACGCGATCGTGGTGCCGTCTAAAGCAACCACGGGTTCAATTTCGTTGTTGATGCTGGAATGAATCTGGGTTATGCCCGATCCATCGGGAAACATCTTATAGATGTTGTAGATTCCGTCCGTACGCGGCGTTGGATCCGTATCCGAGTTTCGGTTGGAGTCAAAGAAGATGTACTTTTCGTCCTGGGTCCAGTAAGGATGTTCACTGAAGCTCGCGGGCGGAGTATACGAGTACTGAAGTGTCGGGTCGAGCTTAGTCAGCAACACGGTCTGACGAATTACCGCCTGGTCACCCGGCGCCCTGCTCTTAAACTGAGCAAGGGTTTTGGAGTCCAGTGCACGGCGCAACATAGACACCGGTATCTGACTTTTCGGTCCGAAGAACTTGTGCTGCGCTGATAGCGCTGCTGCCTTTCCAGGGCTATAACCCTGGGACGGAGTGGCAGCCCTTCTAGCGGCAGGCGCCTTGGTCTGCGCGGATGAACCGCCGGCCACGCCTAGCACCATTAAGGCGCCAAGTAGCAACGACTGGGCAGCAAAAAACGATTTGGCTCTGTTCAAGGCGAGTCCTACCTCCTGTAGTACACGTAAACCACGCTCGGCACGCTTATTGGGGGAAAGCCTGCACAGCCGGAAACGGGGATTACCGGCATATGATGTGAGATCGTTCCGTAAAATCAGATGTCTCCAGTGCATCCTTACGCCTTCGCGTCGGACGGTCGATTTTTCTTACAGCTTCGTCTTGCTTTCCGTTTCCGCCCAGCCGGGCAGCTCGTTTAACACAAGCGTTTAGCCTGAACGATGCGACCAGGGGACCCAATGTCCACCTGTATCCCGGTACCGGGTCACCGCAACGGTGTGGTCAGCTATCGTGCGCGGGGGGCGTTATAAGCGACCGATCGGAGGACACCTGGGGGGTGGCACTCCTACCAAGTTCGGATTATATCATAATGCTTCATAGAACGCAAGCAGATTTTTTGAACTGCTCCTTCGCTCGAACCTGGCTTGAATTGCCTGGACTTGCCCTCTCAACGAGGTTTTTCCAGAGATTGTCTACCTGTGGGGATAGCTCTTCAATATCGCCATCATTCCACACTACATATGAGGCTTGTGCTATCTTTTCAGCGAGTGGCATCTGCACTTGAATGCGTTTGGCTGCCTGTGTCTCTGAAAGTTGATTGCGTTGGACCAGTCGGTTCGTCTGCACAGTTACAGACGCGGCGACCACGACCACATGTTCGAACCACGATTCGAGACGACCTTCATATAAGAGGGGGATTTCAGTGATGATGATATTGGGGAGAGGGAAATCATATTTTGCAGATTCAATCTGTTCGAACAAGAGGCGACGAATCTGCGGATGCATTATGGCATTCAGGGCAAGGCGGGAATCCTCATCCTGAAAAATGATACTTCCGAGCACAGCACGGTCGATTTCACCCGAATCGGTGATAACGCGATCACCAAATGTCGAAACGACCTGGATATATGCAGGGCCATTCTTATATAGAATGGCCCTGGCAGCTTCGTCGGCGCTAAACGTGACTGCTCCCCGAACCTGCAACATGCTGGTAACGGTTGTTTTTCCGGTGGCGATGCCGCCGGTAATGCCTACAATCACATCAGCACTCTATCGATACGGTCAATGTCACCTGTTACGGATCTACTTGGCCGTGTCGTCATCCACCTCTTCGACATCCTCGGGGGTATCGAGTTCAACGACGTCCTCATCGAGCAGGTAATCATCCTCATACTCTTCGGCGTTGTTGCGTCGGTCCTTCTTGTTGCGCTTAGCAGCTGAATACGCTTCGCCGAAGGCATTAAACCGGGGCTCATCTTGCTGGCGACCTGGCGCATAGCGATTAAAGTCATCACGGTCGTCCCGATCGGACCTACCACGTTTGCCACCACCACCACCAGCTTCTCGGCCACCCTCACGCGCTGGCGTTGCCTCTCTCGCTGGAGCTTCTCTCCCCGGTTCCCTTGCGGGCACCGAGTCTCGCTCTTCAGCAGGCTGAAGCGCGCGCAGGGAGAGGGTCATCTTGCGCTCTTCCGGGCGCAAACTGATGAGCTTAACCGTTACCTCTTCATTTGGCGTGAGAGGAGGAGCAGGCTTGCCTTTTAGTCTTGGTAGTTCGGAGCTGGGGATGATACCCTCAACGCCGCCCTCAACCTGCACAAAGGCGCCAAATGGTACGAGCCTGGTAACAGTACCAGTAATAACGTCGCCCTCTTTATAGCGATCCTTGATCTCAGACCACGGATCGGGCAGGATCTGCCTCAAACCGAGCGAAACTCGATTATTCTCAAGATCCATCTTGAGGATAATGACATCGAGCTCCTGGCCCTCTTTCAAAACCTCTTTCGGGTCGTTAATTCTGGTCCACGACATCTCCGAGATGTGCAGCAAACCATCAATACCGCCCAGGTCGACGAACGCGCCATAGTTTGTCAATCGTCGGACGACTCCATGGCGAATCTGATTCGGCGACAGCGAGTTTCTGGTTTCGGCGCTGCGCTGATCACGCTCTTCGGCTACAGCAAGCTTGTTTGAAAGAACAACCTTTCGGCGCTCTTTGTCAACCTCTATAACCTTTAACGGTATAGACTGACCGACGTAGCGATCCAGATTGTTTTTCAGGCTTCCGTTGCCGACATGAGATGCAGGTACGAACCCACGGATTCCAAGATCAACGACAAGGCCGCCCTTGACTCGATCCTGAACCATTGCATGGATCGTTTCGCCGCTCTGCTTGTACTGCTGAACCTTTTCCCATGCGTCCTCAAAATCGGCGCGCTTCTTGGAAAGTACCGGTATACCATCCTGGTTTTCTGCTTCCAGAACGTAAACCTTGATCTTCTGACCAACGCTTACAATGTTTTCCGGGTTGATGTTTGCGCCGGCGTCGCGGGACAGCTCATTGAGCCTGATAATGCCCTCTGATTTCGCGCCAACATCAACGAGGACACCTTCCCGGTCCACCCGCATAACGGTACCGGTGATCACAGTGTCTTGCTGTAACTGATGGAGCGACTTTTCGAAAGCCCCATTCGCACCATCAAGCGCTTCCATAGCGCGTGCGAATGCGTCCGTATCGGTCTCCTCATGGGCGGCGCTTGCTGCGTCGCCAGCATGTGAAGCGGGAGCCGGTTCTTCGGTCGCCGCGGGTGCTGCGGCAACAGCGGATTCAGCAACCACCTCCTGCCCGGATGTGGGTTGAGTCGTGCTCCCCGTGTCCGGCGTAGCGGCGTCTGCCGTCTCCGTCTTCTCCTGAACCATCTCGTGAGACATTTACGATTCACTCCTTCTCAGCGCACGCGTCGTTTCTTGCTTTCGCTTGTATGCGTTAGAACGCGTACGACAGCTTGTCAATACGGACCAGCTACGAAAGCTGCCGCAGGTTGGCGATCGAACTTCATTTTCCGGAACATCTCCGTGCTGGTAGCCAATAGTGGTGTAGAACCAGTCGGAGGAGGCCGGGGAAAATTGAACGGGTAATTACTGCAAACTGTTAGCAACGCTATTTCGCGTATACCAGGCAGATTCCCTTTTTATTTATCAGGCTAGCCATGGCGAGATATGCCTGCGCAATGCTTTTATGCCATGCACTCTCCGTATTATAGCACGGATCGGGCAGGAATCAACGGATATCCTATCATCGCACGTACTTTCGCGCGTTTCGAGCCACTCATACACCAAACTGTTGTACCCGGATAATTGTAAAAACAGTATGATTCTCGTTTTGGCTCATCAGATTCAGGCGGTCCTTGTCGATTCTCTGCGTATTCCCCTTTTGCACAGGCCAGCAGATTCATGACAGAAATTTTTATGAGCCCTGCACCTGTTTCGGTTTACGGTTGTGCGTGGGTACTTTTAGCCAGTACCTTCGCAGAATCACCTTAATAAGTGCAGCGACTGGTGCAGCGAAGAACATTCCCAGAAGTGAGCCAAGCGGACCGCCAATGATCAATCCGCCCACTTCACCGCCTACGAGGAGAACCACGATTACGATGACGGGGTGCAGTTCCATTCTGTCGCCAATTAAAATCGGCATGATGAACTTGCTCTCAGCGAAATGCAAGAACGTGAAGAATCCGAGTACAGCAAGTGCGACACCTGGGCCCTTATCAGCAAGAGTCAACAACACAATCGGCACACCGCCGACGATAGGACCTATTATAGGTATTGCACGTGTGACACCGGCTAACAGCCCTAACGTAATCGGAAACCCTACATGCAGCATTGCCAATCCAGCGCCAACCACTAATCCCGCCAGAATGCAAAGGATAAATTGGCCCTTGATGAATGCCTGCATGATTCTGTTAAATTCGTTGAACATTCGCACTGTTTCGGTCAATCGTCCCCGGGGCACGAGGGCAACAAACTCATGCTTTAGCTCTCTGGCGTCGACGAGAAAGTAAAATGCGAGCACGGGCAGCAGCACGATCTCTACGACGCTCATCAAACCTTCAGCGAGTCGCTTTAGCCCTTCAGGAATGACACTTGAGGCGGTATTCTTCACCTGGTCTGCCATCTGCGTGCTATGCAGTTGTGTTAGCAGCCGATCAGAGTGCAGCGCCTCAGGTATCGCGGTGTTGCTATCCCAGCGCTTAAGCCCTCTCTCCCATGCATCCTGAAGATGGCTTTTGCCGGTTATAGAATTTTTCGTTGTTGCTGCTTTGAATTCGCTCACAAATGGACGGAGGACGAGGACGGAACCAAACCACAATAGAATTAGCGAGATAATCAGAGCATAGAGTGTCGCATAGACCCGAACCGAGTGATTCGATAATCTGTGCCGCTTGTCCGGTCTCTTCGCTGCTGGGGTAAGCGCGGTCAACGTGGAAGCAAAGAAACGACTCATACCCTGATGTACGCGAATGAAGCCCAACCGACGAGTCATCCACTCAACCATCGGGTCGACTGCGTAGGCGATGATAGCTGCCACAAAGAGGGTAGTAACGACGCCGCGCAACCTGTAAAACCCATAAACGACCGCAGCAATCACGGCCAGACGTACGAGTATCCGCCATGCGGTAACAACGCTCTGACCTTCTCCCCTTGCAGATGCAGATGCCATACTACTCCATCACTACAAACTGTCGCGTCGCAGCGACACATTGACTTACTGCCAAACATATGAGAAAAGCGGACGACGATGCTAATCGCCGCCCGCTACAGTCTACAAACAAGACCGTCTACATGCGTCGTTTTCGAACTGGCTGCTTGCGTGCGACGGACTTTGGCGCACCAGCCCTTTCACTGTCGTCACTGCCTTCTTCGCTTCCAGACGTGCTTGTTTCGGCACGCGGTTTTGGCGCGATCACCGGCCTGTCGCCCGGCAGTGCCGTCTGGGGTCGAGCTGTAAGCCCGCTCTTTGCACCGGTCTGAGAGCCGGCGCCTGCCAGCGTAAGCCCCGTATCCATCTTCTTCCACATTACAAGCAGCACGCTCGCATTGAAGATCGAGGAGTAGGTACCGCTGATGATACCTATCAGCAGCGCCGCCACGAAGTGGTTGATGATGGCGCCGCCTCCAAAGAAGAGGGCCAACAGCACCAGCACGACGGTGAAAGAGGTCTTAAGCGACCGAGAGAAGGTCTGGTCGATACTTCGATCGGTAAGATCGCTGAAGTTCTCTCCCTTGGCACGATGGTGAAGGTTTTCACGCACTCGGTCGAAGACAATGATCGTATCGTGAACCGAGAACCCGATAACGGTGAGCATGGCGGTTACAAACAGGCTATCGATCTGCCAGTTCGCGATTTTGCCGAGCAGCGCGAAGCTTCCCCATACTACGAGGACATCATGAAGCAGCGCGATAACGGCGCACAGCCCGTATTTAAGCCCCTCTTTCCAGCCGCCGATTGCGAATCGGAAGGTGAGGTAAAGAACAATCAGGGCAGACGCAACCAGTACTGCGTAAATTGCGTCGCCGGTGAGCTCTTTGCTGATGGTTCCACTAACATCTGAGTAGGCAATGTTGCCTCCTACTGCCAGCGGGCCAACCTTGCTGATGAGGGCTGCCTGCAGCGCCTCTCGCTCGGCGATGCTCAATCGATTCGTCGTGACATATGCCAGCTTAGACTCGGATTGGCCGCCGCCGGATACAACTACGCGACTGTCTTTATAGCGTGCGTCGATGGATGCAAGCGCGGCTTCGATTTCCGCGGCGGAGTGTCGAGCAGCGTATGGAATCGCAAGCTCCGTACCACCCTTGAAATCGATGCTGGGCTTGATGCCGCCCGCAACCCATGCAAGCAATCCCGGGACGATGATTGCAAGCGAGATGCCCAGCCACAGCGCTTTACGGCGCATAACATGCAGATCGTATTTGCGCTCCGTAAGGCCGTAAGCGGCGGGGTTTGAAGCAACTCCAACGCTGACAAGGCTGAACAGGAAAGTTCTCGTCACCGTAATGGCAGTGAACATACTTACTGCAACACCGAGGCCAAGCGTAAGTGCAAAACCGCGGATGGGCCCCGTGCCGAAGTAGAACAGCACGCAGCAGGTCATCACTGTACAGATATTCGAGTCGAGGATTGCGGTAAACGCTCGCTTGAAACCGGTATCGATTGCGACGCGCAACGCTTTACCTGCTCGCAACTCCTCTTTAAGCCGCTCAAAGATCAGGATGTTCGCATCAACGGCCATACCAATCGACAGGATAAAACCTGCGATACCCGGCAGCGTGATTGTAACAGGGATGAGCTTAAACAGCGCAATCGAAAACGCTGTATAGAGCAGAAGCGCAACGTTCGCAATCGCGCCAGGCACTCGGTACCAGGCGATCATGAAAACAAGAACAAGAAGAAGACCAATAGCTCCGGCAGTGGTTGTCGCCTTAACTGCCTCAGCGCCAAGGGTTGCCTCTAGCTTGCGTGTCTCGAGAATCTCCAGCGGAACTGGCAGTGCGCCAGCGTTCAGGTTTGCGGCAAGCGCCTTCGCGGATTCAAGAGTGAAGCTCCCGTGGATAACGCCCTTGCCGCCAGGAATAACGCTGTCAATCACAGGAGCGGTAAGCAGCTTCTTATCAAGGAAAACAGCAAGATATTCGCCAATGTGCGCACGTGTGAACTCTTCAAAGTCCGATGCGCCTTTGGATTTAAACTCAAATTCGATCTCTGGATCGCCGCTGCCCTGAATAAGCGCCCGGCAGCTATTTTCGAGAAGGTCTTTACCTGTGACCAGTGGGTCTTTACTGAAGACCGCTTCTTTAAGCTGATCGTCTGTAATCGTCTGCCCGGTCTGCCCGTCGACAAGCACTTCCTGTTTTAGACCGGTAGCCGAATCGTTTACCTCGCGGATTGACCATGTGGCTTCCCGAGAGTGATCTTTGTTACCAAGCTGTCGCAGCCAGTAAAACTCAAGACTTGCCGTGGACTGCAGCCGTTTGATGGCTTCTCGCTCGTCTTTCAGCCCCGGCAGTTCAACTACAACCTGATCCGGCTCTTTGACAAGGATCGTCGGCTCTGTTACACCTGAACCGTTGATACGATTCTCAATAACTCGGCGAACAGCCGCGAGGTTCTCGTCACCCCACCTGCCCCCCTTATACTCCTCGGTCTTCGCTCGAAGCACTACTCGAACGCCGCCGCGTATATCCAATCCGTAGCTGGGCTTAATCCTCGGGGTGAACGTGATGAAACCGGCAACTGCGGCGAGTATCAACACCACCAGTAGAAACGATCTATTCTGTTGGCCAGTCAAGACAAATCCTCCGGACCTATATCAGGATCCCGACTCTGTTTAAGCTCCCGATGCGCAAGATCTGTTGCGGCGCCCAACCAAGAGGAATATGGCGGCAGTGTCTTATGTGGCAGACGCGTCGAAAGGGGCGAAGAGGACGTGCCGTCTTCACGCAAAATGAGTCCTGCTATTATAGGTTCACGTACCTCCTCTTGTCAAGCTGAACATGGCTTTCAACACGCATCTCTGCACTGTCGACACACATGAATCACGATATGTTTGACCTGCTCATGCCAGAGGCTGTACCGCTGTAATACGCTGCGATCAGAGGATTCTGCCTGCCAAACATCGAATTGCGGCTGAACAACCCCAGCCTGCAACTTTCACAACGAATCGTGGCGCCGGTCACTGCACCGCATATCGTGTTGCTAGCGCATGACCCGGGCGAACACTTATCTGGAGCATATGCATGGAAAAATTGCCGATATCTGGACCGATTGTACAGGTCGCCATCGATGTCTTAACCATCGATGAGGCGCTGCGTGTTGCTGAAGCGGCTGTCAACGCAGGAGCCGACTGGCTGGAAGCCGGCACGCCGCTCATCACCTTCGAAGGCGTAAGAGCGATAGGTGCGCTGGCAAAGGAGTTTCCGGGCGTCCCTGTCCTTGCCGACTATAAGATGATGGATGGAGTGCGAAAATATGTACTTGAGACGGCAAACCAGGGTGGACGCGTCTGCACGATCTGCTCCGTCGCGAGCGACGCCAGTATCCGCGAAGCGGTAAAAGCAGCGGAAGAGAGTGGCATCACTCTGATGGTTGATCTGTACGCCGCTCCCGATATCGCGAAGCGAGCCGTTCAAATGGTCGAGTTTGGCGCAGATTCCGTCTATGTTCACTGGGGTGCGGATCAGCGCAACGAAAATCCGTCCTACGACTCAGTGATGGATCTCACAGCAGTCGTTAATGCGGTAAACGTGCCCGTGGGGGCAGCTACCTGGAGTTTGCAGGATGCAGTTCGAGCGAAAGCGCTTGGGGCCAGCGTGTTCGTTATCGGCATGCCGCTCATTAAAGCCGCAGATCCCGAGGCGGCGCTAAAGGAATATATTGCCGCCGTGCGCGCAAGCTGATGCGAACAGTCTCGAAATGCCTACTGCCCAAAGCAGTCACGAACGCCAGCGGAACCGTGCTTCTTGATGCTTGCAAATAATCTGTGCGCCCATATAATTATAATGTAAGGAGATTTCGATGACTGATGGAGAAGGAAAGCCTGACAAAGCAATAATCACGCCAGGAATTTCCATTCGGGCGGCAGGACCAGACGACTCTGCCAACACACGCGCTATTCAATGGGCAGTTGGATGGCAGGAAGCTCCAGACTTTCACAAGTACTGGCCGACGCATGATTCCGATTGGATTGCTAACCGACATTTTCGTGAATTTGTCGCTGAAGTCGATGGCGTCGTCGCTGGCAGACTCGGGTTAGAGGCATTTGTGCCACCCTTCGCAGAACTGGTTAACCTTTGCGTTCGGCCGGATTTTCGAAGGCTCGGAATAGGCGAGATGTTGACGATGGCGGCTCAGCGTACAGCGGCGAGAATGGGCTTCCCATTTCTTTTTCTACAAACGGAGATGGATAACACTGCTGCGCACACTCTGTACGCCGGGCAGGATTGGGTACCAACCGCGCACGGTAAGATGCTTCGCATGGTAAAGCTGATCGATTATCCGATCCTTGCCTCGTTTAAGCGCACTCACCCATTAAACCAGTATCACTGTGTGCCGGCCATTGGAGCCGAGCGCACATGGGAGATGGAGTGGCATGCATTCGTAACCGATGATTATCTCCGCTTGAGGCTAGAAAGCGGTGCATCTCAATCCGATAGCGCCGGCATGGCGCCCGCCATCAGTGGGCTCGATTGGCGCATCAAACAGGGAGCAAGGTCGCTCCGAATCTCGCTCGAACGAGAGCCGCTAACAGATATTGAGCCCGGGCACCATGTTGAAATCGTGATAAATGCTCGCAATAGTGGCACGAGGCCAGAGGAGGGAGTGTTTCAGATGGTGCTTCCACATGGAGTGAGAGTCACAAGCCCGAACACGAACACAACGAAAAGCCTATTGTGGTCTCTTGAACCCGGAGAATCTCTAAGGCTTCCGGTTGTTATTCAAATTGAGCCCCACTTCGACGCTTCGGCGCTATGGTATTTGAACTATGGCAGTCTGCCCATTAGCGTTGAGGCCTACTGGCAGGATTATCGAGCGCTGCTCTCTACAAGCCTGCCCATGGCTATACCAGCGCCGCTAGACTAACTGTCTACTCATTAATCCGCTCTCCGTAGAGGTATCGGTCTCGCACCTTACGATAAAAAGTAGCGTGATCCAGAACGATCAGCCGTGTTACGCATTCCGCGCGCCGCACGATCACACGATCGCCCGGCTCGAGGGTGAGCGGCTCAACGCCATCTACAACGCACACTACGTCGTTGCATTCTGTTTCGAGCTCGATCTCCACCACCTCGTCTGCCGGCACTACCATGGGTCTCGCACTTAACGTATGTGGGCAAATGGGTGTAACAACCATGGCGTTCACGGTAGGTGCTACCAGCGGTCCGCCTGCAGAAAGTGAGTAGGCCGTGGATCCCGTGGGTGTGGCCACGATAATTCCATCGGCAGGATAGGTAGCGAACTCAGCCCGTGCGAGCCTGGTTCTAATCTGAAGCATCTGACTCGCCCTGCTTTTGACCAGGGCATCGTTTAGCCCTATCTGAGACGAGACTCTTTCCGTTCCCCGCCACACCTCCGCTCGTACCATCATCCGCTCTTCCAGCCGAATATCGCCATCGAGAATCTGCTCTAAATGTGGATACAGGTCGCCCGGATGCGTCTCTGCAATAAACCCAAAACGCCCCATGTGAACGCCAAGAATCGGGATTCCGGCAGGCACGGCGCTTCTTGCGGCGGTCAGAATAGTGCCATCGCCGCCCAAACTGATGATGAATTCAATTTCTGCCCAGCTCTTAGGATCGGCAGCAAGCGCAGGCATCCCAAGTCGGCTCGCCGATTCCGGGTCAAGTCGCACGTCAATACTGCCGGCTGGAGCGCGTCCCTGCAGCCAGGAGATAACCTGAAGAGCAATCGCGACCGCTTCCGGTCTCTCCCTGTGTACTACGATGCCGACAAATCGCGTCAACGTTTACCCCCTTGCCTGCATCATTGAACGAATGGTATTGGCGCTGCGTGCTGCGCGCAAAAATGGTTAGGCTCCTAATACGTCCCGGTTGCACCATCAACTGCGTTGTGAGGAGCCGAACGAGGCGCAATCAGAGCATTGTTATTTACTTGCGTGCCTGTAGATCTTATCGAGTAAATCCACGGACACGCGAGCGGCCCTACCGTCAACCATGGGTTCACGATGTTCGATTACCGCAGAATAAAAATCTCGAATCTGTTCCGTATGCCCGGCGAGACTGATGGCCCAGGGATCTGAGCCCCCACCCATCAGTTTTCCACGATCGGGCAATGTGTTGAGTCGATCTTCGCCATCTAAGCCAAAACGAACCACAAAGGCGTCATCGAGCGCGGCGGATCCCTGCGTGCCGAAGATCTCGAGCCGTGTAGATAGATCCGGTTTGCAGCAGGTGGTCGCCTCAATTACGCCACGGGCGCCGGATGTAAATCGCACCACCACAATCGCAAAGTCTTCTACTTCGAGATCGTGACTTACGGTATCGAGATGCGCAAACTCCACGGCTTCAACCGGACCAGCCATCCACACCATCTGATCCAGCGAGTGGATTCCCTGGTTCGCGAGCGCCCCACCATCAAGGCTTCTCGTTCCTCGCCAGTCATCCTTGTCGTAATACTCCTGGCTTCGCCACCATTTAATAGATACGGAGCACGAAAGGATTCTCCCCATCTCGCCCGCTGCGATGGCACGCTGAACCTCCTGCGCGCCACGAACGGCTCTTCTCTGGAAGATGCAGCCGAGCCGCACATTGTTCTTATCGCATGCAGCGATCAGGTTATCGATCCGAGACAGGTCAAGGTCGAGCGGCTTTTCGCACAGAACGTGCACACCTGCATTGGCTGCCTCAATTCCTTGCGCGGCATGGTATCCGGTAGGAGAGCAGATATGAAGCACATCGAGGCATGCCTCATGAAGAAATTTTGTAAAATCGGTCCAGTAAGCTACGCCATGCTGCCGTCCCATGCGCTCCGCACGATCGGCGCGATAATCACAAACTCCAACGAGTTGCGCACCCGTCATCGCACTTCGCACGATGCCCAGGTGTTCGTTTCCCATGCCACCGCAGCCGACTAGACCAATCCTCAATGCATTCGACATCCGCCACTCTCTTCAGTCAAATAGAGTTCAAGGTATTGCACGAAGCAGATCACGGTCTGCTTCGTCGTTTGCGTCCTGCCGCGCTCTCGGCCGCAACAGCCCGGTTTCGTACATGCCTTCCGTGGGCCTCAGCAGCATACCCGCCTTTTGTTTCTCATCAAGTCTTTGTCGGATGCTTGCGATACAGGCTTGAACGGCGGCGGCGATTAGGTCGCTCCTGTCCGAAATCGATTCGAGGCGCCGCACCGAACTGTTGTCTCCATACCTGCCAAGCACTCGGAGTGCAGAGATGGCGAGCGGCTGATCCGCATCGGCAACAGTATTGCAAAGGCCAATAAGATGGGCCTCGTCCATCGGCCTTGATAACGACACGCAATAAGGCTCGAGGCAGCCATCAAGCAGATCGAAAATGGCAAGTACAACTTCCGGATCCTGGTCGTCATGCAGCAGAGCAAGTGCCGCACCCGCGGCATTCAGTGTTCCTCGCAGGCTCCGGACTCTGGCAATTAGCCTCATCCGAGACTGCCGATATGCCGAACGGCACTGCAGCCCTCCCACTAGCGCGATGGCCCCGACTAGTCCGGAGGCAGTCTGCACGAACGGAGCCGCATGATGCCATGTTAACACAAAGCTGAATACAAGGAGCCCGGTGCCGATGGCAGGGGCTGCCTGCCCGAGCGTATTTAGCGCCACAGGGAGAATGCCATCTCGCTGAGCATCTAACTGCAGCCTGCCGGCGAGCAGCTGATCAAGTGTCTGGCGACGATCACTCAACGCACGTCCTCCAAAGCATATGCACGCTGATCCTGTGGTGCCGACCTGCTTAGTTGAATTCTACGCAGTACCATTGCTTCCCTGCTCGCGGGCAGCGCGTTCTTCCCTCTTCCCTCATCTCTATTTGACGTTCTTGTTCGGCCTCTGATATACTAAGTTCGTTTATTCGTTGCAATATTTCCTGAATGGCTCCTTTGCTTAAGGATGTCAGCAGTTTTAAGAGCGCATGCAGCATCCTGAAACACGGGCATGTCGAAGCGCAAGGTGATCGCTCTCATGTACCGCTCGCGCCGAAATCATGTAACCCTACAAAAAGCTATGCCCCCAACAGCAATGTTGGCTGTAATCTTCTTGTTGTTCTCCGCGTCGCAGCATGTAAATGCACAAACAAATTCTGAACAGGGCCGCGACGTTCTGGCCCAAAGTTTTAGCAAGTATCTGCATCTCTCAAGCTATGCCGGCAAATCCAGCGCAGACATGATTGTGACGGATACAAACGGCCACATCCTCAGTCAGGTCGGGTCTTCTGTAGAGTTCAAGTTTAAGCGCCCGAACAAAGTTCGATTTGATTTTTCAACTCCGCTCGGCAGCCGAATCGTATGGTGCGATTCAACGACTGTGGGAGTATTTGATCCGCTTAGCCGCAAGTACTGGTTATGCCCCGCCGCTCCAGACATGGATACCATGCTTGGCGTGCTGGATAAGACGGCCCAGATATCCACCTTTATGGATCCACTTTACGGCATCTGCAGAGCTGGCATCCCGGGCCAGCTTCTGGGTATCAGGCTTCGCGATAAGACGACGTTTAATGGTCACCCGGCCTATGTTATATCGGCGACGACGAAACTGCCCACGCCTGCTGAATGGTCCTGGTGGATTGATGTGAACACAATGCTCATTTTGAAGGTGGAGCAGGTGCAGCGCAATATACAACAAAACCGGTCGGTTATGGATCACGGAAAAGTGGTTACCAGCACACAAACCCTGAACTTACTGACTCGGGATGTTATCTCAGATGCGCGACCAAACGCTCAGATACAGGACTCCGAGTTTGCTTACAAACCTCCTACCGGAGCCACCGTGCGAAACACTCAAATAACCGCGGGCGGCAACCGCTAGCGTAGATCCGCTACTCCCTCTCCCCGCTTGCGCTAATCGTGTATCATTACTCGGCGTAGGATTGCGCAGACATCCGGGGGCGCGCATTAGTCCCTCTCCCTGCGAGAGTGGTCTCCACCATGTTCTCTGCTGCGCCCGAAGAGTGGTCTCCACCGCGCCCGAGCTTGCGAGGGAGGCAAGCGGAAGGAGGGAGGGACCTGAGCAGAAAGAGGCCCGAAGCTTGCGAGGGAGGCAAGCGTGACCGCCGCATACTAACTGACTCGGTGTGAGCGACGGTTTGCAATAGCTCGTGGTTTGTCGATAAGGAACCCGTGGATGTTTGGAATCTTGTTTGCGGCGCTGTTAGCCGCTATTATAACTGCCCTTACAACGCCGGCCGTTAAACGCTGGTCGGAAAAACGAGGCGCAATCGATCAGCCTGAAGCGCGTCGCGTTAATACTGCGCCAATGCCGAGGGCAGGTGGCGTTGCCATCTGCGTGGGCTTTTTCCTCGCTGTACTCATCACGGTATCTGCTCGCCACTTCAGGTTGACCGGCCAGCATACGTGGTCGCTGCAGCTCGTGGGAATTCTCGTATCCGCTCTTTTTATCTCCGTTGTCGGGCTAGTTGATGACTTTTACAATCTGAAAGCGAAATGGCAGGCGCTTGCGATACTTGCGGGCGGCGGCCTTCTATGTCTGTTTGGGGTGCGCATTGAGGGAATTTCAAATTTCTTTGTAAGTCATAGTGGACAATATAGTGCGACGATTAACTGGCATCCGCTCGGCACGACACTTTCAGTAATCGCAACTCTCATCTGGGTGTTTGTAATTACGAAAACGGTAGATGCCATCGATGGGGTGGATGGGCTTGCATCGGGTGTTTGCGCTATCTCTGCATCGGCGCTTGCGCTGATGGCGGTTGAGCTGCACCGACCCGATTTTGCCACCCTCGCAATCCTCGCTGCGGCCCTCGCGGGCGCCTGCATCGGGTTTCTGCGCCACAACTACCATCCTGCGAAGATCATCATGGGCACTATTGGATCCTGGCTGCTGGGTTTTGTTCTCGCAGCCATTTCAATTCTTGGAGCATTTAAATCCGCAGCGGCAGTGTCGGTATTGGTTCCTGTGTTGGTTCTCGGCGTGCCAATTTTTGATTACACGCATGTGCTGGGGAGAAGGCTAATTGAGGGCGCTCCACTGACGCAGGCCGATAAGAGGCATCTGCACCACCGCCTTCTTGCAAAAGGTTGGAATCAGAAGCAGGTTGTCTGGTGCATCTACGGAGTTACGTTTGCACTTTGCGTGATTGGGTTGGCGCTCTTCCACATCGGCCGCCACGGCCGATAGATCAAAATAATCGTTAATAAACAGCGGCTTTGTGTAAGTTTCTTCTTCCCTGCGCAGCTACTTCCCGCGCGCCTGCGAGCACTTCCCTCGGCTAAGCCGTAGTTCCCCCGTGCTTGCACGCACTTCCCTGCGACGCTACTGTCGCAAGTTTGTAATCAGCAGAATTGCCGAAAGAATAATAAGTACCACGGTGGTGGTCCACGCTATTACGTTGTAGATCTTACTGTTAACATGCTCACCCATAATCCGTTTGTCGTTCACGAGTTTAAGCATCAACACCAGGATGATTGGCAGCAGCACAGCCCCGACGATATTCGGCAAGATGATCAGCGCGGTAAGATGTTTCGGGAATAGCATGACAACTATAACCGACGCAATAATTAGAAACGAGAAGGTCCCCAGAAAGAGCGGCGCCTCGCGGGATCGCCGCCCAACACCGCTCTCGGAACCCAGTGCTTCGGTTACGGCGTACGCAGTGGACAGTGGAACGGTAATCGCCCCAAAACAGGACGCATTGAACAGCCCAATCCCAAACAGAACCATGGCGAGCGGACCCGCAAGCGGCTTCAGCGCGCGTGCCGCCTGCCCTGCATCATCCACATGAATTCCATGGGAATAGAGCGTCGCTCCGCAGGCAACAATAATAAAGAAAGCGATAAAGTTCGTGAAGAAGGCGCCAAACAGCACATCGATGCGCGTTTCGTGGTACTTTTCTGCCTTCACGCCCTTGTCGCGCACGCTTGACTGTATGTAGAACTGTCCCCAGGGGGTGATCGTCGTTCCGACTACGTTGATGATCATGAACACATAGTCCTTGATCGGTGAGACATCCTTCAAATTGGGCACAAAGGTCTCTTTGAAAACGGTTGCCCAGTCGGGATGAGACAGAACTGCGCTGCCGATGTAAAACAGATAGATTGTTGAGGCGCCAAGAAGCACCTTTTCGAGCCGACGGTATGAGCCACGTGAAACAAGCAACCAAACCAGCGCACCCACGAGGGGAAGCACAACATATCTGGCGCGCGGACCCGCAAACAGCTCTACCGCAGCCAGTATTCCGGCGAATTCGGAGACCGTGGTCGCAAAATTCGCAACGAGCAGCGTCGCCATTGCAAACAGTGTAACCTTAACGCCATACTCTTCTCGAATTAAGTCGGCAAGGCCCTTACCAGTAATTGCACCCATACGGGCGCAGATCTCCTGAGCAACACCCAACGCGATTGTGCTGAGCGCAAGCACCCAAAGCATGGCGTAACGATACTGAGCGCCAGCCTGGGAGTACCCGAGGATGCCGCTAGCATCGTTATCTGCATTGGCCGCAATGATTCCCGGCCCTAATATGCTAAGAAAGAAAAACAGCCGGCTCGACAAGAACCGCTGTCGCAGGTTGCGTTCGAGCACCGCGACACCTCTCCGGATGTTTGTATAGGATTCAGGCGCAGGCGTGCGGTCGGAAGCCGATCGCAGGAGTCAGCGTCGAATACAAAATTAACCTGGGTGGGCCGTCGTGTACTTGGAGTAGCGAGAGTGGGCGTGAAGCGGTCAGGGACTGACGCTCCACATGAAGAGGAAGATCAGTGTAATCCCTGCCGCCGCAACCTATCGGGCTCTCCGAAGTCGCGACGACCGCAGGTACTATGACTTGAGTCAGAACACATTTCTGGAATTTGTCCTCTGATAAAAGGAGAAAGCAGTACAATTATGCTCTCCGGAAACCTCAGTCTTGATTATACCGCACTTGCATTTCGGATTGGAACCCTTTTTAGGATGAGAACCAATGGCACGAACACTCTATCTTATTGATGCTTACGCCCAGATCTTTCGGGCCTACTACGCCATTCGTGGCGGAATGCGCAGTCGCACCACTGGCGAATCGACGCATGCAGTATTTGGATTCACGAACATGATGCTCAAGCTGCTCTCACAGCTAGAGCCAACCTACATCGTCGTGGCAACAGATATGCCAGGCGGCACATTTCGCGATCAGATATACCTGCAGTACGATGCCATCAGGCAGGGCGATAATGCCACTAGGCTCACGGAAGGCACGCAGGGGCTGGAACCCGGAACGACCGTGCTCGGCGCACAATATACGGAGTACAAAGGCACGCGCAATGTTACGCCTGATGATCTGATCTCCCAGGTGCCTCGTGTCTACGAGGTGGTTGAAGGCTTAGGCGTGCCGGTAATAGGGCAGCAAGGCATCGAAGCCGACGATGTGATCGCGACGATTACCACCCGGGTGCTTAACGATCCGGAGCTTGCAGATGTTCAGATACGAATTGTCTCGAAAGATAAAGACCTCGAGCAGCTCATTTGCGATCGTGTGAGCCTGTACGACATCCATACGGAACTGCTTATCACTGCTGAAGAGCTGATGACCGCGAAAGGCATAAAGCCGGAACAGGTTGTCGATGTTCTTGCGCTGATGGGCGACACTGCAGACAATGTTCCCGGCATTGAAGGCATCGGGCCGAAAACAGCGGCACAGCTTATTCAAGATTTCGGTTCGATCGATGGCATTCTCGAGCATATCGATGAGATTAAGGGCAAAAAGAAAGAGAGCCTCCTCAAAGGCCGCGACATCCTGCCGATTTCGCGTGCTATGGTTACGCTGAAGAAGGATGCCGACTTTCCATTCGACATCTCTTCGGCACGCGCAGGGCGAATCGATGTGGCAAAACTCAGCCCGGTATTCGAGCAGCTTGGCTTTGGCCGGGCTCAGGAAGAGATTCGCAAGCTCGCCTCAAAGTATGGCGCTGCCGAAGCATCTGCCACTCCGGCATCGCCAGCCGAAAAGCTGGAGCCCGTCGCGAGCCCTTCAGGCGCATTCGAGGGCGTTCCCTACGAAACCGCAGCTTCTGGCGTATACACTGCCATTACCACGCTGCCCCAGATGGAAAAGCTGGTGGCCAACCTGCGTGAGTACCCGATTATCAGCATCGATACAGAGACCACCGGCCTCGACCGCAGTGCACATCTAGTAGGCCTTAGCTTCGCATGGAAGGTAGGTCAGGGCGTTTATGTGCCTGTCGCCAGCCCCAATCCAGAAAGCCATCTCGATTTAGGAACCGTCCTTCAACATCTAAAGCCCGTTCTCGAAGACTATTCGGTGCCCAAGTGTGGCCACAACCTGAAGTTTGATGCCAGTGTTCTTGCACGAAACGGCGTACATCTTCGGGGAGTGGAGTTCGACACACTGCTCGCAAGCCAGCTAATCGATCCGAGCCGATCTGCCCACAAGCTGGATAGCCTTGCAACGGATGAGCTCTATTATAAGATGATCCCGATTACCGATCTTATCGGCGCTGGCGATCAGCAGCTTACGATGGACCAGGTTCCGCTCGATACCATCACCCGTTACGCTGCAGAAGACGCGGATATCTCCCTCCGACTCTACAAACTCATGAAGGAGAAAAGCGACCAGGCTGGATTGACTGCGCTGATGCAGGAAATCGAGGCGCCACTAACGGCCGTGCTGGCAGAGATGGAGAATAACGGAATCCTGTGCGATGGAGACGTGCTTGTTCAGCAAGGTAAAGAGCTCGCAGGGCGGGTAACGCAAATTCAGACCGACATCTTCAGCCTTGTTGGCATGGAGTTTAAGATAGAATCGACCCAGCAGCTTGCCGATGTTCTGTTCGACCGCCTCGGGTTTACCGAAGGCAAGAAGACCAAGACGGGAAGATCCACGGATATCTCCGTCCTCGAAAAGCTGGCTTCGCAGGAGAACAAAAGCGAACCAGTAACAGCGGTGCCGCGGCTCGTAATGGAGTACCGCCAGCTAACCAAGCTGATTAGCACCTATCTCGGTAATCTGCGTGACTCGATTGATCGGAACACGGGACGCATTCACACTACCTTCCATCAGCTCGTTACAGCGACCGGCAGGCTCGCTTCCAACAACCCAAATCTGCAAAATATCCCTGTTCGCTCCGATGCAGGCCGGCAGATCCGGCGCGCCTTCCATGCGCCTGAGGGATATCGGCTGATCTGTGCGGACTATTCACAGATTGAGCTCCGTTTTCTGGCGCATCTTAGCGAGGATTCTGCTCTCCTCGATGCCTTTATGCGCGATTTGGATATTCACACAGCGGTGGCCTCGCAAGTTTTCCAGACACCTGTGGACCAGGTTACGAAAGATCAGCGTGCGAAGGCGAAAACGATCAACTTCGGCATTATCTACGGGATTACGCCGTTCGGGCTATCTCGAAGGATTGAGGGGTTAGAGGTCGGCGCAGCGACCGCCTTAATCGAAGATTACCGAACGAAGTATCCCGGCATCCACGACTTTTTACAGGCCTGTATCGCAGAGGCGCTGGAGACGGGCAAGGTGAAAACAGTAACGGGACGCATGCGGGCTATCCCGGAGATTCATGCCAACAACCGGGTTCAGAGGAACCTGGGGGAGAGGCTTGCGATCAATACCGTGGTTCAGGGCAGCGCTGCCGACCTTATTAAAGCGGCCATGGTGAATCTGGCAAAGCGAATCGATCGAGATCACCTGCCATTAAAGATGCTGCTGCAGATCCACGACGAACTCGTGCTCGAAGCGCCAGCAGAGCTGGCCGAAGCGATGGCCGCAATCGTGTGCGAAGAGATGGAGGCTGCGATGACGCTCCGCGTGCCGCTTCGTGCGGAAGCGGGAATTGGCGCAGATTGGCTCTCTGCGAAGTAGGCATCCGGCAGGCATGTGTTTCCTCCGTTGCCCCGCTTGCGCGGCTACACATGTATCATATCTTTGGTAACGATGGTAGCACTCCAGTAAAGCTCTGTTTCGTGGGTTTTACGCGTGATTTGTTATCGGCATGCGTGGCGGGACCCTCACCGGGTTCACTGCTCGCGCCCGAAGAATGAGGGATGCAGCGTACGCCGGGCATGCCCCGGTTCTCGGAGGTGAAAGTCCTCTGCGGGGGAGGGAATCCCCACCGCTAGCGAAGGCAAGGGCGTCTCTGTGAAGAGGGGTCTGTAGGAAGCCTTAGCAATAGCGACGACCTGACGAACAGAAACTCGATATGAGGCTGGTGGATGTGGGTGAGCTGGCGCTGCACAGCAAAACCTGCGGTTCCCAAGACATCCGGTAGTACA
>CAIXIX010000113.1 GCA_903919615.1 uncultured Chthonomonas sp.
CCCGAGTGCCTCCGACTGATCCTGCAGCATGGAGCCAGCGTGAATACGCAAGGTCGCAAAGGCGAAACACTTATGCACACCATTATGGCGGCGGGGAAAATCTGGGGTCAGAATGTAATGACCGATGCAGAACGAGCGCAATTTGCCAGAATCGCACTGAAAGCGAACCCAGACCTGACGGTCCGCGACGATATCTTGAAATCGACGCCTCTTGGATGGGCTTGTCGTTGGGGACGTGAGGCGTTGGTGCGCATGCTGATTGACGGGAACGCACCTGTTCTAGAGCCGGATGCCGAAGTGTGGGCGACTCCTCAGGCATGGGCGGAGAAGATGGGGTTCACCGCGATTAGCGCGCTGCTTCGGGAATGCTCGCGGTGAGCAGTGGATACGGGTGGAAGAGGTAATAATGGACTTGCCGCTCCTCCTCCTTCCTTTCTTGCGCGCCGTCGGCGCTGGTGCACAGAAGGGTAATAGGGTAAATCGGTTGCAATCGGGTAAAGAGTTGCAACGACGTAGGCGGTGTGCTGTAGAGGACACGGAAAGGGACTCTATGAACCATGTCCCGATCAATACGAGATCTGGCCTCACCCTAATCCCTCTCCAGTTGCGCAAAGCGATACCCGATTACAGGCTAAGTCGCGCCTGTAGAGGGACTTGATCCTGCAGAGCCGTCACGGTTTGGAGATGGCTCTACCGAGTTCCGGTAGGTATTCGTTGGCTACTTTTGTGTCGTAGTTGAATATGATGAATCCGCCAGCGTGCTCTTCGCGAGTGATGTTGATCTGGTCAATCACCTGGCCGAGCGGCAGCCCCGGCGCGGAGGCGCCGATGCCGGGGATCAGTGGTACGCGGTCCGCAACGGCATCGCGCTGAACCCGGATGCGCGATCGGTAAGCTGAATTTGAGTCGATGTAATCCATCGGGCAGACGAAATCCAGATATCCAGCCTTGATCCAGCCGGCCCAGTCCTGCCCGATGTGCTCCCGACAGGCGGGCCAATCTGGGAACACTGCGGCCGATACTTTGATCTTAGGCTTGATGCTGTGCGCGCCTTCGCTAACAGCGCGAACCAGACGCGTGATGTTGCCTCGCCGGAACTCCTGGTATTCCGTATATCTCGTTCCGTCCGCCAGCACATCTTGCGGCCAGTGGTTTACCGGCTTGTTCGTCAGGCTCTCGAAACGGGATCTGCATCCGTCACAATAGCAGTGAGCCGAGTCTGGATATCGGATGTAGTCGAAGTGGATACCATCGACATCGTAGTTTTTTACGATCTCTAGCATCGCATCGCGTTCTAGCTCGAAATTGGCAGGATTCGAAGGGCAGAGCCATCGCTGTTCGTTCCCCGTATTGCTCTGCTGAAGCCTGTGCGCTGTTCGCATTTTGCTGATGAAGCTCTCTGGCGCATCGCCCAGGTTCCAGTTCACCTTCCATACATGGAGCTGAATTCCGTACCGCTTGCAGGCCGCTGCACAGGCTGCAATCTGATCTCCTTCTTTCAACACGCGGTCTCGAATTGGCAAGACGCGACTGTTATAATCCGCCACGCCGCCCCAGAGCATGTTAGGCATGATCGCAGTAAACCCGCTATCTTTCAAGCGTTTGATCGCCTGATCCCAGTTCATCCCCTCAATGCCGTAGGCGTTGTGGCACCAGACTGCCCGAAATTCTCCTGGCAGGCTGACCTGCGCCAGCACATGCGCATCGAGCAGTACCTTTCGGGACGCTTCAGCGGTTATGATGGAGGCTGCGTATCTCCCCGAGCTAAACTCGCGCTTTGCTTCCGTGAGCGCCATCTCAGATGCGGCCAGTTTCTGGACAACTATGGCCCTATTCATTGCTGGCGTATTGATGGGGATCTCAGCCTTTACGGCCGATATCGCTTGTGAAAAGGAAACTTCTGAGCCGCGAACATTACCCGCGTTATCGAGTGCAGTTTTTGCAATATCCCGCCATATCTGCGGTGAGTAGTGGCCGGCTAGCGCGCGTAACAGTCGATCTTTGGCCGAGGCATCATCATCAAGCAGGACATGGGTGATGAAGGCGCCATGGTCACCCGCGACCACCGCAGGGTAGCCGGTGTTCTTACCATCCTTGTCGAACCAAGTTCCTATGATCTTGCTGTTGAACGCCGTGGGTTTCACATTC
The DNA here is from genome assembly GCA_903919615.1 of uncultured Chthonomonas sp. Classification (GTDB taxonomy): domain Bacteria; phylum Armatimonadota; class Chthonomonadetes; order Chthonomonadales; family Chthonomonadaceae; genus CAIXIX01. Next base: position 2,149 of record CAIXIX010000113.1, read on the forward strand.
TGAATGTTCCAGGAAGCCTGCTTCGCGATTGCAGGTAGACCTTGAAATGCGCCTGTGACGTGCATTGAGGCAAACTGGCCCGCGTGCGCCTCTTTTACATATTCGGTGGGCTGTATTCCGAGGAGATCGGCCAGCGGTTGCGGCAACGAATAACAGACAATAATTCGCCCAGCGGAAATCACAAAGCGGGATAGTTCTGCCGCCTCGGTGTCGGAAACCGCAGGATTGTTCGGATAGACCGCGAGCAGCTTACCGGTAAGCACGCCATGTTCAACATCGATGTCGTCTACCGTTCCGGCATCAATTCCGGCTCGTTTTAGTGCGGCCGCCATCTGTTCGGCATAGGTTGCGCTCTCTGCAGGATTGGCTCCTCGGGTACAGCGTACAACCGCAACTGAGCTCGATTGTCCCTCGAGCCCACCGAACAGCACCTCTGCGGCGGTAGATTGGCCCTTCCAGAACGCGATGCGGACCGTTTTTATCTCCTGCCAGCCGGACGGGGAATCTTCTGGTTTGAATGCCGCGCGGTCGAGAGTGATATGGCTCCAACCGTCGGTCGGAATGCTAATCCCTGAGCCATACCAACCGCTGCCAGAGTTGAAGTAAAGCGTCGCACCGGATACCGATGATTCATCTCCAACGAGCTTCGCCCAGAAGGAGATCCTTCCGACGGAAGACAGATTGAGCTTAACTGGCAGATCCCAATAGGCTCGCTCTTTTATTGCGTTCATATCGAATCGAAATGATACTGCCGAGCGACCATCCGGCAGCTTTTCCGTCGCTGGCGCGGCTGGACCGGTTCCATCGGCGGGAGACCAGTCCGAGGATGCGCCGGTTTTAGAGCCTTCGATTGGAATTCTGGCTTGGGCCATGGCGAGGGCTGGGAAGAGGAGTATGGTAAGCGTTATCAAGGTGAACGCCGCTTGAGTCTTCATTGGTCAACTCCGTTGTTAGGTTGTGTTGGTTCACTCATGGTGGGTAATGTCTCGATTGACGGTGGCGCCGGCTGGTAGCCCGGTAAGGGGTGTACCGGTGTTTTGGTATCGGCGTCCATACAGCAAGCCAATGGGACAAGGCCACTGCCTGTCTTCGGAGAGGCCCGCCACCCTTACCCTCCCCCGATTCGCTCATTTGCTCGCAAGCTAGCGCGTAGAGGGCCTTTTGTCGCCTGCCGGATGGCGGCGGATGGGTAAAAGTATAGTGAACAGAGATATCCGATTTAGACTGACAGTTCCGGAATTGTCGGCGCTTCGCCTGCTTGTTGCGAAAAAGACGTCGGGTATTAGATCACTTCGAAGCTATCCAGGAGTTCGTGGAGTGTAGAACGATGGTGTGCGTATGCTGTCCAGACGGAGAGGCACCAGTCGTCGATTGCGCCGTCGCGCTGAGGGCCTGGCGGAAAGGCGAGGACGTTTATCGCAGTGATATCTCCGCGCAGTTCTGGCAGCTCGAAGGCAGGCCAGTCGTGCTTCTTCCTTGCCATTTTCATGTGCGCTAGCTGCACCTGTCTGCCTGTGAATTGATGCTCCAGGTGCAGATAGAGCCCTACAAGCGCAATTGTGAGCTTTATTGGTTTGTCTGTTGCCTGAGCACTCTGTGCCGCATAGGCATCGACGACATGCTGATGGATGAAGGCTCTGTCGGTATGAGTTAATGTGTAGCAGCACAGTTCGTTGTAGGCATCGTATTCGGTCACGTGTTTCCTCATGCCAGAGCTGCGGCTACTCTCGCGCAACGCATGTCGCATGCGTGTTGGCGGAGTAAGATTCAGTCGTGAATATAGTCTGGAGGAGAACTTTGAGAGGGTTTACGTTTTTGATGTTTAAGTGTATCCCACCAGTTCTTATTATGTGTATCGCTGTCAGCGTCGTTACAGCAAAGGCATTACCCATGAAACCTTCGATCAAACCGGCACATTTGCGTTGTGAGTACCTGTTGAACCCGTTAGGGTTGGATGTGATGCATCCACGTCTTAGTTGGATCGATGTGGCCCGAGACGCAGGGGTTACGAATGAAGGGCAAAGCGCGTATCAGGTACTCGTAGCGACATCACGTGAGAGGCTGAAACCGGGTATCGCTGATCTCTGGGATGGAGTGCGCATCTCGTCCGATAGATCGTCTCAAATTGAGTATGTAGGTAAAGCGCTAACATCTCACCAGATATGCTGGTGGACCGTGCGTGTCTGGGACCGTGAAGGCCGATCCTCTGCATGGGCCAAGCCTCAAAGCTGGAGCATGGGGCCGTTAAAGCAATCCAATTGGGGCGGCGCGTGGATTGAGGATGCAGACAATGTGACAGGTGGCGATCTGCAAAGGCATACTGACCGCGGTTTCGAAGCCCTGCCTGCGCCAATGATGCGGCGCGATTTTCAGATCAAAGGCAAAATCAGCCGGGCCGTGATGTATGTCAGCGCACTTGGACTCGCAGAAATTCTTCTCAATGGAAAGCGTGTCGGGGATACCTTGCTAGCGCCGGAGTGGACCGATTACGGCCTGCGAGTGCAGTACCAGACCTATGATGTGACCCGCCAACTTCAGACTGGCGCTAATGCGATTGGCGCATGGCTTGGCGATGGCTGGTATGCCGGACGTATAGGTCTCTTCAAGGAAAGAGCGCACTATGGCCGTAAGCCAAAGCTAAGGCTCCATCTGCGCATTGAGCTTGAGGACGGCCGTGTTCAGACCGTTGTCTCGGATGATTCCTGGCATTCGACAGTGGAGGGTCCAATTCGATCGGGCGACATTCTCGATGGTGAAGTGTTTGATGCGCGCTGCATCATCAAAGGCTGGCCTACAGCTGGTTTCAAACATGCCGGGTGGTATCCTGTCCTTCCCGTTACGTCAGTCCATACCAGCCTCGTGTGGCAGCGAAACGAGCCGATCCGCGTTGTTGATGAGCTCAAACCTATAGCCCTGACCGAACCTTCAAAGGGCGTGTATGTTTTTGATCTGGGCCAGAACATGGTCGGCTGGTGCAGGCTAAAGCTCACTGGCGCTAAGGGAATTCCCATTCATATGCGCCATGCTGAGGTTCTTAATGATGACGGCACCCTGTATGTCGCCAACCTGCGCGGCGCTCCTCAAGTCGATACCTATATTCCTGCTGGCAACGGTGTAGAGACTTATGAGCCTCGTTTCACCTATCATGGATTTCGCTACATCGAAATCACAGGAGCATCACGGAAGCCCGAACTCACTGATGTGATCGGACGCGTGTTCTGCTCCTCCAGTCCGGAGACTGGCCAGTTCGAGTGTTCCAGCCCAATGCTAACCAAACTGATGCGGAACGCATTCTGGACCCAGCGCGCCAATCTCATGAGCAGCCCAACCGATTGTCCTCAGCGAGATGAGAGGCTGGGGTGGATGGGGGACATCCAGTCCTTCGGTCAGTCGGCGATATTCAATATGGATATGGCTGGCTTCTTCACGAAGTGGCTGCAGGATGTTCGCGACGCACAGATGGACGATGGCCGAATGCCCGATTTTGCGCCAAATCCGGGTAAATCGCAGGGGATATTCTGCGGAGTACCCGCGTGGGGGGATGCGGGCGTGATCGTTCCGTGGCGAACCTGGGTGAACTACGGCGACAAGCGAGTGCTTGAAGCGAGTTTTGACAGTTGCAGGAAGTGGCTTGCCTATATCTCGAAATTGAATCCAGACCTGATCTGGAAAAATGGCCGAGGCAACGATTACAACGACTGGCTGAATGGCGACACTCTCATTCTGGATGGATGGCCAAAGACTGGCGGCGCTGTTCCAAACGACGTATTTGCCACGGCATTTTTCGCTCAATCAACCGATCTTACGATGAGAATGGCTCAGGTTCTGGGGCGGAAGAAGGACGCCGAGGAGCTGAGGCTGCAGTGGGAGGGCATCAAGACTGCGTTCAATGCGCGATTTGTTGCTCCGGACGGCAAGATCGAGGGCGATACTCAGGCCGGATATGCGCTCGCGCTTCACTTTAACCTGCTGCCAGAAGCGATTAGACAGAAAGCCGTCGAGCATCTCGTCGCGGCGATCCATCGCTACAACGATCACATCTCGACGGGCATTCAGTCGACGCACCGAATGATGCTGGAATTAAAGCGCTGGGGACATTCAGATCTCGCCTACACTCTGGCGAACCGAACCGATTTCCCGTCCTGGGGTTTCATGATCGAAAACGGCGCTACCACGATCTGGGAGCGCTGGGATGGTTATGTGAAAGGGCGCGGGTTCCAGGACCCCGGCATGAACTCCTTCAACCATTGGGCGCTGGGATCTGTTGTCGAATGGCTCTGGACTTCGACGCTCGGAATTTCACCTGATGAGAGCGCTCCGGGATGGAAACGTTTTTATATCCGACCCGTTCCTGGTGGGGGGCTAACGTGGGCCAAGGGGCACTACGATTCGCCAGTGGGTAGGATTTCCGTTGACTGGCGGCATGAAGCGGGAGAGTTCAAGCTTCACATTGAGGTTCCAGTGAACAGCACGGCAATCGTCACACTGCCAGGCGGGGAGCCGATGACGGTTGGATCCGGGGTGCATGAGTACTCGGTGGCCCTGACAGACGCACCGTAATGTCGCTCGGCGGTGAGTATTGGAAACGGAGCCTCCGTCATTTCGAAGGAGGCTCAGCGGCTGAGAAATCCGGTGCATTTGAACTCAATCAAGACGGCCAGAATTCTCAGTCGCGAGTGTGCGGCTTGAAGTCTGTCCGACATGTTCGCTTTCTGCTCCACCGGCGGCTATAGACCCCGCCTGATAATCCAAGGCCAATGAGTAATGCCATGGAGCCGGGTTCCGGAGTTCCAGTAACAGGTGACGCGTCATATACGATGCTTACGTCGTCCATGCTGTAGAGACCAAAAGTGCTTGCGCCACCAAAAGTGAGCGTATCGGAACCCGTGCCGGTGAATGCGTAGCTGTATTCCGTGTAACCGAACGCAGGCGCTGACGTCACGCTCAAGTCCGTTGTCGCGTCGACAAGTACTTCAAATCCATCAACTGGCGGCAAGAGGGAACTATTCCCGCCCAAAGGGCTGGATACGTAGTGCTGCATATAGAAATCCAGCGTGTAGTTGGCTCCGACCGATGTTGTTACCGTTTGCGAAAACGTATCGAACGTGCCAAATCCGGCAAAGTAAGCAGAATACACGCCTGTGTGCGACGGCACTTCGAAATAGGGAGCAAACCACGGCATCAGCCCATAGTTGGCAGTTGCCGGGTCGCCTGCAAGCGTCCAGCCGGTGAAGTCGGCGGTTTCAAATCCCCCATTTACGATCAGGCTCTGAGCGAGTGTATGAGAAGGTGAAAGAGCCAGAAGCGCTACCGACACGAACGATACAATCGTTCCGCGTCTCCGGCCAGCCTGCGGGTAGTTGAAAACTGAAATCATGGTGAAGCTCCTTGCGCACGTGAACAACCAATGCATATACTTCGTTAGAGAGCTGCGACGTTGTGCTAACGTGAAGAGAGTATCGCACCCTGGCGTCCTCAAAAGCGTCTCCACCAGCGAGGCAAAGGCGTCACAAAAAGGCTAGATCGTGGAAAAATAGGGGATGCACACAATATGCGAGCTACTGCTTCCATGCCATAGCGTACTCAGTCGCCTGTTCCAATGTGAGTGAGGCGCCATCGTGCCATGCAGCATCGAACAAATCCGGTCCGAGGGCTGAGCAGGTTCTGTTGATTAGTTTCTCGTAGGCGATACGGTCGCGCGGGGACAAAGAGATCATCAAGCTGTCTCGCAATACCGTCGCCGCGGCCATCAGGTTTAGCGCCAGACGTGCATTTCCTAAGGCAATCAATAGCGAACTCATACTCTGCAGGGATACGGCAGCGCCGTGCCTATCGCCCAGAGCACTGCGAATCCTCAGACTGCCGAGCATCAGCACGCCGGCTTCGTCGTATTCCCCCTGTTCGAGAGCGACATTTCCCAGTGTGTTTAGGACGTATCCGATACCCTGCTGGTCGTCCAGGTTCCGGAAAATCGCAAGGCTGCTGTTGCATAACTCGCGAGCAAGATCGTACTCCCCTTTCGAGCATGCCACGGCGCCCAAGTTGTACATCGAGTGGGCCGCAGTACCTGTGCTGCCCAGATCTATACGCAGTTGCAGGCTCTCTTCGTGCAGGGCCTTTGCCTGGTCGAAATCACCCATCTCATGCCGAATATTGCCCAGGTTATTGAGCGCATAGGCGGTGTTTTGCCTGTCGCCTAACTCGCGGAACACCGCCAGACTCTCCTCGTGCAGCCTGGTGGCAGTCTCATAGTCGTGCTGATCGTGAGCGATATTTGCAAGATTGTGCAGTGAGGCGGCTGCACCGCCGAGATCTCCTTTATCGCGTCGCAGAGCGAGGCTTTCTTCATGATGCGCCTTTGCAGCCGGATAATCACATAACGCGTGATCGACGTTGCCAAGGTTATTGAGAGCAAATGAGCAACCGACCCTGTCACCCATCTCACGGAACATTGACAGGCTCTCAATGAGCAGCGGACGCGCTGCGGCGTGGTCACTCTGGTTGATGGCGAGTTGGCCCAGGTTGTTCAGCATGTGGGCAACGCCGGATTGACTATGCAGCGCTCGGTATGCGGACAGGGCTTTAGACCACATATCGCGTGCGCATGCATAGTCTGCCTGCGCGTTGGCCAGGATTCCAGCGCCGGCGAGTGCGGTAGCTAGCTCGGCTGTAACCAGGCTGTTATCGCTCTGGCGAGCTTCGGCCCGGTCAAGCGCTCTGTTAAGGCAATGTCGCCCTTCCGTGTAGTATCCGCGTATATTCCAGTATC
>CAIXIX010000114.1 GCA_903919615.1 uncultured Chthonomonas sp.
ACGGTAGGGTCGCTGCTTGCTGCGACCGACGGCCCCCAGTCCGCACACTCTGTTCTACGAAGAAATCGAGTTCTAAACTCTCATGTCGGTCGCAGCAAGCAGCGACCCTACCATCCCAATGGTTGGCCGTAGTTATGGACACTGTACCGGATTCGTGATGTAAAACACTGCCGTTGAGGCAGCGCTCACACCTTACACTCGCACACCCCTACAACTTGGGATCGACCAGCTCACTCTCCTGCGCAAATATACTGAAATCGCATTTGTGAACACGGCGGAGAGGCTCTCTATAAACCGGGTGAGTCCTTCCAGCCCCTGCGTGAACTCGCGGAGTGCCATAGATCGCGTACGCCCCAGTCATCTCGATCGCATAGGCTCAAGTAATGCTGAAGATGGTTGGGCGTTAGGGAGCGGAGCTCGATGCAAAGCCGAAATTGGAACGCTAATTGAAGCCTAAGGATGCGCATAGGGCCGCCACTCTAGCAGCGACGAGAGTGTCTAGAAAGCGCTCGACAATGTCTGTACAGATTCAAAAGCAACTGAGCAAAATATTGGAGAGAATGATCGGGTGGTACATTATGTCAACGATACTTGTCTCCGTGTTCGTTTTTGTTGATCGACTTAGATATTGGGTTCGTCTCAGTGAGACTCCCTATCCATCGATTATTGAAATAGGCATTGGGATTGTATTCGGTTTGAATATAAGTATGCGCTGGCGTAAAGACACGGGCGGATGAATGCGAGGAACCCCATCACAGTCGCCGCAGAGGAAACACATATGAGTTTACGTCGTCGCTCCTTACTCCTCGTACGGAGCATTGCCGCCCTTATTCTGCTCACAGCAGATTGTAGAATCGCTGCAGCTGGACCTCCAGCGCTCGACGCAAAGTTCCAGGCGGAACTCGATTCATTGCGCACCGACTTCAAGTTTCCTGGCGCGACTGCTGCCTACGTCCTGCCTGATGGCAAATTCGGCTCTGCGGCTACTGGTCTTGCGGATATTGAGGCGAATAAGCCGATGACGATTAACTCTCGCATGCTGCCGGCCAGCATCGGTAAGACGTTTGTTGCTGCAACCGTTTTGGCGCTCGCACAGGAGAGGGTAGTGCGTCTCGACGATCCTATCTCCAAGTGGCTTGGTGACAGACCCTGGTTTTCACGCCTGGCAAGTTCGAGTTTTATCACACTACGGCAATTGCTCACGCACAGCTCGGGCCTGCCCGATCACGTCAGCAGCGAGGATTTCGCGCGGGATGTAGCAAGGAGATGGAGTGAACCTGGTAATCCATTCCCACCAGAGTCGCTGGTGGCCTATATCCTCGACAAACCCGCCTTGTTCGAGCCAGGACATGGTTTCGCCTATACGGACACCGGATATATCCTGCTTGGACTGATTATCGAGAAAGCCACTGGTCATACCTACTTCGACGAGGTGACGCGGAGGTTCTTGAAACCCTTGTACCTGAACTTGACCACACCTGCCTCCAGCCGCAATTTGCCAGATCTGGCTTCAGGATATATGCCAAAGGAAAACCCGCTCGGACTGCCGGTTAAGACCACCACGGCACAAGGTTTTATGACATACAATCCGATCGAGGAGTGGACGGGCGGAGGCCTAGTCAGTAACTCGCGCGACCTCGCCATGTGGGCAAAGAATCTTTATGAAGGTCGCGCCATGAAGCGACCATACCTCAAAGACCTGTTCCATGCCGGGTCGCGCTCTCCCGCCGATCAAAACCGCAGCTATGGCGCAGGAGTCTATATCGATGCAAAGACGCCGTTCGGAACGAGTTACGGCCACAGCGGATGGATCCCGGGCTATACGTCCGACCTGCGTTACTATAAGGATTACCGTGTCTCAATCGCGGTTCAGATCAACACCGACGGCGGTATCGCCGATAATCCCAAGGTCGCTGCGGCGATCCGAGAACGGCTGGCTAAGGTAGTTGTGGACTGGGTCCGCCGATGATTTTGGGACCAGATCACTGGTTGATGTTTCGCTCGATCTCCTTTAGTCTCTTTTCCGCCGCATCGCACGGTATCGTCAGTCGAACGCTCGATCGCGCAGATCAGGCAGTATCCGGATCTATTAGAGTTGGAGTGTCCGGCGCGGCGGGCTCGTGGCAATGGAACTCAAGAACTCGAACTCAGCTTAAGAACGCCAAGCGTGTATACACACAGCCTTGGCGTCCTTAAGATCACTTGGCGTCCATATAGGGCCGCGCGGGGACACGCGGGCTCCAAGCGATGCGTTCGACAAAGGGTCATGTGGCCCGGTAGCAGGCGCCGGAAATCACCGCTCATCCGAGCCGATATTGTCAGTTGCCTTGTGCTACGCGGCACTGGACGAAGAACGCCAAACGCAAACTCACACCAAGTTGGCGTCCTTAATCGGCTTGGCGTTCTTAAAGAGCGCCACTTGTTCGGCAAACGGCAGCACCGTTACTCAACGGTGCTTAGTCAGCAGCGGCCAGCAGCAGAAATACTAATCAATATAAAGAAAACTATTCGTAAGTAGCAATGCCTGCGCGTAGATATCCCACGGATCGGGCCCTTTTGCGGGTGTGTATGGCCCGGAGAAGTCCGCCGCTCCGTTCCACTGGTGCAAAGCTGATGCGGGCGTATTAACTGTTTTTATCCCGCCACGTTCCTGACCACTTACTACGGAAATCGTCGGCGACCACTCGAAGCTGTCGCTGGTGTTGTTCTCACGGCAATCGATAACGAAATCGAGCGTGTCTCCTGCTCTTACTGTAACTCCTTTGGCCTCGACAGGCGCCGTCGTATGTGCTACCACCTTCGATACGAGGCATTTGCTGCCATTTTGCACAATCGCAGCCAGCACTCCGTCCCCATTGGTAGACGGGTGATTGACACTCCCAGTTACATCTACGATCTGATTTTCCCGTGCCGTCCATCTCCTTACCGCAGAGTGTGCCTTATCACCTGGATGGCCGCCTGTAGTATGCAGGCTTACCCAGCCGATTACAGGATCAGGCAGCTTGTCGCCGCCCTGCCAGGTAGTACCAGTGAACTTCGTCATCGCCGTGAACGACTTTAGCCTTCCTGCCGCAGCATCTAGTTCTCCGTAGCCATAACTCCACGCCAAAGCTAAGGACTGGATAGCAGGTGGTGGGGATTTTTGCATCCTGTTGAGGAACCGCACCGCCAGTTCGACATCTTCTCGCTCTGGCTCCCGGGAGGTGACGAGCCTAAGCATCTGCGCAGCGCGAGACCGCGTATCCTGCGCATCCATCACCACACCGCGAGTGGTGAGAGAGTGCGCAACAGACTGGACAAATGTGCCGTTTAGCAGAAAGAGCGATTGTTGCGGAACCGTCGTATTGCTGCGTTGTGCCGCATGCTGATTGGCATCAGGAAAGTCGAAGGCGCGCATCAGACCGGGCATCGCCTGCCTATCGATAAATGTGTAGAGCGTCCTTCTTCGAGACTTCTCTAGCCCATCTACGGGCTGACCAAATACCGACGAATCAAGAGTGCCGGATACCGCCAACATTGAGTCTCGCATCTCTTCAAAGTCGAGACGTCTTCTGTTCATCCTGCCACACAGGCGGTTTTCCGGGTCCATCTGAACCGTTTTTGGGTCACCGTCCGCGGACTGTTGATAGGTGGCAGAAAGCATAATCAGACGGTGCATTTTCTTGATGGACCAGGCTGCGTTCCTGCTGCCATCCGCAGGCCCCGCCATGAACTCGGAAGCTAGCCAATCGAGCAGCGCCGGGTTCGTTGGCAGTTCACCGCGAATGCCGAAATCGCTGGGGGTTCGCACGATAGCCTTGCCGAAATGGCCCAGCCAGATACGATTCACCATGACGCGAGCGGTCAGTGGATTGCTTGTTGAGGCGATTGATTGTGCGAGTTCGAGGCGGCCGCTACCTTTCTTAAAAGGTTTGCGAGCGTCGCCATCCACTGCCAGCAGGAATCGTGCGGGCGCTGGCGGGCCCAGATTAGATGCGCTGCCTCGTAGAAATACTTTTTGCTCCGCTGGCTTGTCATTGTCGTAATAGGCCATCGCACATGGAGGAGCGCCGGGATCTGTCGCCTTAAAATCCAGCAATTCACGTCGAATGTTATCCGCTGCGCCGTCGTCCTTCTTCTTCTTAGCTTCGGCCATTCGCGCATCAAAGGCTTTTAGCTTCGTTTCATATGCAGCAAAAGCAGATTTATTTTGCGTCTCGCCAATCTGCGGTGGCGTCTCAGGCTCATGTCCATTGTTGAAAATCGAATAGAGCGAGTAGTAGTCCTCAATCGGCACTGGATCGAATTTATGGGAGTGGCATCTTGCGCAGCCGAGCGTCAATCCTTGCAGTCCACGGCCGACGACGTCGATACGATCATCGATGATCTCCTGCTGATCTCCCAGATACCGATTGCCCACGGTAATAAAACCGAGCGCAGCCAGGTCCGTTTTGTCCTTGAGAGTAAGCTGATCCGCGGCAAGTTGCTCCAGCAAAAACTGATCGTAAGGCTTATCATCATTTAGCGCGCGAATCACATAGTCGCGATAGGTATATGCGTAGGGATACCGCCGACCTGATGTACCAACAAGATATCCCAGAGTGTCCGAATACCTCGCAAGATCGAGCCACTGTCGCGCCCAGCGTTCGCCGTAGTGCGGTGACGCAAGAAGGCGATCGATCAACTTGTTGTATGCGTTTGAGGATTTGTCTGACACAAAAGCCTTCACGTCGTCTGGTGTTGCCGGCAATCCTGTGAGATCGAACGTGGCTCTGCGGATGAGTGTCTCTTTGCTGGCAGGCTTTGACGATTTCAATCCGCTCTTATCGATCTCTGCGAGGATGAACTTGTCGATTGCATTTAGCGCGCGTTCGGGATGTTTTATCGCAGGAACTCGCGGACGATTAACCGGCTGCAGCGACCAGTGAGACTTGCGGATTGCGCGCATCTTATCTTCTGTGGAGGCGACAGGCTTTGCGTCTGCTGGCCACGGCGCGCCCATCTTCACCCATGCGGCGATCGCCTCGATTTCTTTGTCGGTACATTTCCCTGCTGGAGGCATCTTCAATGCCGTTGTCTGGCGGATTGCAATGACGATTCTGCTCTTCTCGGGATCTCCTACAGTGAGTTCCGAACCCATGTCTCCGCCCTTAATTGCTGCCGCGAGAGAATCGAGTCGCAGGCCTGAACTCTGTTTCTGTGACCCATGACAACTGAGGCAGCGTGTAGCGAGAACAGGTCGGACGTTCTTTTCGAAAAACTCAACTGCGGCAGCGTCGGGAGCGGGAGCGGGTGGCGCTGCGGCGCATGCCAATGAAATCGCGGATGTAAATATTGCTAGAAGTTGCATGCGCATAAATGGACCCTAATCTTACATAATTCCTGTGATGGGCTCGCCTTGAACCAGACGATGCGGCCTGCCAGTCTGATCTACAGTCTGCGTATCCGGATGAACACCCAGCAGCGAATAGATTGTCGCGCCGACATCGCCGGGTGATACGGGATTTTCAACGGGGTAGGCCGCAATCTTGTCCGACTTGCCATAAACCTGTCCACCGCGTATCGCGGCGCCAGCCATCACGATAGACTGGCACGCGCCCCAATGGTCCCTGCCTCCAGCCTTATTTATCTGCGGTGTTCGTCCGAATTCGCCCATCCACACTACCATTGTGTCTTTAAGCAAACCTGATTGATGCAGGTCTTCGAGAAGCGCAGAAAATCCCTGATCGCATGGAGACATCAGGTGTCCACGCAGATTCTCGTAATTCTTTTCATGCGTGTCCCAGGAAGGAGCCGTGGTGTTTCCATCAGGATGCCAGTACAGGGTGACTAGGGGCACGCCTGCAGCTACTAGCCGACGAGAAAGCAGGCAACCTTGTCCAAAGAGGTGGCGGCCATACCGGTCTCGCACCGCTGCAGGCTCTGAATCGAGATTGAAGGCGCGCTGCGTCTCGGCGGAGTGCAGAAGACTGAATGCCTGCGCGCGGAATGGGTCGGCAGGACCATGTGCCGCCATATGCTCGGCAGCGCGAGCATCTGCCTCCAGCAGATCCAGCAGTCTTCGCCGAGCATCGAAGCGATCTTCGGTCATGCCTTCAGGCAATGTTAGGGCTGGGGTTCTGAACGGCCGGTTCGTGTACGAGGCCAGGTCGGAGTGATGCTTTGGATAATCCGCTGTTATCTGTAGCGGATTAAAACGAGCGCCAAGAAACCCACCTCCCTGTCCCGGCCAAATAGTTCCATCTGTATTGGTATTACGTTGTGGCAGCGCTACAAATGTAGGCAGGGCAGGTCCGCCATATTTTAGGTACGAGAGAACGGCGCCATACTGCGGGAAATCATCGGGTGAAGCTGCAATCTCGCCGGATGCCGGTTTAGGATAAGCATTCCCCGTTAGCATTGCATGCGCACCGACGGTATGGATGTTGCTGTCGTGTGTAACCGATCGAATAATCGCGTATCGGTCTGCCATCTTCGCCAGCAAAGGAAACTGCTCGGAGATCTCAATTCCTGGCACATTTGTGCGGAGTGGCTTAAACTCGCCGCGAAGATCAACCGGTGCATCTGGCTTTAGGTCAAAGGTATCTTGCTGCGGAGGACCACCGGACATAAACAAAATGATGCATCGTTTCGCAGAGCCAAAATAGGAGTTCCCGGACGTTGCTCCTGCAGAGCGGCTCTGGAGAAGACCCGACAGTGACATCGCTCCGAGAACGCCAAATTGCAGGAAATCTCTTCGATTTGGGCCCGGACAACGGTTGTTTTTGAAAGCCATTTTGTGGATTGACCTCGGCGCTCGCCTACTGAACCGTGATGAACTCAGAACTGTTCAGCAGAGCCCACAGCAGATCCTCCACGCCTTTGCGCCTGGTTTCGGCTTTTGTAATCGCACCGACTCCTGCAGCAAGCTCGCGAGGGCGTGGTAATCTGGTTAGAGCAAGTTTAAACAGTGTGGTTACAACTGCTTCAGGAGCAATGCCGGGGGTGGCCAGTCTGCTAACAGTGGAGAGTGGACTGGTATCGCTTAATTTTCGGTAGATCAGCTCTCCATTAAGCATCTGCAGCGACTGGGCCAATCCTGGATCGCCGGTTCTTTCGCACTCGCTTGCAGAAGTTCGCGGCGGCCTCCCAAATGCCTCGAGAAATCCGGAAACGACATTCGGGTCCGGCAGTTGTATTGCACGAGAGCCAACGGGCAAGCCCGAATATTTCTCGGCGCTGGATGTTACGAAATCGATGGCATCAGCCAGAACCTCTGCAGGCATGCGTCTCGGCTGAAAGTGGGTGTAAAAGACCATGTCGAGCCTGTTCTGAGGGGTTGGCGTTGCGCTCAAACGGTAGAGGCGAGAGGTGCAGATCTGTTTGATGAGGCCTTTCAGGTCATAGCCACCATGGATGAAGTTTCGTGCCAGACCTTCCAGAAGCTCCGGGCAGGATGCGGGATTTGTGACCCTCATATCGTCTACCGGATTGACGATGCCTCTCCCCAGAAAGTAGCTCCAGTAACGGTTAACGATACTCTTTGAGAATTCGATATTTTGTTTGCCTGTCATCCATGCGGCTAGCTCAGAACGACGATCTGCACCGTCAATACCAAAGGTTATATTGGTGCGGTCATTCTCAAGCGGTGCCGCGGTCAGAACGAGACCGGTTTTGGGGTGTCGTACTTCCCCCTCATGCAGTGAGACTACGACGTGTTCAGCAGAGCCTGTTCCGTAATCCTTACCGGACTTCTCGCCAACACGCGCAAAGCATGCGGCAAATCGGTAGTAATCGCTCTGGCTCCATTTCTCAAAGGGGTGGTGATGGCACTTCGCACATTGCAGTCGAATTCCGAGAAAAACCTGTGATGTCTCCTCGGCGAGATCTTGCGGAGTGCGAGCCAGCCTGTAGTAGTTTGCTGGCCCATAACTGCTGGAACTGCCACTTCCTGTTAGAAGCAAACTAACAAACGTGTCGTAGCCCATATTCTGCCGAAACGCATCGTACAGCCAGTTTCGAAGGCTCCAAACCTCCTTTTCGCTCGTGGTAGTGCGGCTGTTGCGGAGCAGATCTCCCCATTTGAGCGCCCAATAATCGGCATACGATGGGCTCGAAAGAAGTCGATCGATGAGCCTCGAATCTCTTTCCAAGTGTTTGTCTGCTGCAAACGCGGCGATTTCTTCAGTGGTGGGAAGTGTTCCTGCGATATCGAGAGACGCTCGTCGAATAAAGCGCTCATCACTACAATCTGGCGAGGGCGAAAGATTTAGTTCCTTCCAGCGTGCCTGAATCATTCTATCGATATAGGTCTTCGCCGCTGGCATGGTTGGGATTGTTGTGGCAGGGTAGGGGATCGTAATGTGTGCAGCCGCAGCGAGCCCCTGGTAACGCAGCATGATGGCTCCGTCGCCATAGCCAATCGCAGACACAACTCCATCTGCGGCAACGCGCGCAACGGTCTCCGTAACACTCGTTATTCTTGTTTGACCGGTAACATCCCGAATGGATCCGTTAGAAAAGGTAGCAAGAACGCGAATCTGATTCGTTCCACCTAATCTCAGGCGTGCCCGCTCGGGCGACGGCTTAATTGCAACTGGCACAGGGTCTGTCGAATTCGGGCCAGGCATCCCATTTCTTATCCACTGCAATAAAACACGGTACCCATCTCCGCCACGTGTCAATCGCATTCCACCTGCGTGTGGAACCTGCATGGTGGGTTTCTGGAGAATAGGACTACCCGATGGGTCAGAGGAGCACACGCGTCGTCCGCGCGCTGCTCTAACGATGGTTTCGAAATCGAGTTCAGGATCATAGGCGGCAAGGGAAAGCTTAAAGCCTCCTTTACCAAACTGCGAACCGTGACAGGGGCCTGAGTTACAGCCCGCGTGGGTCAACACTGGCTCGACATCATTGAGAAAGCTAATAGACTGTTCAGGATTGAGCCGCTTTGCCGGCGCTGTCTGATTGGCGGAGGCAGATGTACCCCCGAGCACAGGCAGCAGTAATGCAGGTAAGAGTAATGATCGTGTAATTGTTCTTGTTACTCTTTGAGACAACTTCATGGCGTGACCTGATCTGCAAATTTGGAGAATGCCAGATTTTAACACACTCGTTACGCCCATGCAAGAAAGCCGCACAAGGCCCTGAGGCAGAATTGCAAAAGCGTTGCCGCAGTATTATTAGTAACGCGGCAGATTTCCACAACGAAACTAAATTAAAGCAATAAGAGCCAAACCGGCCTCCGGCACGGATGTAGTCGACTTGATGCAATTAGCGCGTACATATCAAGAAAACGTTATAAATTTATTGACTATGGGGCCAGCAAATGTTATAATTAATGCACAGCTCGTTCGCTTGCACTTGTGAGCTGCATCCATCTCTTTTGCAGACCCATGAAAACGCTGCGCAGCCTCTGGCAGTTCTGGTCTGAATTCCCTGAATCTACAGGAGACAACTACATGCGTTTTGTTCATGCGGCGGCTGGCGCCCTTGCCGCAATCGCGCTTACTGCTGGCGTGTCAACAGCATCGCTAGCCGATACCAACCTGGTTCTAAACGGCAGTTTTGAACTAACTAACGGCGGCGGTACGGTTCCAGGTTATGGAACGCCGGGAAATGGCAGCCCAGCTTTAGTCCTAAACGATTGGACCAACGTAGGCTACAACTTCCTCTTTAACGCGTCTAACGCAGCAACTGGCGTTTATGGCTCGGATGGGCTCCTCGCGCTTTGGGCACCCGGCAGTGGCTCGGCTAATGGGTTAGGAGCTAGCCCGGATGGTGGCAACTTCTGGGCTGCCGATGGCGCCTATCAACAGGGGCCTTTAAGCCAGACCATTAATGGACTGACTATCGGCCACACCTACGCACTTAGCTTCTACTATGCGGGCGCTCAGCAGCTAAACTTCAATGGTCCTACTACAGAGGCATTCGCAGTCAGCCTTGGCACGAGCACTCAAGCCACACCAGTTCTGAACAACGCCAGCCATGGTTTTACCGGTTGGATCAGTCAAACCTATAATTACACGGCAACCTCAACAAGCGAAGTTCTGTCTTTCCTAGCAGTCGGCACACCAGATGGCGTTCCGCCATTTACGCTGCTTGATGGCGTAACTCTGTACGACACAAGCCCTCCACCGCCCCCGTCACCCGCGACGCCGGAACCTGGCAGTGTCGCGTCGGTGTTTGCTGGCGTGTTCGTGATTGGCTCCGCAATCCGCCGCAGTCGCGCACGTAAGTAATACATGAAACTGCAACCTCAGTCTGGATTGTGTTCAGAATGAATTGCTAGTGTCGAATTATCGGCTCGAAGTGGACTGTTCTCCATCCGCTTCGAGCCGATTTTACATGGCTTGATTTGCCGGACGTACAGTGGTCGTCGTTAACCCCATTGAAGGTAACATGATTCTATGATGGGTTTCGTTCACAGTCTGCACCTACATAATGCCGCCGTCGATATCCTTCGCCTCTGCTTATGGCTGGTAATTCTCTCGACAATATTTGCGCCGCTTGAGCGACTGTTCTACCTCCGCCACCAAAACCTGCTGCGCAGGCAAATCCGTCAAGATCTGTTTTACTACTTCTTCAACAGCCTGTTCGTCTCTGCGATCCTCAGCTTGCCGGTGGCGCTTGTGGGCTGGATTGCCCGCAAACTTATGCCAGAAGACCTTGTAGGCTGGGCAACCATTATGCCTGTCTGGATGCTTATTGCCGTTTCGTTTGTCGTTGCTGAGATTGGGATCTACTGGGGGCATCGATGGAGCCACGAAGTACCCTTTCTATGGCAATTTCACTCAGTGCATCACAGTGCGGAAGAGATCGATTTTCTTGTGAACACGCGAGCCCATCCTCTCGACATGGTGTTTACACGCTTCTGCGCTATTGTCCCGCTCTTTGTGCTTGGGCTGGCCGGACCAACGTCCGGGGCTGGCGGAAGCTCAATGCCGGTCCTCATCACACTTGCTGGCACCACCTGGGGATTTTTTATACACTCTAACGTGAGATGGCGACTTGGGCCGTTGGAATGGCTGGTATCGTCCCCCATGTTTCACCACTGGCATCACACAAAGACGGGACCTATCGACCATAACTACGCGGCGAACCTCCCGTGGGTCGACAGAATGTTTGGAACCCATTATTCTTCGGAACAGTGGCCGGACTCGTATGGCATTGAAGCGCAGATGCCAGATTCTATAGTTGGGCAGCTCCTCTACCCGCTCAATGGGCAGGATGAGACGGCGAGCTCGCAACAGGCGCAAGTCGACGCCTGATCGACCGCTTCGTTACTTCCACCTAATTCAATGGCAGATATTTCTACAGAGCGCTCGTAGTTTGTTTTAAAGAATATGAGTGCAGGATAATTTTCGAAGTGCACAGAAAACATGGGCCTATACATTCCGTGCCAACACGGATAGCACTCAATAGTTAGACGGAATAACAGGTAAAGAGCCTCAAAGGGCCGTTTGTCGACACCAACTACCTGCCAGGTGACCTCGCTCTCGGAAAGTTCATCCGGCAGAAGCACATCCCACATGTAATTAATTGTGGGCTCAACTGCAAGCATTAGGCTTCATACCGTAAAAAGGGTGACGCGATGAAATTCAGGAAAAGAACAAACAATCAACTTGCCGTTTTTGCCTATTGTGCATTCATCTTGATCTCTCCATCTTCCGGCAGATGCCAGGGCGTCAGGATTCATCTGGGTCTCGTTCATGCAGGGGCATCTGCGGTGGGGGTAGTGCAAGGTGCTCGCGCCACTCCATCGCAGGATGACTCCTTCTTCAAGCCTGTGGATATCGGGCCTGGAGTTGTCATTTGTGAGCCCGTCGGCAAAGGAACGGATGGTAAGACTTCCGATTTTGGTTTCGGCTGTGGTCTCTGGCTTCAATGGAGCATCGGCCGAAATCTCTCGCTGGGCCAAACACCTAGGTTCCGTGACTTTCTCTACGTAACGAAAGAGCAAAAGCTGTCGAACCTTGCCCTCGACATCACTCAGGCATCGATTCTCAATACACGTGTAGGCGCTAACAGGGCCGCGATCGGGACAATCTCGCCCGAACGCAACGGGATTACGATTTCGTATCAGATGTACGAGCTCCCATCAAAGAGATTGCTTGGCTCGCCTGTGATTATCCACGGTTCTCGAGATCAAATCGTTGCGCAACTGCCAGCTGCCGCTGCTGCCTTAGTTCGCGCGATTGGAGTTAGAGAACCGGTCGTTGAACCTCTGAATGGCATCACTCCAGATGAACTTGAGCTGCTTGGCCGTTACCACTGGTTAACGCCACGTAAGCCAGACGACGCGAACCAGATGCAGATCGATCAGATAGCGCCGCATTGTGTTCTGGCCGCGCTACTGAACTACGTGCGTACTACCGATTATGCAAACCGCAAAGATGATGCCGCAAGGGCAACGCAGCTATTGCAGGCCGACCAGGACAACCTGATCACAATTGGCCAGGTCGTTGCCAGTAGCAACTACACTACACAGCCCCTACAATCATTGTTGGAAGCATCCCTATCGAGGTTCCCGGAAAATGCTCCAGCCAGAATCCTACACACAATCACATTGGGAGGTAAGTGGGACAAGCTTGTTCCAGAATGTGAGAAACTTGTAAAAGTCTTGCCGGGGTGCCCATATTACTGGGATATGCTGGCAGCTTACTATAAGGAGCAGGCCAGCTACATTCGTGGTGGAAGGGTCGCCAGCGCAATTACGCGTGAAGAGTGGGACCACATAGGAATGATCTATCGCCGACAGCAGTACGCGATGGAAAAGACGGTTTCGTTGGATCCGCTGTATCCTGGCGCCTGGTACGACCTTGCTGTAGCGGCAACATTCAATTCAGATCCACAACGTGCAGACGCGGCATTCTGGAAGAGTATCAGCACCGATGGGCCGACAGCCTCCACGCTCTCCTGGGGGCTGGAGATGTACCAGCGCAAGTGGGGAGGAGACCCGAAGACACTAGTAAAGGTAGCGGATCTGGCAGCCGGCGCCCCACTGAAAACACCTGCAGAGCTGCACCAGATTGCCGGAGAACTCTCCAGCGCCGGCTTCCGGGCTCAAGCGCAAACCCTA
>CAIXIX010000115.1 GCA_903919615.1 uncultured Chthonomonas sp.
CTACATCTCCACGTTACGGAAACAATGCATAAACGTAATGGATGGACTTAATTCAGTTTTTGAAGGCACGCCCGTCCAACCATCCTTCGAGCCAGCATAACTTGTAGTATTGCCTTTCACACCCCCTGAGTAGTAACGTTTCTGACAATAATCCTACTATTGCCTTGTAGGCTGCCTTACTCAGTTCGGAGCGTTTGCTTCAGCGATGTTGTTTGTATTAGAAGCAGAACTCGTTCAGCATGTTCGCCAATTGGAAGTGTTAACGTATCGGCGGCCCGCGGT
The DNA here is from genome assembly GCA_903919615.1 of uncultured Chthonomonas sp. Lineage (GTDB taxonomy): Bacteria > Armatimonadota > Chthonomonadetes > Chthonomonadales > Chthonomonadaceae > CAIXIX01. Next base: position 283 of record CAIXIX010000115.1, read on the forward strand.
GTGCACTTGGATTGTAGCTATGCCTGGTTTTGTTGACTGTCTATGCAGGCGGTCAATACAGACTGTGCTGCATTCAATTATACTGCAAAGTGAGAGATGGGAAGTTGGGCCAGCAACTAAGGAAAATATGCTGCTTAGATAGAAGATAAGCAATAATTACGCAATGGCGCAGCAAGTGGCTCCTCCGCCCTGCGCGTCTAGTGTGATCCACGTGTTGGAGGTTTCAATGCCCGAAGCTGCAGTGACCATACAGGAACTTGAGGTTGCGGCCGAAGATCTCGACGTAAAGAAAGCCGCTCAAATATATCGCGAGCATGGCTGTCTGGTAGTGCGCGGGCTAATGAAGCCCTACATTGATGCTGTCAATGCAGACATCGAGGCATCTGCAGCAACCGCCATAAGTCTGCTAGGAGAAGCGAGGCAGGTGCCCGAAGGGTGGGTCACTCCAGATGGCACACTATTTCTTCCCGCGCCGGCGCACTTCAGCCGGGACAAACAGATCATGGTTCTCGCCGTTAATTACTACAATAGCGCCGCCTTCTTTCAATCTGCCTGCGATGCCCGCTGCCTGGATATCGTCGAGGCAATTCTTGGTCCCGATATTGAACTATTCATCAACGGTCAGTGTCTCTACAAAGAGCCAGTTGGAGGACATCCGAAACATCTTCACCAGGATAGCGCCTACTTCGAGCATCGGTATGATGGCCCCGTAGCTATTCTGAACTACGCAGTTGACACCAACCTGATTAACGGCGCGCTATATGTGGTGCCCGGCTCACACAAACTCGGACAGCTGACACACGTCGACACCTTCTCGCACCTCGGCCTCGATGAAGAGCAGTGGCCCTGGGAGCGTGCAACACCGATTGTTGGCGAAGCAGGCGACTCGATATTCTTCCATGTCCGCACTATTCACGGATCGAAGGAAAACCATTCTGGGCGTCCTCGTCCCGCCTTCATCAATCGGTATCGTCGTGCTGACGACTACGTTACCATTGGGGGCTCATCGGTCGCAAATCGTGCGGAGGCGGAGAAGCATGCAGCCAAGGCATCAAAGGAAAATCAAAAGGGGCTAATGGTCCGCGGATATCGTAAGTACGCGGACCAGTAGAAGAGGGAAGAGTGGCGCAGTGAGTTAGTTAGTGAGTAAGCGAGTGAGTGAGTAAGTGAGTAAGAGGGTTAGTGGGTAGCAGTTTACTTCATTGCCACGTTACCCTAATCCTTTACTCCCCTTTTATCGACTCAATCTCTACCACGCCCGGAAAGGCGCCATGTTCGGGGTCCAGACGGAGGCTGGTGATGCGATGACCTCGCCATAGAGGATGCTGGCTGACATCAATCCGGAACTCCTGAACCTCGTTAGAAGGCGTCACCGGAAAGTGAATGCACATCTCCTCGGCAGCAGCGTTAGCCCCGTCTGCCACAAAGTAGAGCCGCCCAAAGGTGCCGCAGGTCACCTTCATTCGGATCTCAACCGTTTTCACGCTATCTGGGGCAAGATCGATAGGTGGGCCGATCAGATAGGGATCTTCGCCCACTATTTCTGCCGCAAGCCGCCCCATCACTATTCGAGTTGGTCCCAAACAGCTTGCTCCGCGCCAACCCTGCATATTCTTATCAAATTCGAAGTCGATATTTGTTGCTGGAAGCCGTACGGGTGGACGATATGGAACCTGCTCACCACGCACCCACGCATCGCCGGTTTTCGGATCCAGTCTAACTACCTGTGCACCGTTCACGAACAGACAGGGATGGTCCTCGCTAAGAATTCTCCTACCTCGGGGGTTCAGGTACTTAAGCTTCGTTTCTGCATCGCGAACGAAATCGATCCGATGCTCTGTACCGGGCGCATAAGCCGAGTAGGCTAGAAACTTGCCATCGGCGCTCCACGCAGCCCAACCGGACTTCGGTAATCTGAGAACCTGTGTGCCCGCCTTGATCTCAAACACCTCAGACAGCCGATTCACAACGACCTCCAGGCCGTTCGCGTAGACTACACGAATCCGCTTGAGGCTATCCGGCTGTTTTGGATCAAATGGGTTGGGTGATGGGTCGATGCCGGCCTCCAGCACCGCAGTCAGTGGCTGCCACCTTCCATTTAACCAGTACTCCACGCGGCTCACCGGCTGCAATGCATAGTGCGTTTGCAACGCACCAATTACCAGACATTCCGTAAGCACGAAGTCCCACGGCATCCCCGGGTAGTAAAAGAGGTATCCGCCGTTGCCGTATAGCACCTCTGCGGCGCGATAGTCATCGTACTGTTCGGCATCCTTAAGGTAGGTTGTCTTGCTCGCGCTAAAGATCGGGAAAGGAGGCATCTCGAAATAGCGGTACATTAGCCCCATTCCGTGGAAAGTGGAGAGATGATGGATTCGCCGGAGCTTGAACTCAGGAGTAAAGGCGCGATTGTAACCGTTGAAGATACCAAAATCACCGGTGCTCACCCATTCGCCGAGCAGCTGTTCGTCCATGTTGGTCTCGCTGCCCAGCGGTCCGCCCGACCGGTCGATGATTGTCTGTGCAAGCTGGCGCTGGCGGCGCAGTGATTCCCGCATCGAACCGGCTGCCGGCACCGTCGCATCGGACTCCAGGTAGCTCCATGGCGCCGCTCCGCTCGTTAGCTGATCCGTAAACCCTGCATTCGTCGCGAACAGCCGGTGAATCTCCTCCTCCTGTCGGCTGGCCAGCGTCTGCCAGTCTGAGGGCCGGGTGTGCCATAGAGGTTTGCCGTCTTCTCCAAGGCTGGCGCGCGTCTTGCCTTCCCGCACGCTTGGCGCGGCACTGCGGATAACCATGTAGTTTGTGCGCATCGCGAAACGGCCCATCGAACGGGCGACGGTGGAGAGGTCGCTCAACTCGTTCACCGAACCGATACCCTCATTGGGAGGGTAATCCGGCATGCGGATGCTATCCGGCAGCAGTGCGTCGAACCCGCCGGTCTCCCAGTCCTGCATTACCGTATAAAAGCGCGTATGGCCCTGCGTTAGCTTCGCCAGATGGCGTAGGAAATAGGCCGTTTCCCTGGCAGAGCCACCCCAAACATCAACGAAAACTGAGTGAGCAAGCTCAGATGCATAGGGGCTAGTCTTCTGAGTTGGCGGCGCTGCTGCATGCCACAGGTCCCGGCTAATCCAGAGGTTTAGCACTTCATTTAGCGGCAAGCGCTTGCCATCGGTTTTTGGACGGTATGCCACATCCAGCGCTGCGGCAAAATCATCATCCCCTCTGAACCGCATATCTGGCGCTTCCCAGTTGCTGCCGTTGCTCTGTGCCATATCCCATCGTGCTGCCACAAAGACACCTTGAGTTTGCGACCATGCCGCTCGGGGCCAGAATGGCTGACCGTATGCCTCGCCGTTTCGCATATAGGTAAATCTGCGCCAATCGCGCAGACCCTGTGTCTGGCCCGCGCTCATAGCACAAAACTGGTTCGAGGTTGAGTGAAAAGTGAGACGCAGTGCACCTGCGGAGGCCTGGATGCCAAGCGTATAGGTTAATGCTGTGGCGTTTGCCAGGTGCGGAGTTACCCGATATTCCGCTGTTAGCGAACCATTCTGCGTTGACGCAACGAGCAAACGGACGGTTAAATCACCTGACTTGCATGGTTTGCCGTCAATGGGAACAAGCGGTCCAAAACCTACAATCGGCTCAATGGTTGTTTCACCGCATGTCGCGGTGAGTCTTCGAGTAGACGCCTCGTAGCGGAATGTCGTGTCGCCAATGTGCCATTCAGCCGACGTTTCGTCGGCCCGACATAGCCCGACAGAGCAGAGAAGCAGCAAAAATACAAACAGCGCTCTAACCATCCGTGTTCCTTCAAACGATCCGAAGCAAAAAAGCACCTAGCCAGGATCATTCGCCACCGAGAACTCGTATCTTGAGTCACTGTTCACATTCCCTACGCTTCCTCAATCCCCCTCCTGCACGTGAGGCATCTAAGTCGCAACCAAAACAATCCTTAGAACTGCCCATACCTGCTAACCTGAATCACTAATAAAACTCGTAATACACAGGCGCAGCAAGCGGCGCCCGTACCGTTAGTTAATAGCAAAGGCTAAATGGTGTCCCAACAGAAAGCCCGCCGTTCTATGTTTGGGCGGGCCAAAACTCGAGTCGCGTTCTTAAAGTGGGCGTAAAGTTAAATTAGTCTTCTTCATTCGGATTATCACCGTGGGCGATAGCTTCATCTGCGTACCACTTACGAACCGGTTTCTTTTCGTCGTGTATTGCTGGCGGCACTGCGGTAGGTTGTGCGCTTTCAACCTTATCGGCGACATTATCCATCACTATTAGCGCATCAGGCCCAAGCGATCGCACTTTTGCAGCCTTTACCTCAAACTTTTCGTCGTGAAAGAAATTCGTCAGGCGAGACATGAGGCTCGCATCGGGGTCAATGCGGTAACTCGGAATTTTGCCGGTTACAGTGTTGATTTTGAAGCTGGAGATTGTGCCGATGCGCTCGCCACTATCGGTGATCACCGCTCTGCCTGGAACCGCATCGTCCAACCGCTTAATCGCCTCCGTTGAAAGTGCCGGCTTAAGCGATGCTTCGCTGTCGACAAGTATAACGTCGGCGCCAATCTGGCGGAAGTGACTAAACGGTACAGCTTGCTCAGGAGTGTGTTGACTGCCGACGCGTAGAGCCGTCACCTTGCAATCTTCACGGTGAATCAGCAGCGCTGTCACTTCGCCAATAGTTCGACCTTCCTTGATCGAGATGACCGACATTCCTATCAAGTCGTTACCACTTCGCTCTTGTACTGTATGTTCACTCATTCTGCACCTCCGTGCCCTAATAACGCCGTTAAGTCAGTCGAGGCTGCCTATACATCCTCACCGTGCTGACCGATTGAAGCCATTGCCTTGTTCCACTCATTCAGGGATGGCAGCCTACGGTGCCCACCTGCGAACGAACTCGTAGCCAACCTTTCATTCATCCCTTTATCGTCTTCCTTGAATTTACGGTATTCGAGTATCAGCTTCGAGGCGCCCGTCTCGAAGTCCCGGCTCGAGGCGTTCGAGAATTTTCTTCGCAATGGTCGCAACATCGGCCGTATCGAGGTTAGCGAAGACGGCAATGCTCGTCCTCGTTTCAGGGATGCGCGCATAGTAGTTGCTGAAGCCCTGCCAACTGCCTGCATGAGCGATACTGGTTCGGCCAGGCCGGCGGTTGACAGTCCAGCCCATTGCGTAAAAAACAGGAAAAGGGTCGCCAGGGTTGACGATAGCGGGCGAACCGTCGATGAGAATTGCTGGTTCCCACATCTCACTGAGAGACTCCAATTTGAGAATACTGCTGTCATACATTGCCGCGTCCCAGCGAAGCATGTCTCCAAGGCCCAAGTATAAGGAGCCGTCAGCAGTATTATTGAGGGACGGGGAGACCCAGTCCTGGTTCTTGATCTCACCCGCCTCCATCTGGTATCCCGACGATCGGTTCATCACGATCTCATGTTCACTTATCACCCGCGCAGTCTTCATTCCAAGCGGTGCAAAAATCCGCTCCTGAAGCATGTCGCCGTAAAACTTGCCTGTTATGCGGCGTATCAGCATGCCAAGCAGCACGTAGCCTCCGTTGCAATAGTTCCAGGTCTTGCCCGCAACATCGCAAACAGGCTGATGCGCCATCAGGTCCAGCAGTTCATCCTCAGAGTAAGCATGCGTCATGTCCATCGTGTCGTAAGGTATATCGCCAATGCCCGAGGTATGGTTCAGGAGATGTCGAAAACTGACGCCATCCCACTTGCCCTTCCCTTCTGGAAAGACTTTGACGATCGAGTCATTCAGCTTAATGCGTCCATCCTGCACCAGCATCATCACGAGCATCGCGGTGAACTGCTTGCCGATTGAGCCGGATTCAAATACGGTTTCAGGCTTTACTGGAATTCGGTGCTCAATGTTGGCGTAGCCATACCCTTTGTTCTTAATGACCTTGCCATGTCGGATGACAAGCACCGCAACACCTGGAATGCTGGATCGGGCCATTTCACGGTGTATGGCATCGTCAATCGCATCTGCGCATGAACGTCCCTGAGAGACGATCGACACGAGCGCGACTGTCGCGATCAGTCTGAGACCGTTAGCAATGCCTCGTGCGTTATTCTTGTACACCGACCGAATTAATCGGTTTGACCAAACCATGTATCACCTGAATTCAAAGGCGAGCTCGCCCTAATTAATCGCGGATTACTTTGAACCACTGGCAGGACGGGCATGCAACGGGCTCGGTTCCCTTTGCCATTGTTAGACTGCGCTGTCTCGTTATGCTGGAATATCCATGCGGTTTCGCAGGGAACATCCACGTGCATGGCAGTGTCCTGCAACTGAACACAGTGACGACGATGCCGGCGTCCTAAGAAAATTCGGCATGTAAGGGAGACAAAATCCTATGAAATCTCAAACAATCATCAACGGCTTCATCGCCGCACTCGCACTTGGCTCGATCGCGATTATGCCAGTTACCGCGGTTGCTCAAGGCAACAACGATCATGGCTCACGACGCGACGGCCAAAACCGAGATTGGGTCAAAGCGGGAAATGGGAACGTCGACACAAGATACTCTTCGTCCCAGATGAGGCATGATCGTAACAGTTCCGACGATGGCGACAGAGCCCGCGCTCGCATCTACGGTAAGAAATCGTTTATGCACAATGGCCATAGGTATATTCGCCACACAGAGAAGTCGAACGGGGTAGTTTCCTTCTACTTCTCCATCGGCGGATAGCCAGGCGCGTTACTATTCGTGGATCTCGATTATTCTTACTGTTCCGGCAGGTATGGTCACAGACGCGCTAGCGCCCGTGGCAGAGGACTTCCATACCAAGGAGCCTGCCGTAACCCACTCTGTGCAGTTGGAAACATGAAGCGAAGTGGTGAGTGTAACTGTCTGTGCCTCGTGCGGATCGGTCGGCAAAATGCCGTGCTGTGGCTTGATGACGCCGCGATTATTAAGTAGTGTCACCAGCCACCCGTAGCCTTCGAATCGGTTCACGACCCACTCCACATCTCCAGAAACCTTGAATGGAGTAACGCCTTCGACAAGGTGGCGCATCACTAGCGCAAGTATCGGCACCGGTTTTTGATCGATGCCGATGCCTAGTGGAACACCTAGATAGACAAGTCTGCCTTTGCCGGTTTTTCTGCAAATGGCAATTGGCGTACCGTCGGGCAGAGTGGCGATAATACGGTCTTTTCCAGGTGCAATCGGGACACAGTGAAACCGCTGTGCGTCAACGGCCTGTTTGGTAGGGAGCCAGGTGAACCTATCTGCTTCCCGGACGTTGCCTCCCAGCGGCAGATGCAGATCTGCGGCGCCGGGACCGCTCACCTGTGCTGCAGATACTACGACCGTACCGCCATCGTTAATATAGTGGATGAGAGCTGCAGACCACTCTTTAGTCATTTCCACCTCACCGGCTAGAATTACAGCAGCGTAGGTCGACAGAATCTGCGTTCGTTTCGGCGCAGTAACGATCACGTCGAAGATATCGCCGAACATGCCATTTACATAGGTCTGGCGGATGCTAGATGCTGGTTCATTCTGGGTTTCTGGCGCAGGGAAATAGGCGACGTCAAACCAGCCTCGAATTGCAGCCTCGTGTTGACCAACACTCAGAACCGACGGATTTAACCGGGGCTCCATGGCGAAGGAGCCTGCGGCATACCGTTCTTGAGAGTAGCCGTGCGCATGATCTAGCAAGAATGCGATCGGTGTGTACTGTGTTCCGCGAGGGTGATCCGCCGCAATGCGCTGCACGAACTCTGTTACTCTCCCTCTCGGTGAAAGCTGTACGGGAAAGCTATCACCTGCCGAGTTGCCGCCTGGTTTCCAGAAGACGTCCTGCCCCGCCTCATGATAGAACGCAGATGCGCCGGACAGATGAAACAGCAGGTAATCCTTAAGAAGCCAGTTTATGCCCGCACCAGCAAACGCATCGTATGAGTTATCCAGAATATAGCGCGATGAGGCAGGAAAGAAGTAGGACTCCCGTCCATATGTTGCGCTTGCGTCTCCGAGATTGCAGGACTGATAGTCGACTATACCGCAGTGGAATTGTCGAGCCGCACCTCTCAGAAATGCCAAACGTCGTGCCAGCGTCGGACTATTACCACTATTCTCGTGACCAATATATCGCGAGCCCCACTCTGGCAGCGCATGGGCAAAGGCTTCATTGTTGGCGCTGAGGCAGGAGATGACCTTGCTCCAGGCTTGCTCAGCTGTAAAAGTCTTTCCAAAATAGTCTGTTAGCTTCTTGCGAGAAGCCTCGGTGTTCAGATCGGTATGAGCGCGGAGAACATCTGCCCGAGAAGCAGCGCTGTGTACTCGGGCCTCAATTTCTTTGGTATCTGGCGGAGCGTACGAAAGTCCCTCACCGGCGATAAGACCAACGAAGCGCTTGCTGTACTCCTCAAAGTAGCGATTAACGAGGGTATGATCCGTATTTTGGGGCCATTCTGGCTCGGCGTAGTTCCAGAGCAGGGCGAATTTCTTGTTGGGATTGTCGTCTAGCCAATCGTGAAAGGGCGAAGCAGCGGAAAATATCTGAGGATATTGCGATATTCGGAAGACTGGCGCGCTTAGCGAATGGCCGTAGACCGGAATGGGCTTTCCCTTGAACTCCGCTACAAAGTCTTTCAGCAGCGCATTCTCAACGCCAAACGGTGTCCCTATGCGTTCTGAGGCTGGTTTCTTCAGCTCATTCAACCACTGGTCGCCAACATTCCAGAGGAAGAGAGGGGGCTTGCCTGCGGTAATATTCCACTGCTGCCAAATATTCCACCACTCTCTGGGCCATAGTGGCGCGGATGTGAGCGGCTCGACAGATGCAGGATTGGCGCGCATTGCCCGTAGCATCGCCCACGTGGGATGATCTGGTTTCTCTCGGCCGGCTGGATGGTAGATTGTATCCGTCGTGAGGCAAAGGCAATCGATGCAGCGGCGCGCCTCTGTTGGGCCGGTTGTAAATAGTTGGATTAGAACAGGTCCCTTTTCAAGGCTTACAGCACCGTTATCCCAGCCGTAGGACCAGCCCCAAAAGAGCTTCATTGGGTCTAGCTCATCCACCACGTGTCGCTTGCCAAAGATTAATTGCTGCGACTTTCCGTTCTGAACCGTACGCACCCCAAACGCCGATTCTTTACCCAGATAGTCTGAGTAGCGCACCCAGAGTGTGTAGGCTGCCGCGGCGGGTATTTCCACTTCGTGACTGACGATCAGTTCGCCGGGCTCATCTGCGCGCGCTGCAATCGAAAGGAACTCGCTCTCTCCGCCTTGCGTCCACGAGGCAGCGGTATCTGGGCCTGATAGCGACCAGCTCCCTTTCGTTGTGACATTTGTATTCTGGAAAGAGAAGTTGGAGCCTTGGAGCGGGCCGAACCACTCGGCTTCTAGCCAGATCGATTGGACGGGTGGGGCAGGATTCGGCCGAGTTTGTGCCCATACTTGGACGAGATTGCTATTCGCTGTAATAATAGATATTAAGAGCCCGAATGCATTCACAATCGCTCGCGTAGAGTTCTCCATCGTGTTGGTACCCTTCCTTGCGGCATGGCTGCAAGTGATATTACCGCATAGGAATGACCGAGCGGCATCGTGTGAGAGGATCTGAGTTGGACGAATATTTAAATCGAGAGCGCTGGGACACGTTATCGCTAAGCGCAAAGATGTCGCGTAGCCGCAGGCTGGCGTGGGATTTGCCAGCAGGTTTCCTGTACCATTCAGTTCAGAGCTTTCAATGCGGAGGTAGGACCAACGATGTGGCGCGTTATACTTTTGCAGGCAAGCTGTTTTGTCTTGTTCCCGGCGGCCACTTCACGGTTGGGCGACCGGCAGATTGCATGTGGCAGCCTACACCTGAAGAGATCGACGACTGGGCCGACCCAGCATCTGAAGATGATTTCGAACGAGACTTACCGACGTATATTGCCTCCGTAACACTTCGCCCCCGCATCGTCGAGTTTCCAACGATGCTCGTAGAGGCCGAAGTAGAGGAGTACGGATGGGAACCCATCCCGTATCCTGCAATTGATCGAGATGTGAGGGCCGTTGTGCATAAGCATTTTACGTCCTCATCTGGTGAGCGTTCTGTCGATTCCTACTGCTCGGGCGCCTGGATGCGGGTTAGGCGCGATAGGAGTGGGAAGATATATGCTAAACGCGATGCTGGTCGAACGCAGTCAGAGGTCTCTGCGATTCTTAAAGGAGCAGGTTTTCGCTTTCCTTCATCCGATGAATGGGAGTATCTGTGCGGCGGAGGATCAATAACACTTTACCGGTGGGGGGACCATGCGCCGCTCGATCGAGACCCGAACGAGTTCTTCTCTGAAGTTCACCGTACTGATGCCGATGACGATCGCGCTCCCTCCGCATTTTCTTCCGGCTGGCGGGAGCATATGTACCCTAACTCGCTCGGGCTATCCATTGCTCGCAATCCGTACTTCTTTGAACTTGTGGCCGAGCCGAATACAACGCGGGGAGGGGATGGCGGAAGTGCCATCTGCAGCGGGGCTGGGAGGATCCTTGCGTGGTTAACTCTCGCGACTTCTTATTTTGAACCGAGCGTGTGCACGCACGACCCTGGCGAACCGATCGAAGTCGGCTACACGATTGGTCGGCGCGTGCTCGAGCTCACACTCTGAAGGGGATAGTTTACGGACGCATTCATGCGTGATGCGCGGGCAGCGATGCCAGGCAATCCGTGGAACAGAATTCGTTCTCTGGTATATCCCTGGCGTTCGTCTAGGCAGCGTCGTTAGATTTGGTGAGGATTGCTGTGACTAAGGTGAAGATCTGTTGCATCGCCGATGAAGATGAGGCTCTAAAGGCAATCGCACACGGTGCGGACGCTTTGGGGCTTGTTTCTTCTATGCCAAGCGGACCCGGCCAGATCTCTGATGAATTAATCGCGCAAATCGTGCGAATTATACCGTCAGGCGTAGCGTCGTTCCTGCTTACTTGCCAGCAGCATGCGGAAACAGTTATTTCGCAGCAGCGAATGTCAGGAGTAGACACGTTGCAAATCGTCGATCGGTTTCCAGTTGCGGGCTATGCCATCTTGCGGTCTCAACTGCCTGGAATATCGATCGTACAAGTAATCCATGTAGCCGGCGAAATATCCGTTGATGATGCCCGGATCATTGCTCCGTATGTCGATGCCCTGCTGCTAGATTCTGGAAACCCAAGTCTTGCCACCAAGCAGCTAGGAGGTACTGGTCGCACGCACGATTGGGAGATTAGCAGGAGGATATGTGAAAGTGTCGCGACGCCAGTGTATCTTGCCGGAGGTTTGAATCCCGACAATGTGACAGAGGCGATTCGGCAGGTAAGGCCACACGGTATCGATGTTTGCAGCGGTGTACGGACTAATGGACAGCTGGATCCCTTGAAATTAGAACGCTTCATGAGGGCTGTGCGGCAGTTGCCGTGACGGGCCGCCTGGAAACGTGACAACGGTCGACTCACGCGCTCCGAGGCACACCACTATTTTGCCAATCGCGCAGCGAAAGGGTTCAACCTGATATTCGCCGTAGCGCTAGCAGAGTTTGATGGCTTACGTGCACCAAACGCCGAGGGAGACATACCTCTCCATAACGACGATCCGCGTACTCCAAATGAAGCCTACTTCAAGCTGGTAGACCGTCAAATTGCGCAGGCTGAAGCTGAGGAGGGATCTGTCGGATTGATAACGGAATGAGGTTGCAGGTGTAAGTAAGCTGATTTCGGGCATATACATGCAAATACGCATTGGGAGCGATTGAGTGACGGACACAACAGAACGGAATGGGCATCAGCATATTCTAGAACCCAGTCGATTGCCCTCCAAGCTTCTCACTATGCCAATAGCGCATCGAGGGTTACATTGCGGCCCAGAAGCCCCCGAAAATTCGATGCCGGCCTTTGCTCTCGCGATCGAACATGGTTATCCTATCGAGTTAGATGTGCATCTTCTCGCAGATGGTGGGCTCGCGGTTTTTCACGATTTAACACTAGACCGAATGACCTCAGCCTCCGGACCGATAACCAATATAACCAGCGATCAACTCGGCGGCTTGCGCTTACAGGGAACAGAATCGGTAATTCCGACACTGCAGGATGTTCTGGACTTCGTGTCGGGTCGAACACCGCTTCTGATTGAGCTCAAAACAAATGCCTTTAGGGTTGGAGATCTAGAAGGTGCCGTCGTATCTGCGGTGCGTCGTTACGACGGAGAATTTGCGATACAGTCGTTCAATCCACTTACGGTGGCGTGGTTCAGGAATGAGGCGCCGGGATTCTGTAGGGGACAGCTATCGGGCGGAGAAGTGGCAGCAGGCGCGATCCGGAACCTCGAACCGGACTTTGTTGCCTACGCGCTATCGGGATTGCCGAATGCAGAGGTATCAAAGATCCGATCTTCTGGATTGCCGATCCTTGCGTGGACAATTAAATCCGAAGATGAGCAACGTAAGGCACGACAAGTGGCAGATAATTTGATTTTTGAAGGCTATCCACACATGAAACCTCAAGCTTGAATACGGTTCTGGTACAAGTGCAATTGCGTGTACGTCTCGTGCTTGTAACATGCGCTTCAGGAGCTCACTACATGCGAACGATTAGTACGAGGGTCGTAGTCATAATCGGAATTCTGACATCGACGCTTACTACCCAAGGATCTTCAAAACCAACTCCAAATCAGATTCAAAACAGTTTATCCCGGTTTGCACTGATTCAAGGCGCATCGATATCCAGTGGCAACGTTGCTGAGGATAAGCGAGCAATCGGCGGCCGATATGCCCACCAGAAGGGTGATTATCAACCGATTATTATCGTGAATACGCCTTCCAATCTCGGAGATCCCCTCATTGTATGGGTCCATTATCGGGGTGTTGGCGTTCAGTTGAAGGGTATTCAGGCAGATGGCTCACAAAAGGAACTGCAGTGGCTATACGAAAGTCCACGGCGCTTCACGTGGGCTTCGTTCGGTACCTATCAGCGCTCTCAGATTAGCGGTGGCATTGTAATAATACGTGCACCTGGCGGTAATGTTGAATGCGGAATTGATGCCGTGGTGTTCGCAGCAGAACCTAACTTTGATCCGAATAGATCGATACCTGCGCCGGCTTCGCCAGGGATATCGGTGCGCGTCGACTGGAATAAAGATGTTTCAGCGGTCACAAAACTAAGTTATGGTTTGAACGCTTTTCATGCATTTGATCCTGCAAATGCCATGGATTTGGCCTATCGAAAGAACCTTGCCTACATGAATTCGAGGCTGGTACGATTGCACAACGCCGGAATGATGACGGACTCGAAGGCAAATCATGATGGCTGGCTAAACGCAAGTACCCATACGTGGGATGTGCCTAAGATTACGGCCGCCCTGCGAACTGAGTATCCACCGGACTCCGCTCTAATGATAAACATCCCAGGATGGCCCTCATGGATGGAGACAAATAGCGATGGCATGCTCGATTTGAACCGGCTCGATGAATATGCTCGCATGTGTGCCGAACTTGTAAAAATCGTCATTGTCGATCTAAAGAAAAATGTGGTCTTCTGGGAGATTACCAACGAGAAGGATGGCGCCTATTACGCTCAGTTCCACAATGATGGTGGCAGAGGCGCCCTGAAGGATTCGACGAAGCTGGACCGAGTTGGCGACCTTGTCGACATTTACAATCGATGCGCTCGTGCCATGAAACAGGTGGCCCCGCACATTAAAACTGGAGGACCTGCTCTTGCGCGGCCAGATTTCCTGGATTTTGCGCAGCGTTTCATTCAAGGCGTATCCGCAAACCTTGATTTCTTCACTTACCACGCGTATGCGAGCGGCAGTCGCAGTGACA
>CAIXIX010000116.1 GCA_903919615.1 uncultured Chthonomonas sp.
CGCAGCTTGCTGGCCAAGGCCACGTTACGGTCGATGGGATTCGCACAATCTGTTTTCGCTGGTAGCTCCTGGCCTCTACTCATCCACTCGTGCCAGGTCTTTGCTCGATCGGTGGCGCACCAGATCGCCGCCGCTTTGGTTGCAGAATCCGGGCCGAGGACGGGATAAAGGAATGTATAGACTGTGACGTTGCTCAGCTTTGTCAGCTCAGGGACGAGGCGCTTGCAATAGGTGCAGTTCGGATCCTCGATCGTCACCAGAACGCGGCTGCCGTCGCCGTACACGGTCTTAATGGCATCCTGCAGGGGAAGATCAGAAAACTTGAATGCGCCTAGTTGATCCTCGCGCCTTTGCGAGAGATTATCGCCGGACTTCGTGTCGATGATTACGCCGTTAAACAGCAGAAACGAACCGGTCGAGTCGGTATAGACCAAGCCGCGCGCTGTATCAACTTCGTACAACCCGGCGAACGGGCTTTTAACGACTTTTGCCGCGGGGATGCCCATGCGCGGTTCGATGGCCTTTCGAATGCCATCCTCGACCGGGCCTGCCCAACTGGCCGAAGCCAGAAGAGCAAGCACCAGGCCGAGAGTGCTTTTACGTATCACTTGCTTACCTTATTTCAGTGATGGACCGGGTTGAAGCCTTGACCGACGAGGATCGGCTCGACGTGGCCCTGGAGGTTGTTGATGACGTCAACCGTGATGCCGGTCAGTTTCGTATTCATCGCGTGGTCATCGGTGAACAGTGCAAGCCAGGTACGAGCATTAGCGGCCGAGGTCAAGTTGCTGTACAGATCGACTTCTCGCTGAGTATCCAGGCTCTCGGTAAAGAATCGAGAGGCGGCGACCTTCTCGCTGATGATCGCTGCATCACTAGTGAGCGCCGAGTTCAGAATCTGATAAGCGATGCTCGACAAGGTAAGAATGCCTTTGTCGAGGTGCTCTACCCAGAAATCCAAGCCCGCTTTTTCCGCATCACGATTGAACAGGTGCTGATAGATCGAATTCACGATTTCGGCTGAGCTGGAATTCCCATATAGGGCCTTGTACTCAGCGCTGGTGCCAAAGTTATTCACCATCGAAGCCGTATCCCCACCGGCGCGATGCAGTGCGTCTACCCAGAAAGCCAGACCAGCCGGATCAGCCGGTCGGCCGTAATAGGCCAGATAGCCTTTGATCAGCGCGTCCGAATTAGGATCGTTTAATTGCGAAACGAATGGTAGCTTAGCTTCTTGCTGAATGGCGGCATCCGCCACCCCAGGCGCATACGCATAATTCCCGAAATATTGCTTCACATGTTCAGGCGTATCAATTCCGTTTTGCAGCACGAGTTCGAGCATATTTTGCAGAATTGCCGGCGACGTGACTACCTTGTTGTCTTGAAAAACGTTCCAGCCCATTACCGTATTATTTACAGCGCCCAGATAGATATTTTTGAGAGCATTCAGATCTGTATGGACGATTGCGTCCTTCGTTACCATGCCGCTGCTGCTAATGTAATCGGTATGTTGAGTAAAAGGATTATCTTTTTCGCCGTGCACGAAAACAATCGAAGCAGCCGCCTTAAAGGCCGCATCCATATTCGTCATGAAAACGGTTTGATCGTCAGAATCTTGCACCGGCGGCACCTTACTGGCGTCAATGCGCAGCGAAGTGAACGGCAGATTGATGTTTGCCAGCGTGCGCTCGTCGCTTGAGTTGTTCTCCAGCAAGCCAAACGCTACTTTCAGACTGCCACTATCCAGCGCCGACAGCGAAGTCGAACCCGGATTCGCAACCTCATCGCGAAGCATCATGACGAGCGGCGCGTATTGTCCGGAGCCGACCTTCCAACCGCTCAGGCCGTATTGATTGATGTAGTCCGACAACGTTTTCATGATATCTCCTGAGTGGCTTGTTGATGAAAGCCATCTTAATACCGTTTAAGATGACTAGTCAACATAAATTATGAAAAGAAATATTTCGTCTGAGAAATACAACTACTGACAGGTGATGGAGGTTTGGACCCAGCAACCAGGATTTCCGTATGCATCGCCTAAGCAAGACGCCGGGCCATTCGCTGGACTTACACAGCGCCCTGAGGTGTCGATCGAGTAGCAGACTTGAGCAGAAGTGCCACCTTTGTCTGTTTGTGCACCGTTGCC
>CAIXIX010000117.1 GCA_903919615.1 uncultured Chthonomonas sp.
CGCGAGCTGGGTTCAGAACGTCGTGAGACAGTTCGGTCCCTATCCGCGGCGGGCGCAGGGATTTTGAGGGGGGCTGACCCTAGTACGAGAGGACCGGGTTGGACAGACCTCTGGTGTACCAGTTGTGCCGCCAGGCGCAGACGCTGGGTAGCCACGTCTGGAAGCGATAAGCGCTGAAAGCATATAAGCGCGAAGCGCGCCCCAAGATGAGAATCCCCACACCATAAGGTGGTAAGGTCCCCGGCAGACTACCGGGTTGATAGGCGGGAGGTGGAAGCGTGGTGACATGTGGAGCTGACCCGTACTAAGTGACCGAGGGCTTTAGAATATACTTCCTCTTTCGACACGAGCTTCGTCTCTCCACCCGGGTTCCGGGTGTGGTGATGGGTGAGTAGCGAGCAGAGTAAGTTGGGACAGACGTTGGTCTGTCACCTGTGCGATACTTTCTCTTCATATCCGTTGTAAGGTAAATAGAATTAGTCTGGTGTCCCAGACGACCGCTTTCTGGTGGTCATAGCAGTGGTGTCCCACCCGTTCCCATCCCGAACACGGTAGTGAAACCCACTCGCGCCGACGATACTCGAGGGGCAACCCTCCGGGAAAATAGGTCGCCGCCAGAATAATCATAAAGAGCCCGTTGCTCAATGAAGAGCGACGGGCTTTTTAGGGTAATAGGATAATAGGGTAAGTGCGTAATTGGTTTGAGCTCCTTTCTGTCCACTAGGACCACCAGGTCTACTTCGTCCACTCACGTCCTCTGTCATAATAAACCCATGGCAAAAGCTAACTCTCAATCAAAGTCAATTCAACCAGGCGGTGTGGATGAATATATAGCTGCATGCCCTCCGGCAGTGCAGGACCAGCTTAAGGAAATCAGAGCTGCGATACGGGAAATAACGCCCGGTCCCATCGAAACCGTCAGCTACTTTGATATGCCCGGCTGCGCCTACGATGGTTACAATTATAACGGCATGTTCGTATGGTTCAGCTACAAGAAGCCATTCACACGGCTGCATTTACGACCACCAGTAATTCAGGACCATAACTAGGAACTTGCAGCCTACAGTACAACAAAAAGCATTGTCAGCTTCCCTGCAGACAAGGAATTGCCAATTTCCCTTGTCAAGAAACTCGTGAAAGCGAGTTTAGATGCTATGAAGAACAAAGCGCTATAACCAGCCAACTACCAAATTACCAAGTTACCCAATTACCCAAAATCTGCCGTCGGCAGAAACTTCGGCGCCTTCCGCACCTTGGTCTCATGTTCAAAACCGCTGGCTATCTCAATCAGCAAAGCCTCCGACCAGGCGCGACCCCAGAACGAAATGCCAATCGGCAGCCCGAAGTAGTATCCAGCAGGTACCGTAATAGAAGGATATCCAGACACTGCAGCGGGCGAAGTGCTGCTGCCGCCGCTTCCAGAGTCGCCATTCGCAAGATCGATCAGCCATGCCGGACCCTGTGTCGGAGCGACCATCGCATCGAGGTGATGTTTATCCATCGTGTTGTCGATGCCTTCCGCTCTGGAGAGCTTGCGGCATTTCTCCAGCGCTTTAACATAAGTTTGTGTTGTTAATGAGCCTAGTTTCTCGGCATGCAGCATGTGCTCCTGGCCAAAATAGGCCAGCTCCCGCCTCTTTTCCCGCTCGTTAAACGCGATCACATCTTTCATAGAGTGAACAGGCGAATTCAGCCCAAGCTGCGCCAGATAGGCGTTCAGGTCCGCCTTGAATTCGTACAGCAGTACCGTCAGTTCGCCACTATCAAACTGCCCAATGGTTGCAAGATCGGCAGAATCAATAATTATCGCCCCAGCCTGCTTCATCGCACTAATTGCCTCCTCAAAGATCGCATCGGTTGGGGCACTGTAGCCGGTAAATCCTTTTCGTGCGATGCCAATCCGCTTTCCCTTCAAACCGTCTGGCTTCAAAAATCGGCAGTAGTCTGCGCTGGTCTTTCTGCCTACCTGCTTTGTTGATGGGTCATGCACATCAGCGCAAACCAGAGCGCTGAGCAGAGCCGCGGCATCGGCAACAGTTCGTGCCATAGGGCCGGCAGTGTCCTGCGAGTGCGCCAGCGGAATAACCCCAGTTCTGCTTATAAGCCCGACAGTCGGTTTGATGCCGACCAGAGAATTCGCAGCAGCGGGTGAGAGGATCGAGCCATCTGTTTCTGTTCCAACGGCGATTGCCGTCAGGTTCGCAGCAACGGCCGCGCCAGATCCAGAGCTAGAGCCGGATGGTGAGCGATCCAGAGCGTAGGGATTGCGCGTCTGGCCTCCGCGCCCACTCCACCCACTTACCGAGTGCGTTGAGCGGAAATTGGCCCATTCGCTCAAGTTTGTTTTGCCAGCAATCACGCATCCTGCGGCAATTAATTTATCGACCAGAGTTGCATTGTGTTTCGGTTTTCCGCCCACTAGAGCCAGCGATCCTGCCGTCGTCTCCATCCTATCGGCGGTGCCTATATTGTCTTTAATCAGAACAGGGATTCCGTGCAGTGGGCTCCGTACTTTGCCAGCCTTGCGTTCTGCATCCAGCTTCTGGGCAATCGCGAGAGCATCCGGGTTCAATTCAATGACGCTATTCAATTTTGGACCAGAGCGGTCAATCGCGTCGATGCGCGCCTGATAAAGCACTACCAGCTTCTCAGAACTATGTTTACCGATTGACATGTCGTTCTGAAGCGTTGAAATGTTTATATCTTCAAGTTCAAAAGTCGTATTGTTTTGTGTCGCAACGGGCTTTTCTTGCATTCCAATTACTCCGAGGCCTATGCTGCCTAGCAACTGTCGGCGAGAGATGCTGTTGTCTGATGCCATCGTCTGTTCCATTTCGTCTAAGCTTACGGAGTGGATTTCATTCATGCAGACGCCTGGCCGATTGGCAGCCTTACAACGTCAACTTTCTTGCTTGTGTAGGGTATAAGAGTCAACATCGACGTCTTGGACGAATCGAGTTTACCCCGTGCTGAGAAAGCGTTCGACAATCCTCCCAATCAAGTCGCTAAGAATCCGGTTTTGAGAGAATTGCGCGGGTTGCTATCGAAGGGGTTCAAATGTTCACTAGAAGAGAATTGATCAATACCTCGCTAGTTTCGTTTACTGGCCTTGCAGCTTGCGGAACGCCTGCTCGGGCCACGGTGAAAGCAGATGCTTTCGCGAAGGCGCGCGATGCCGCAGAGGATTTCCGCAAGAAGTACGATGTTCCTGGTATGTCGATCGCGATTGCACGGCATGAACAGCTCGCACTTGCAGAGGGCTTTGGCTTCGCAGATGTTGAGGCAAAGAGAGTCGTCAAGCCGACAACTCTGTTTCGCATCGCCAGCGTTTCTAAGCCCATTACTTCGGTTGCCCTTTTTCGTCTTATTGAGCAGGGCAAGCTTCGTCTTACCGACCATGTTTTCGGCGCCGACGGGATACTGGCGCCGGATTATGCATCCGTTAAGCTTGCGAGCGGCGTGGATCAGCTGACAGTTGAACAGTTTATGACGCACACGACCGGCGGGTGGCAAAACGATGGATCCGATCCCATGTTTCATCATACGGATATGAACCATCACGATCTTATTGCCTGGACAATCGCAAACCAACCGCTCACGCATACTCCCGGGACCCATTTTGCGTACTCAAACTTCGGCTATTGCGTATTGGGCCGTGTCTTGGAGAAGCTGACCGGCAAGTCGTACGCAGAAGCAGTGAAACAGCAGGTACTGAAACCTTGTGGTATCCGCGACATGCGGATTACCGGCAATTCCAGAGAGGAAGCTGCTGCAGGCGAAACTGTCTATTACGATGCTTACCCGGATTCCCCATATGGGCTGCCAGCGTCGCGCATGGATTCTCACGGAGGGTGGCTTGCAACTCCAACTGATCTTGTAATGTTCCTTACACGGGTAGACGAGTTTCCCAATCGGCCAGACATACTGCGCAAAGAGACGATTGATACCATGATCACCGGCACAACCGCCGCGCCCGGGTATGCACATGGCTGGTCGGTCAACCTGAAGGGGAGAAATTACTTCCATAACGGCAGTCTGCCGGGCACAGCAGCGATCGCCGTCCGCACTCAAGGCGGCTACTGCTGGGCAGCCATCACGAACGTGAGACGGCCAGGCACGCAGATGGATTCTGACCTGGACCGATTAATGTGGAGGATGGTCGATAGCGTAACAGAGTGGCCGAACGTTGATATGTTCGGTGCCACATAAAGCAGCCAATTGGCTACGTAAGACGCACAAACTACGCACCGGCGATCTGATTTGCCGGTGCGTTGTCGATTTGGGATACTATTAACTGAGGGCGAGTTCGTGCCGCGAGGCTGGCTACGCCTATTTCCGGCAGTAGGACGCAATGTCGCGATTTCTCGCGCGAGTTAATGCGAGACAAGGATGCCGCTGCCGCCTGAAGGATCGCAATGAAAACTCGTTTTGATCTTACTGAGGCTGAGATTCCAACCGCCTGGTACAACCTGAACGCGGACTTTCCATCGCCTTTGCCGCCACCGCTCCATCCCGGGACGGGACAGCCAATGCCGCCTGACGCTCTCGAAGCAATTTTCCCTCGTAACCTAATCGAACAGGAGATCAGCGGAGAACGATGGATCGAAATCCCGGAGCCAGTTCGAGAGATATACGCCCTGTGGCGACCGACACCTCTGTTGCGTGCAGTGCGGCTCGAGCGCGCATTGGATACTCCCGCACACATCTACTACAAGTATGAGGGAGTTAGCCCTGCCGGCAGCCACAAAGTAAACACCTCGGTTCCGCAGGCTTTCTATAACAAAGAGGCAGGCACGAAGCGGCTTGCCACAGAAACCGGCGCCGGTCAATGGGGATCTTCCCTGGCATTTGCCTGCAGCCTTTTCGGGCTGGATTGTAACGTGTATATGGTGCGTGTGAGTTACGATCACAAGCCATATCGCAGAATGCTTATGCATACCTGGGGCGCAACGGTCCATGCCAGCCCAAGCAGCCAGACGGATTACGGCCGCAAACTACTTGGTGAAGATCCGGATTGCCCTGGTAGTCTGGGCATCGCCATCAGTGAGGCCATTGAAGATACGGTAAAGACTCCGAATACCAAGTACTCGCTCGGAAGCGTGCTCAACCATGTCTGCCTGCACCAGTCCGTGATAGGCGAAGAGACCATCAAACAGATGGAAATAGCGGGTGAAGAGCCAGACGTCATCTTCGGATGCTGCGGAGGGGGAAGCAACTTCGCCGGTCTTACCTTCCCATTCATTCGCCGGAAAGTAGTGGATGGAAAACAGTACCGAATCGTTGGCGTTGAGCCTTCCGCCTGCCCATCACTCACGCAGGGAGAATTGAGGTACGACTTCGGCGACACGGCTCAAACAACGCCCCTCATGAAGATGTACACTCTTGGGCACGATTTCATGCCTCCCTCCATCCACGCTGGTGGCTTGCGGTATCATGGCATGTCGCCAATGGTAAGCCATGCGCTTCAGCTTGGCCTCATGGAAGCAGAGGCATATCAGCAGACAAAGGTGTTTGAGGCGGCGGTTCAGTTTGCGCGCACAGAGGGAATCGTTCCTGCGCCTGAGTCTTCCCATGCGATTGCGGCCGTTATTAATGAGGCCCTCAAGTGCAAAGAGGAAGGCGCGAAGCGGGTACTGCTGTTCAATCTCTCCGGGCATGGTCTGCTCGATCTCGCGTCGTACGAGAACTACCTTCACGGCGGCCTCCAGGACGTATAGGGTTGGAGCCTGACGCTCCGTCTCCGGTACATCGCGACACTCCCACAGACGGGGCTGCGGACTCTACACATCAAACTGGAGCCCGGAGCTCCGTCGCCGGTAGGGCAGGGCTCTCACTGCAGTTCCTCTTTCCGCTAGCGTCCCAATTGGTTTCGCAGGAGGATATCCCCTTCCCAACAACCAATCTCTGCCTGCATGCGCCCAATGTGCATGTCTCTGTCCGATCCTAATTACCCGAGAAGAGAAGCATGCATTTAAAGCGTAGTCGTGCTGAATTTGCTCGATACATACTGTCAATAAACCCTGCTCATTGCTCACTCGCGATCTTGCTGTTATCAACTGCAGCGCTTACTTTGGTCGCGGCCGCTCAGCAGGCTAATACGTCTCAAAGAGACGGGCTCGAATTCTTCGAAAAACGGGTAAGGCCGCTGCTGGCCGCGCGGTGCTATGAGTGCCATTCTGCAAATGCAAAATCACTCATGGGCGGGCTTGGGCTCGATTCTCGTGATGGCACGCTCAAAGGCGGTTCGCATGGCCCGGCGCTGATACCTGGCAATCCGGACAAAAGTCTGGTGATACGCGCGGTAGGTTATGCAGACACCTCGCTGCAAATGCCGCCCGGCGGCAAACTGCCGGTGAACGAAATCGCGATCCTAAATGAGTGGATCAGAATTGGAGCTCCGGACCCTCGTATCGGCAAACCAACTGCCACCGTCGCTTCTAAAATGCACGGCCTTACGCTCGAACAGGGACGAAAGTACTGGGCATTTCAACCCCTTGCTACGGTTACGCCTCCAACCATACCTCCAGCCGTTCGGCGTGCCGCTCAGGCGCGCAACCCGATCGACAACTTCATCTTCTCACGGCTCTTTAAAGCTGGCATCAAACCGAATGATGTAGCGGATCGGCGCACCCTCATACGTCGGACGAGCATGGATCTAACTGGAATCCCTCCTACACCCAGAGAAGTATCAGAGTTTATTGCCGATCGCATGCCGGATGCCTATCCGCGCCTGATAGACCGGCTACTTGCCAGCCCGCACTACGGGGAGCGTTGGGGAAGACACTGGCTCGATCTTGCGAGATATGCCGAAAGCCACGGATACGAACAGGACTACGATCGCCCAAATGCGTATACTTATCGCGATTTTGTAATCCGAGCGTTCAACTCTGACCTGCCATACAACACCTTTGTAAAGTGGCAGATCGCTGGCGACGAAATCGCACCCGAAATTCCCGATGCCATGATGGCCACCGGATTTCTCGGTGCGGGCACGCATGCAACTCAGATCACCAAGAACCAGGTGGAGAAGGAGCGGTACGATGAGCTGGACGACATGCTCTCGACAACCGGCCTCACCATGCTGGGCCTCACCATGGGCTGTGCGCGCTGCCACGATCACAAATATGACCCCATCCCGTCGAAAGACTATTACCGTTTGCTTTCCACGTTTACTACCACTGTGCGGAGTGATTATGATGTGGACATCGATCCGGATGGGTACCGAAAAGCAAAGGCCGCACACGATCTTCGCGTGAAAGGGCTCCAGGAGGAACTCAGCAAGTATGAGTCCACTGAACTGCCATCGAAGTTCGAAACCTGGGCAAAGTCGGCGAAACAACCTGTAGAAGCCTCCTCCTGGTACCAGCTTAGGAACATCGACTGTCGCTCGGCGGCGGGCGCCACATTCACTCCGCAGGAAGATGGTTCAGTCCGTGTTGGCGGCGCAAACGGGGTAAGCGATACGTATACGCTCATTGCCCACGTTGGGATGCAGGGAATAAACGCAATTCGACTCGAAGCACTTGCCGATGCGCCGCTGGTCCGGGGAGGCCCCGGCAGAGCCGACAACGGCAACTTTGCGCTATCCGATTTTAAGGTGTCTGTCGCGAATGCGGCGGGAGGCACATCTGTTGGCGTCGGCCTAACAAATCCCAGAGCGACCTTCGAGCAGGCCGGGCTGCCAGTCCGCGCTGCTATCGATAACGACCCGGTTTCGGCATGGGCGATAGATCCCCAGTTCGGCAAAGACCAGGCTGCCGTATTCGATACTGCGTCGCCTATTGGGTTCAGTTCAGGATCGATCCTGACGTTTACTCTCAAGTTCAACACCAACACAGGACACAACATCGGCCGATTTCGTCTTGGCATCTCAACACTCGGAAGTAAGGCTCCCCTAGTCGGAAACGGTCAGGACGAGGCGCTTGTGAGAGCACGTCGCGTGCTTGATACCGAGGGCTTCATAAAACTCTCGATATCGCATCGCACTGTACTGATGAACTGGTATCGCCTCACAGACCAGGGCTGGACGCAGCGCAATAACGCCCTTCAGGCTCAGCTTGCGATGGAGCCGAAGCCGCACATACAGAAAGCGATGATCTGTAGCGAAGGCGTACAAGCGATCCGGACCCACACGCAGGGTGGCGACTACCTGGACCAGACTCACTTCCTCAAACGGGGCGACCCGAATCAGAAAAATGGGGTTGCGACGCAGGCGTTTTTACAGGTGCTCATGCGTGGGAATAGCCGTGAAAGTAATTGGATTGATAGGCCGCCCGTCGACAGCAAGACATCGTACCGGCGCAGGTCCCTCGCAAACTGGCTCACCGATACTCGCCTTGGCGCTGGGCCGCTTCTTGCACGCGTTATTGTCAATCGAATGTGGCAGCACCATTTTGGACACGGTATTGTAGCCACGGCCAGCGATTTTGGAACCCAGGGGGACCGTCCCGCCCACCCAGAGCTGCTTGAGTGGCTTGCAAATGAGCTTGTTCGCAACGGATGGCGACTAAAGCCCATCCATAAACTCATGATGACAAGCGCCACCTACTTGGAGGCTAGCGCGAGCGACCCGGCGCGGCAGCACATAGATCCGGAAAACAAGCTGTGCTGGCGCCATAGTCGACAGCGACTCGAGGCGGAGATTATTCGCGATTCCATGCTCGCAGTGAGCGGCCTCCTTGATACCACAATGTTTGGTCCTGGAACTCTTGACGAGAAGCAGCGCCGCAGAAGCATCTACTTTTTTATCAAAAGAAGCCAGCTAATTCCTTCGATGACACTATTCGACGCCCCAAATGCGCTTCAATCGATCGCATCTCGTGACACCACCACGGTAGCCCCGCAGGCACTATTGATGCTCAATAGCGCACGAACGCGAGAAGTTTCGAGGGCTCTAGCACGAAGAGCCACTTCTAATGCTGAGGATAGTACGGTCTATTCGGTGTCGCCGGCATCTGGCGTTCCTACACAGGTGGCCGCAATTCGTCGTGCGTATCTTCTTACGCTCGGCCGCCTGCCCGATGCGCTTGAGCTTAGCGAGGCGACGCGGTTTGTCAACTCACAATCGGCAACCTACACAAGCGCCGAGGCTGAATCTGCGTTCGTGGACTTCTGCCAGGTGTTGCTAAGCTTGAACGAGTTTGTCTACATAGATTAGTCCGTGAGATCGCATTGGCAGATTGGATGGTAGCAGTGTCTCGATCTGAATTTGAAAATTCGCCTTCGTATACGCAAATCGGGGATGTAATCGAACACACAGTGTCACTTAGCCGCCGGGAGATGTTGCAGCGCGCTGGAGCAGGATTTGGCATGCTCTCGTTGATGGGGCTGCTAAGTGATGAGGCAGCACGCGGCGACGCCGGTGTGCGCTCACTTAACCCACTGGCGCCACATCCGGGCCATTTTCCCGCGCACGCGAAGAGCATTATCTGGTTATTCATGAATGGCGGACCCAGTCAGGTGGATACGTGGGACTACAAGCCTGAGCTTGAGAAGCACAACGGAACAGAGCTAAAGGGCTTCGATGCCGATACCGGTTTCTTCACCGGCAGTGTCGGGCCCATCATGAAATCGCCATTTACGTTCACGCGGCATGGACAGTCGGGCGCGTGGGTGTCTGAGATCTTCCCGAACCTCGCGAACCATGTCGATGATATGGCATTCATTCACTCGTGCTATACCGATACGAACAATCACTCTCCAGCTCTGTTCAAGATCAACACCGGTTTCAGTCGGATGGGTTTCCCGAGCGTCGGGTCCTGGGTGACGTATGGACTGGGCACGATGAACCAGAACCTGCCAGGCTCTGTAGTGATGTACGACACGCTTGGCAGAGGACTTCCAAAGGGCTATTCGCAGAACTGGAGCTCAGGCTTTCTCCCCGGGGTATTTCAGGGTACGGCGCTAGCCGCACAGGGTGCTCCAATCGCAAACCTCGTGCGAGACGGTCAGATGTCTGATACTCAGCAGCGCCGGCAGCTCGATCTTCTGTCGAAGCTCAACCAGCACAATCTTCAGCAAAGCGATGCGGACGTTGCTCTCGCAGCAAGAATTGAGAGTTTTGAACTGGCATATCGAATGCAGGTCGCCGCGCCGGATGCGCTGAACTACGATAGTGAACCTGCCGCGATTAAGAAGCTATATGGGCTCGACGACAAGCGCTGCGCGCACTTCGGCAAACAGTGCCTTATGGCGAGGCGTTTGGTCGAACGCGGCGTTAGATTCGTACAGATATATAGTGGTGGTGAGGAGAACGAGCGAAGCTGGGATGGCCACACGAATATTGCAGATAACCACAGGCAGTTTGGTGGTGAAACAGATGTGCCGATTTCGGCGCTGCTGACGGACCTCAAACAACGTGGCCTGCTCGATTCAACACTGGTTGTATGGTGCGGCGAGTTCGGGAGACTGCCGCTGGTGCAGAAGGGCGGTACAGGAAGAGACCACAATCCGCACGCATTTACTACCTGGATGGCTGGCGGAGGTGTTCGCGCCGGCGTGCACCATGGGGAGACGGATGAGCTTGGCCACAAGGCTGTGGTTAACCGTGTGAGCATTAACGATCTTCACGCCACAATATTGAACCAGCTTGGCATCGATCATACGCGGCTCACGTATCGCTTTAACGGCAGAAACTACCGACTGACAGACGTCGCCGGAAATGTAGTTCACGAAGTGGTTCAGCAAAAGCGTCACGCATGAACCAAAGGGATTTTGGGTGATTAAATGAATGATATGGATGCGCGGATGCGCTTGTTTATTGAACGGCACGTAGCCGAGATCGAGCATCTGGAGGTGCAATACGCACTTGCGAGTTGGGATCTTCAGACGACGAGCAGCGCCGAATCGCAGGAGAGGTGCGCTGATCTCAGCGCCGCGATCGAGCGAGTTTATGCGCGGTCGGATCGATTTGACGAGCTTTGCAGCATCGAATCGCAGCAGCTTTCCGATTCGCTGCTGGAGCGTCAGCATATCCTGCTGATGAACGCATTTCGAACATCACAGATGTCCGACGAGACAATTGAGCAGATCGTTGCGCTTGAGGTCTCGATTGAAGAGAAGTTTAATACCTATCGTCCCACCATCGGTGGCAAGCCTGTCAGCGACAATGAGATCGATGATATTTTGATTAACAGCCAGGATTCTGCACTTCGTAAAGAGGTTTGGATAGCCTCCCGGGGCGTGGGCTGTGAAGTCGAGGATCGTGTGCTGGAACTTGTGCGGCTGCGAAATCGAGAAGCGAAAAGGCTTGGCTTCGAAAACTACTATTCGATGAGCCTGATCTCACAAGAGCAGGATGAGCTTCAGCTCTTTGAGCTTCTCGATAGCCTCTTCGAGAACAGCAGATCCTTATGGATCGAATATAAATCTAAGCTTGACGCCGAACTGGCGTCTCGCTTCGGCGTCCTATCCGAAGACCTGCAGCCATGGCACCATGCGAACCGCTTTTTTCAGGAGCCAGGGCCGGGGGCCGCGAAACTTGACCGTTACTTTGAAGCCATGGATCTGGAGAGTATTACGGCCCGGTTTTTCGAGCAGATCGCGCTCCCGGTGGATGATCTCCTGTTGAAGGCCGACCTCTACGAGCGCGAAAATAAGTGTCAGCATGCGTTCTGCATGGATGTCGATCGTAACGGTGACATAAGGGTGTTGTGCAACAACCGGCCGGACGAGAGGTGGATGAGTACCACGCTTCATGAGTTTGGGCATGCCGTATATGACAAATTTGTCGATCGAAGCCTGCCGTACATTCTGCGCGGTCCGGCACACACTCTAACGACAGAAGCCATTGCTCTCTATATGGGGCGGCTCACTAAGAGCGCTCCTTGGCTGCATGAATATGCTGGCGTTGATACCTCTGCAGCAAGCTCGATAGCAGCACAGGCACGGAAAGAGATGAAGGATAGTTTGCTTGTGTTTATGCGCTGGTGTTTCGTGATGTGCCATTTCGAACGAGCGCTTTACCAAGACCCAGACCAGGATCTAGACGCTCTTTGGTGGACCCTCGTGGAGCGATATCAGAACATATCGTGCCCAGAAGTGGACAGGCGCAAAGGAATGTGGGCCGCAAAAATTCATATCGCGACTGCGCCTGTTTATTACCACAACTACCTTCTAGGGGAGATGACCGCTTCCCAGCTTCTACACTATCTCAGGACAGCCGTGCTGTCGGATGCGGCCGACCCTGACCGTGCTCTGATATCCAGCCCGTTGGTAGGCAACTGGATGAAGAGTGAGCTGTTTGCTCCCGGAGCTGTGCGGCGTTGGGATGCATGGCTGCAGCATGCGACAGGCGAAACACTTAATCCTGCGTATTACGCAGCAGACCTCCTGTCTTCTTCATGACAAGCTAATCTAACAATGCCCCGATGTGGGCTCTACAGGATTCATAATATTGTGGGGCCCGATTTACATTCACACAACAGCTGTTAGAGCACAATCACATGTACCGCGATCGTAGTAATCAGGCCGTTGCGCTTTGCGCCGACCAGCTAGGATAATCGTAACTGTAATGTCGGTTGGCTCGTCAGTCTTAAGCGGATTTGTGTCGCTTCAATAACGTTATTCCGGAGTAATTTGGCAACGTTCAAGTGAAGCTTATCTGCCACTGCGGTCGGAATCTGGCAAAGTTGGAGGGGGAACGGTTGATTTCATTACCACGAGGCGCAGCTTTAGCGACAAGCGTCCTCATCCTTTTCGGCGCGCCTAACGCTTCGGCCCAGGCAAAACAGAATCTCTCTCTACAAGATGCTCTCCGGCTGGCCGAACATGACAATCCCATAGCGAAGGTCGTAAAAGCGCGAGTTGAAGGCGCGACAGCACGCGCCAAAAGCGCGTCGGTTCAGCAAGATCCGCAGCTTACCGTCGCCCAGGTCTTTGGTCAGAATACCGGAGCTGTCGGGGATGGCCTAATCATCTCGCAGACGTTAGAGATGGGGGATAAAGTCCGGCAGCGGGCGCGTGAAGCCAACGGTGAGAAAAAGGCGATTGTCGCAGACGCGCATGGCACGCTTCTGGATCTTAAGTTTCAAGTGCAGTCTTCGTACTACGAAGCCTTACTTTCGGATAGGGAACTGCTGCTAGCAGAGGATACTCTAAAGCGTACGGAAGCATTTGATGCCGCGGCCGGGGTGCAATACAGAGCCGGAGATGTGGCGAGGAGCAATGTGGTTCGCAGTCAAATTGAATTGAGCCGGGCGCAGGAGGCACTGGAACAGGCACATACGCAGCAGCAGAATACATATGCGAACCTAAAGAGCCTAAGTGGGCTCTCCCAGGACACCGAAATATCACTAACCGATACACTTAAATACTCCCCGGAAAGTCTTCAACTTAACGCCTTGATAAAGTTGGCGTTCGAAAATCGACCAGAACTGCGATCCGCGCGGATGACACTTGAGTCGCGGCAGGCCGCGCTGCATTCGGCGCGTATCCAACTGCAGCCTGATCTGGCCATTTCGGCAAACCACTCCGTCGTCGATCCATCTACCGGCGGCAGCACAATTACCGTTGGGCTAACGATGCCACTGCTGGATTATGGCAAAATCCGCAACGATGCGAAATCGGCGCACGCAGCTGTAACGGAGCAAGAAGGGGCTGTGGAGGAGGCAGAGCGGGTAGCGCTGCTCGACGTTGCGACTGCGTTCAGAAACTGGATGCAGGCTCGACGTACCGTTGAGGCGTTTACGACAACACGCATAAAACGATCACAGGAACTTTACGAAATGGCACAATTGGGCTATCAGAAAGGCGCCAATTCGTACCTTGAAGTCGTGGATGCTCAGAATATTTATGTTTCAGAACAGACAGATTACTTGCGCTCGCTTGCCGCTTACCAGACAGCGCGTGCAGCGCTGGATCGCGCAACCGGAGGCAAAATACCATGATGTCACATGAAGCTCGCATGTACGGCGCGCTGAAGAGACGGCGTGCAATTCATGTGGCGAAGGCATTTGCTATCGGCAGTATAACGATCGCGGCAATAAACACTTCAGGCTGTAAACGACCCGCAGCAAGCGACTCGGGCGATGATAAGAAGGAAGAGCATGCGTCTCTCGTAAAGACCTGCATATCGGAAGTTCACTCGATAGAGAGCACCGTAATGGCGCAGGGAACAATCGTGGCTGCACAGGGTGCAATTGTGCACGTTGCTGCAGTAACCCCTGGACGTATCGCTGAGGTCCTTGTTCGAGAGGGTGATCTGATACAGCCTGGGCAAATTGTTGCGCGCATCGACAACAAGCCCCAACAGATGCAGGCCGTGAGCGCAGCGGCTGCGCTCACTGTTTCCAAGACTCAAGCAAACCAGACAGAACTCTCTGCTGAGGCGGTTGCTGCCGATCAGGACAACTCGGTGCGCATCGCTCGCCTTAACTATGAAGCAGCGCTACAGGATCGAGACACAGGTGTAGAGCTGGCTCAAACCTCGCTCCAGGCAGCCGAGACCGACTTTGACAAAACAAAGGCTGGCGCGCGACCGCAGGAGATTGCACAGGCCGTCCATACAACCGCGCAGGCGCTGGCAACTAGAAATCGAGCGCAGATAGAACTAGATCGTAGTCGCTTGCTTTACGATAAGGGAGTCGTCGCCAAACGACAACTGGAAGACGCTGTTACGGCTCTAGACGTTGCAATTGCGGTGCTGGGTTCTGCACAGCAGCAGGAAAGCCTTTTGCGCGTCGGTGCGCGAGCAGAAGACCTAAAGGCTGCGCAACTGCGTGTGACCTTTGCACAACAAACCCTAAAGCAGGCGAGGCTAACCGGGGATGCTAAGGTCGCGCAGGCAAAGGCTGCATTGCGACAGGCGGATCAGGCTCAACTGCAGGTTGAGGCGAAGAAGAGTGAGGCACAGGCGGCCAGACAGACGGTAACGCAGAAGCAGGCGGACTATGCCTCGGCAAGTGAGTTGGCGAAATACTCGGAACTTAGATCGTCGATTGGCGGAATTGTGACGAAACGCACCTTGAATTCCGGTGACTACGCGGATACAACCACACCGATACTGGAAGTAACCGACAATCGTGCCCTTAACCTTGTGGGATACCTACCAGCAGATCAGGGTGAGCTTGTCCGTACGGGATTTGCAGCCAGGGTGCGAACGGCCGATAGTCCGGGGACGATTTTCTACGGTTCCGTTCTGAGTGTTGGTCAGGTTGATCCTCAAACCAACCTGATGTCGGTGCGTGTCGCATTGTCAGCGCCGAAGGGCAAACTAAGAACCGGACAGTTTGCTTCGGTCGAGATCGTCACTACAGTACATCCCCAAGCCGTTTCTGTGCCAAAGCAGGCCATCATCAACAGAGACGGTCACAGCGTTGTCTATCAGTTCGGAAACGATGGAGTTGCGCATCGAATTGCCATTACAGTTGCCTCAGAACAGGCTGGCATGGTGGAAGTCTCCACGGGCTTGAAGGCAGGCACAAAGCTAATTATATTGGGCCAGTATGAGCTTTCCGAAGGAGCCAAGGTTGAGGAAGAGAAGGCAGAGGCTGATAAAAAGGAGGCAGGCAAGGGTGACGCTGAAAGCGCAGGGAAGAAGAAATGAGTTTAGCCAGCCTTGCTGCGCGTTCAATAAAGCCAGTCCTTTTCGTTACGGTTACGCTCTGTCTGGTCGGGATTGCTCTCCTACGTAGTTTTCCAGTGTCGATCCTGCCGGATGTGACGTTCCCAAGACTTGTCGCAATAGCAGATGCAGGTGATCGGCCGATTAATATCGTTGAAGCCGCCGTGTCACGGCCACTAGAAGAGGCGATTGCTACCGTTCCTGGTGTTACCAGAATTCACTCCCAAATCAATCGCGGTGCTGCCGAGCTCTCGATTGATTTCGCCTGGGGCACCGACATGATGCTCGCGATGCAACTAGTCAACAGCAAAATCAGCGAGGCGCATGCCATTCTGCCTTTAGACACGAAGGTGAGTGTCGAGCGCATGAATCCAACAGTATTCCCAATATACGGTGTCTCATTAAGGTCAAGTACGCTCTCGCAGAAAGAGCTTTGGAACCTCGCCAGTTATACGCTCAAACCTCGATTGAGTAGGGTGCCCGGGGTTGCGCGAGTTATTGTTCAGGGAGGAAGAATTCCCGAAATTGCGGTTGACGTAAACCCGGTGCGTTTAGCGGCATTTAAGCTTGCATTGCCAGATGTAGAGCAGGCACTTACGCAGTCAAACGAAGTTCGCTCCGTGGGCTTGGTGGACCGACAGTTCCAGCAGACGCAGATCTTGGTGTCCGGACAGGTGGAGGCCTTAGATGCGCTAGGTGATATCGTCGTAGCTCAGCGCAATGGCGTACCTGTGACGCTTAAGCAGCTGGCCAAGGTTCATCCATCATCGAAAGATAGAACTACGATTGTAACGGCA
>CAIXIX010000118.1 GCA_903919615.1 uncultured Chthonomonas sp.
CGCCGGGCACTTTCAAGCAGAATCCGTGCGATTTTTCAACCAGAACAGCTGCGCACTTTCAAACAGAGTGGCTGCGCACTTTCAGCCAGATTTTGCACGTGCAACAGGTCGACTGGCAGTGTTGCGTCGCCGACGAATATCACAAAATTCAGTCGGGCAATTTCCATGACACCTGCACGGATCCGAACGGTGGCTAGTTTTTCACCAATTGTTGCTGATTTAGGCAACTTAAGGTCAAAGGTTGCATTAGCAATTTCACCGACCCAGGTGAGAGAGTCCTCAAACCGTTTTTTCGTGATGCCTGAGATTTCAAGGGCCAGCGTCAAATAGGAATCCCTTGCAACCTTAAATGGCCCCTTGCTATTCAGCTGCCTACCAGGACCTAGCTCGAGAGATTTTGCGCGCTCCAGCACTTCCAGGCGTTGCGTTTCCAAATGGGCCCATACATCAATCCGAAATAGAATGCCCCTAGCAACTCCCATAGGTGCTGATACTGAAAAGTGCACGTAATCGGGTTGCTTGGTTTCGCTCCTATCAACCCTGAAATGGTGAACTGCACTCATGCCGCCATGGTGTGTATTGCTGTTTACGTCACCGCCTCTGTCCGCTTCTCGCCCGCCATTATTGGGAATGTGCTTAGATTCTCGCTTGATATTATCAATGTATGCCCAGCGGACAGCGTTGTTCAAGTACTTTCTGAGCTTATCGGGTCCCGTGTACTTAAAACTGCTGGCTATTTTTGTCGCAACAAGAATGTGAGCGTCTTGCAGAACGTCTTGTTCGAGGCTTGGGGATAATATTGGTGGTGTCACGCGTATATTGCGAAAGCAGAGTACAACAATTTGGGGCAGCAGTTCGGAAGCGATGCACTGAAGAATCGCCTGCTGTTGATCCGGCGCGGTTGCTGAATCCATGAGAGCATTTAGGACGAGGTCTTCGCCCAATCGACGGTAATTGCTCGCAAACAGTGGCACAGCGCGGTCGATTGTTTCAGCAGCTTTCAGCGCCGCAAGTGCTATTCTGCGCTCCACGGCTCTGTCCAAGGCGTGTCTCTTTAATCGTTCTGCAAAATCTCGTGCTGCCACGAGCGCCTTCAGCCTATAATCGTTATAACTGTGTGGCATCGAAATTATTCCCTATTCAAAACGCGTCTACTGGAATATCTGGTTTCCCCGGTAGAAGTCACAATAATACTTCGGCCGTTGACGCGCCTGTCGGTTACTTCTGGCCTTTTATTTTAGCGAGTTGTTTTCTACCGGCGGCGCATTTTTGGCTGCCGAAATTATGCTCGCCTCACAACCCCTGCAACGCCTTGACCGCATCAATCGCCTGTTGCACCTCGATCTTCACGACTGGCTCACCCGCACCGTAACTCCAGGGATTAAGAAAGGCCTTGCGCGACGGATCGAGAGCGCTGATCAGCGCTCGTTTTGCGGGCGCACATCTCCGTTTGTCCTACCTGCCTTTCCCTAATATCGTCCCGGGGGTATTTAGTACTTCGAATATTCAAGCTAGGTTCCGTAGCCCGTTTGTCTACGTGAAGGTCTCCGTCGATGATTTGGCGACGTTGCGAAGCCTAAATCTTACTCTTTCTCGAAAATGGTTTTCAAGCCGCCATCACGGATTACGGCTTGGGTGAGCTTCCGGAGCGTCGCCCGATCCAGAGTCGCAAGGTCAGGCCTCTCTGCCACAAGCCAGGTGTCTATCAATGCTACTTGCGCGGGATTGTTGAGGAGAACGTTAACTATTTGCTCGCCTGGTGGGTTCTGCCTCTTTAGCGCGCTCCAAAATGTGGCGAAGCTCGGTCGACCTTTTCTATATGTCACCGTGATCTTGCCGCGACAATACGATTCCAGCGTGCTTTCGAACACGCTCTTGAGTGTAGCCAACGCCTTTATCAACTCTTCCGGCATCGGCGCTGACTTACCTAAGATCGCACGAACAAATTCTATTCTACGCGGGTTCTGGCTTAACCCGGCCCGCGTTAGTTCGGACAGGCGTTCGACAGCCCGTAAAGCGCTTTCGAGCTCGCCTCTATTAATTGACCCTGGAAACGGGTGTGATAGCGGGTTCAAGATGATACCGCGATGGAATTCAAGTTCCTTCATCAGATCTCCAAACTCAGATCTAGCTTCTTGTGGTTTATTCGACAGCCATTCGGCTACGGCCCCGTGGAACACGTCGGCTTTTATCCGGCGTTGGTCAACGTTGTACGCCACTGGTATGCCAAACTCGTGGCACGTGGTGCGCAGTGCAGCTTCGTATGCCGCTCGCGTATAGTTTCCGGCGGCCGCTAAATGACCTCGTTCGAGAAACCTTGCCGCATGTTCAAGAAGTCCCTTGGGCAATGAAAGACTTGTGTGGTGGTCTCCGTGAATCGTCGGACAATGTATTGACACAGGCGCTCCACCACCATCGCTCTGCGTTATTGAACCCGTGAACATTTCGAGGCAGGACCAAGCAGATTTACTCCAGATCTCATGTCGCGCCATTTCGAACCACACTCGATCGTGCGTTAATAGGACGATCTGCCAATCAGCAAAGCGCTGTTCGAGAAGGCGCAGTAACGGTAGGCGGTTGGAATGGTCGATGCCCATTAGGACGTCATCCAGCACCAAGAGCTTAAGTGGGCCAGTATTGCCTGCGCCGAGCTCGCTCGAGTTTGCAGGTACAACTTGGAAGCGCCCAGCCAGGTACAAGGCGAGGCCAAGGGCTGAGAGCCTGGATTCGTTCAAGAAGGTTTGCAGGACTCGTGGCGCATATGACTCCGCCGTAACCCGTGGAAAGATAGTTGCACCGTCAAATTTTTTGAGCTTCCGGTTGTAAACTAGAGAGTCAAACTCGAACCCGACAAGCTTGAGGCCTTCCGCCGACAAGCCAGCAAGAAAGTCATTGACGACAGGTACCAGATCATTAAGGGCGGCCCGGAGTGCGTTGTTGAAATCGCGCCTAAACTTGTCTATTGCAGCGAGCACTCTATCCGAATGGTTGTTGCT
Source organism: uncultured Chthonomonas sp. (assembly GCA_903919615.1). Classification (GTDB taxonomy): domain Bacteria; phylum Armatimonadota; class Chthonomonadetes; order Chthonomonadales; family Chthonomonadaceae; genus CAIXIX01. Next base: position 2,997 of record CAIXIX010000118.1, read on the forward strand.
GGTAACATATGCACCGATATAATCTTCAACGATTTCTGGGTAATCCAAGCTATCACCGCGCGGAATCGCAAACTCGGCGTCGGCGTACAATTCGATTAGTGTCCTGGTTTCGCCGCCGGCGATTGCAACCGGGTAATCCGCGAGGATGGTACCAACGATTACATCAAATAGGTTTATTTGCCCGGCGCCATGTACGAAATTGGTCTTCAATAACGCACGGTAGTCAAGAAACGATGCCCTGAGAGCCGCCTCGTCGACACGGGTATCGCGTCGGGTCGCGACTGAAGCTCGAACATCGCTACTCCATACCAAAGCCGGCGTGCCGTCATCAAACTTGATTGCGATGCTGCAACTCGGATCACTCGAGTATTGATTACGTGCGCTTTCGTCGGGGAGCCGGTATAGGAACGTTCGGTCGGAATTTGAGAAAAAATACTTGAGTGCATGAAAAATCGACGACTTTCCTGATCCATTTTCCCCGTATACAAGCAGGTTCTTTCCCGCCAGATCGATTGTTACCGGTGCAGGGCCGGGAAAGGCGCGGAAGTTGTTTAGTGTCAGCGTCTTTATCTTCAATGATCAATCCTTGCCCTCGATAATCCGGACAAATGGCAGCGCCTGCATATCGAATAGCACCCGGTAGATCGGATGATCATTTCGGAATATGATGGCTGAAAGCGTCTGCGCCTGCTGTACAAGCGCAGCGACTTGTGCGGGTTCCGCGTCTGCCGGCAAATACAGGCCGAGCTGGTCCAATAGCGAGAAGAGACTGAGTTTGTGCGGCACGTCGAACTCGGAGGGGAAGAAGAGTTCGTAAACGAGGCCATTCGCAAGCCATTCCCATTTGGGTCGCGAAGCTGCGTCGCTAAGCAACATCTCTGTGATTAGCATCAGAACGCAAACTTGTTCGCTGGTAACGGCTGGGATCGGGATTTGACTTAAGTACTGTGTGAAGAACCGGAAATACCCATTCTGAATCTGCGGACTAATCTGCGCGTAATACCAACATATCACGCTGCTGTTTAGTACGGTTAGAACCCATGGTGCAACGCCAGCCAACATGTAGGCAGTGTTGCCAATATAACTACCCTCGGTGTCATAGGTAAACTGCGGGCGATCTGCAATGTCTGGACACATGATCTTGGGTTCGACGAACGTGTGCCAATAGGCGCACGACCTCAGTTCCCAATAGAACTTGCCTTGGTCCTGCCGGGCGATCAACTCATTGCGATAAGTGGAAAATCGTCGATGTATAGATCGGTAAGTCTTTGCAAAAAGGGCTTCGGCCTCCTGTTCTGGCAAGTGGCTCCAAGGATGAATTGCGTTCTCGGATGATTGGACCATGAGAAGCCACTGATCCGGTCGATCGGTCGACCATCGCTTGATATCCCTTCCCCGCAAGAAGGGAACTATTATCGTTTCGCAAGTAGGGTCATCGGTTATCAGCGCCGATCGAGTCGCCCCATCAATTACAAATGCGTCGTTGAGCCCTGTCAGTAGTCCTCGGTAGATATTACCACCGCACCAGCTGCCAAGTTC
>CAIXIX010000119.1 GCA_903919615.1 uncultured Chthonomonas sp.
ACTCTGCTTGGCACGGCCCAGGTTGGGCACGCAGACGAAGTTCTTGTCGGTCACCTGTCTCCCGTTCCGGTCGAGAGCATAAAGGCTGCGGTTCCGCATTCGATTAAGCTCTCGGCTAAGAAACCAGCATCAATTAATAAGGAGCCGATGTATCATGGCAGTCCGCTCTATGGTTCCATTACACTAGGTTCCGCCGCTCAATCGCGGGTCACTATCGTACTGGATACCTTTGCAGGTGATAAGCTTCCTGTGCTGTATGTCGATATTGCGGGCACTGGTTCGATTACTGAAAAGCAGGACTTTCATCCGCTTCGCCCGCTCAGCGAGTTTGGAGATGACGGATCGCGCAGAGCTGTGACACCATCGACTTCAACTTCTGGAAAAGGATCTGTACCTATCGGCGCACTGATACCTCTGACGGCAAAATATGGTACAGGAACTGATACAAAGACATTGAACTGCCCGGTACTCTTTACGCTGCTTGGTGATGAGTTAGACTATTCGATCGGCGTCCAGCGTGTCGGTACAATCAATGCGTCCGGTAAACAGTTCAAAATATCTCTCGTGGATCTCTCTGCTGGTGAAATATACAACAACTACGTTCACGCTGACGATAAGCAGCCGCTTGTCAAACTATTGATTGACAAGAACGACGACGGCAAGTTTGATCCACGCAAGGAATCGTTTGACTTAGCTAAACCGTTTCGTTTCAATGGCGTTGTATATGAAGTGTCTTCAGTCGATGCTGCGGGCACTATCATCGCATTGAGGCCGTCTGATGGGCGACCTGAAGGCGCAATTTCGGCTGACGAGTTCACAGTGGGGGCGGATGCGATCGATTTTACCGCGACCTTGACAGATGGCAAGACCGTTCACTTCCCAACCGATTTCAAACATCATGTTGTCCTGCTGTCATTTTGGGCGACGTCTAACGAAAAGAGCACGTCCGAAATGACTTCACTGGTAAGTGTTTACAACCAGTACGCTAACAGTGGTTTCAGTATTCTTGGTGTTTCTCTTGATAAGCCAAACCAGTTACAGGCTGTTCTCGACTTTTGCCAACAAGCTGGCATGGTATGGCCCGAGATTTATGATGGAGGATCTTGGAACTCCGCAGTTGCAAAGCTGTACGGCGTCGATGCGCTGCCAAAGAAGATCCTGATTGATGGGGACTCAGGCACAATCCTAGCGCTGAATGACTCTCTCACAGCAGATGGGCTTCAGCGGGCCGTACACGCAGCCCTCCTGAAAAAACACCTCATTCGAGAGTGATCGGTGTTACACACGTAATGAACGTTACAAAACGGATAAATTGCCCGGAATTTACCACTAAGGACACCTCAACTATCCGAGAGTTGATGGCGCCGGCAAATTCATTGATATGCAGGCAGAGCCTGGCGGAAGCTGCCCTTCCGCCAGGCGCCTCAACATTAGCCCATCGTCACCCGGAGACGGAGGAGATTTACTACATACTGAGTGGCTCTGGTGAGATGGCAATTGAGGATGAAATTCAGTCCGTACAGCCAGGAGACTCGATCGGCATTCTTCCCGGGCAGCGCCACCAAATCCGAAATAATGGCGCAACCACCCTCGTTTTCCTATGCTGCTGTGTTCCTGCATATACTCATGCAGATACCGTCGAATGTGACGCGTTGTTAGACCCCGTCCTCCATATCGAATAGTCAGGATGCCCGTGGCCACCGACAGAGTGTTCCTATTAGACGAAAATACGGCGAACCGAATCGCGGCTGGCGAAGTTGTGGAACGTCCAGCGTCTGCAGTAAAAGAGCTCGTTGAAAACGCTATCGATGCGGGCGCCACCAGGATTACGGTTTCGCTTGAAGAGGGTGGGAAACGGCTGATAAGGGTGACTGATGACGGATGCGGAATGACGCGGTCCGACGCGATTCTTAGTCTCCAGCGCCACGCAACGAGTAAAATCCAATCTGCCGATGACCTGTTTTCTATCCATACCCTCGGATTTCGTGGCGAAGCGTTGCCATCGATCGCCTCAGTTTCACACTTTTCACTTGCAACTAAGCCGTCATCGGATGAGAGCGGAACGATGTTGCAGGTTGATGGCGGTGATATTGTTTCCGTTAGCGACATCGCTTTGCGAGACGGCACAACGGTCGAGGTACTCGACCTGTTCTATAACACCCCCGCACGCCTCAAGTTCCTTAAGAGCACAGCCGCTGAAACGTCTCGCGCAATTGAAACTGTTGGCGTTCTCGCAATTGCTTATTCGGATGTTGCACTGCGCGTTCTACATGGTCAGCAAGAATCGTTCAGTTCTCCTGGCAAGGGAGGTACCCTGGCCGCGCTTGCAAGTGTGTGGGGACGCGAAACGGCACGTCGATTAATCCCCGTACAACATGACACCCCTGGACTCAGCGTTACTGGTTACATTGCGACGCCTGATATTACACGTCCCGGGAGAACCCATGAGCTGTTCTTTGTAAACAGACGGCCTGTTAAGAGCCGCCTGCTTGGGCACGCCCTCGAAGATGCATTTCGCTCTATCTCACCGGATGGCCGATTTCCGATCGCAGCGATCTTCGTCGACGTAAGCCCCAACATGGTGGATGTGAATGTGCATCCCACAAAGACGGAAGTTAAGTTCACTCGGGATGGTGAAGTGCATCATGCCGTAAGTCAGGCAATAAAACGAGCGCTGCTAGACTATGGGATCGTGCCAATGGCAAAGGCGGAGCCGTTAATAACCTTGCCCGAGGCATCGCTGGGACCCGATACGCAAGCAATACCCGGATTGATGCATTCCGCTTCCGCATTTCGTCGATCCGATGCCTTTACACTCTCAGATGTGGATCATGAGGGTAACTTTACCAGACCACATGTATCGTTTTCTGTCACTTCGCCATTGCTATCGAGTGTTGAAGCATATGTGCAGAGTGGGCAACTGACAGGTGAATTGGAACAAACGCTTCTACCTGGTGAGTTAACGGAACCGACAGACGATAACATACAAGAGCCAGTTCGGCCCAGGCCATTTGCAGAAAGACTGCGAGAATTTTCAGTTCTTGGTCAGGCTTTAAATACCTACATAATCGCTCTAACCCCGGACGGAATTGCGGTGATAGATCAGCATGTGGCTCATGAGAGAGTGCTGTATGAACGACTGACTGTAAAACGATTTGCTCTTGGCATTCCTGTTCAGCGCCTAGTCGTCCCGCTGACAATTGGCCTAAGCAGGCGAGAAGCGCTATTGCTTGCAGAACACTGCGATAGTTTCGCTGCGAGCGGTTGGGACATCACACCGTTCGGAGGTGAAAGCTTTGTCGTGCGCGCAGTACCTGCCGTGCTCGCGCACAAGCCATACGAGAAGATTCTTCGAGATATGATTGAGGAGCTTGTGAATCAGAGCATCTCAAGGAGACTTCTCGTCCAGAGAGATCATGTTACAATAACGAATGCCTGTAAAATGGCGGTAAAGGCTGGGGATCCCCTTACGATCCCCGAGATGAGCGCGCTGCTGGAGCAGCTAGCCGAAACCGAGAACCCGTATCTGTGCCCTCACGGCAGGCCGATCGTCGTTACGGTGTCGTATAACGAGATTGAAAAGCTATTTAAACGCGCATGATGTTCACCAATTCGAAGATACTTCAAATTCATGAAAGGTGAGGCACTGTTGAAATTCCGAGCGATCAGCGGACTGGGCGTGGTTTTGTTCTGTCTTACTGCTGCTGCATATTCTCAAACGCAGCCCGTCGAGGCTATACGTCAGGAGATCAAAGCGATCTACATGCAGGCAGATGCAGCGACTAAATCGCGCGACATCTCTAGACTGCTTAGCCACTACTCTGACGACTACAAGTTGGTACTGCATTCGGGCAAGACCCTTCGCTTCGCGCAGGTTGCCGACTATCTTCACTGGCAGCTCGTAGCCACCAAGGAGGTTAAGGAGTTGAGCTTTGAGATAGTGCGGTTCTCGGCTTCGGGCGATAACGCCACGGCTGAAGTGAAACAGAAAGAGACGCTTGTCGTTGTAATTGATGGCGCAAAGCACACTCTAGTGAGTGAGCAGATTTCGACGGACGTGTGGAAGAAAACGCCAAAGGGATGGCGTCTCAAGTTACAGACAATCAAACAAAATCTGATGAGCCGCGACGGTAAACCCGTCGCACAAGGCTAACGACGCATTTACCTTAGTGCGAATACAAATGGAGTGCCGCTATGTTACTGGAAAATAAGGTTGTGCTTGTCACAGGCGCTGCGCGCGGCTTAGGTGCGGCAATCGCGCGTGTTACGGCCAGCCACGGAGCAAAGGTCGCAGTTAATTACGGTGCGAGCAAGGAGAAAGCGGATAATCTTGTCGAGGAGATTGCCCGATCCGGTGGTATTGCAAAGGCTTATCACGCCGATGTAACTCAGGCGAATCAGGTTCAAGCGATGATTGAGAGTATAGCTGGAGAGTTTGGTTCGATTTACGGCATTGTTAACAATGCGATCGCTGGGAAGCAGAATGGCGAATTTGCTGAGGCAACGCAGTCAGACTACGATAATGCTTTCTCATTTGGCTGCACTGCAGTATTAAATACCATACGTTCTGCCAGGCCATATATGGTGGCGCAGGGTGGTGGAAGGGTCGTTAACATAGTCACGGAGCTTTGGAATATGTCGCCGCAAAACTGGTCAGTCTATATGGCCGGCAAAGGCGCAATGGTTGGAATATCTCGATCTCTTGCCTGTGAACTTGGTCCGGATAATATTACAGTAAATATGGTAGCCCCGGGATGGATGGTAGATGAAAAGGTCGATCCAACTTCAGAAGGTTCGATTAACTTTGCTAAGACGATCCCGCTAAAAACCCACGGCAGCGCCGATGAGATTGGGAATGCCTGCGTTTTCTACCTGAGCGATCTTGCAGGATACGTAACGGGCACCTACTTGCCCGTAACTGGCGGACGCGTTACGCAAATGGGCGCGTGATTAGGAAGCCAACCGCTAGAACATCTCTAGCTGTATCCCCGAGGATTCATTTCCGGCGACGTTATCCTCAAGCGGCGGGGCCTCCGCGATAGCAGCACGTTTCGGTGGCTTCTCGCCGGATTTTGCATTCGTCTTTCTGTTGGCGATCGGACGGTTTTGCGCTGGCAGGTCACGAATTGAGTGACATTTCCTGCATCTGGCTTCGTACGATTCGTCTGCGCCAATCAGGATGGTCGGCTCGTTCCAGGAAGCAGGCCTGCCATTAACAAGCCGTTGTGTTCGGCTTGCTTCTTCGCCGCAAACCTTGCAGATTGCATGGAGTTTCATAACATTGTCTGCAAGGGCCATTAGACGGGGCATAAAAGTAAAAGGTAAACCGCGGAAGTCCTGATCCAGTCCTGCGACGATGACATTCACTCCGCTGTCAGCCAAGTTTGTGCAGAGATCAACGATCGGCTCATCGAGAAATTGAACCTCTTCGATACCGATGACCTGAGTGTCAGCTGTGATCATCGCGGCAAGCGTCGCAGTATCCGAAACGGCGATGGCATTAAAACTCGTTCCATCGTGCGTACGAATAACCGTTGTGTCGCATCGGGTATCAAGCGCAGATTTAAACACCTGGACCGTTTTGCGCGCATGCATAGAGCGGCGAACTAATCTGATGAGCTCTTCCGTTTTACCCGAAAACATGCTCCCGCATATAACTGTTAGGGAGCCTGCCTGGTGCCTTGCTGGTACTAGTTTATGCCTCATTAACCTTACAAACTCACAGATCGCAACGCACTATCCGCCAAGTTGGCTCATATTTCGGCCAGTGGGCTCAATTCCGTCTTCTAATCTGTGCTCCTTTGGCTTATGTTTAACCGTAATGCGTATCATTTCCTCGATCTCTGAGTCAGTTGCTCCTGTTCGCATTGCCGACCGTAGATCCACTTCTCCATCCGCCATCAGACATGGGCGCAACTGTCCATCCGCTGTCAGACGCAATCGATTACAGTTGATGCACATATCGTTGGATATCTGGCTGATAAATCCAACAGTCCCCACAGCGCCAGCTACGCGGTAAGATCTAACGGGCCCATTCGCCCGTATTATAGCAGGCAGAAGTTCACCGAACGTCGCTTCAATGCTTGTGCGCATTTCGTCCGTTGCAACAAAAGACGATTTCATCGCGCTTGCGTCCAACATTCCGCCGCCGCTCTTAATGCGTGAGTCATGGAATAGCTGATTGAAGGTTGCAAGTTGTGAATTCGCGTAAAGTGTGATGGAAGAGCCCTTGCTGCCAAATGGCTCGCCGTCGGATGGGGCAGCGGTTGGCGCCCCCTGTAACGGGTACATCTCATCATTCTGTGACCAGTTTATTGGCATGAGCTCGATGAATCGAACGTCAATCCGCCTATCTAGCGTTAGCCTCACGAAGTCCAATACTTCGTCCTCGTTGTAGCCTCTCATCACGACGCAGTTGATTTTTAGCGGGCTCAATCCTGCCTTTTCAGCTGCATCGATGCCCTCCAGCACCTCTTTCAATTCTCCTCGCCGCGCGATTCTCTTAAACCTGTCGTGCTTCAACGTGTCGAGGCTCACGTTGACGCGGTGCAGACCGGCTCTCGCCAGCCTTTCTGCGAGCGCTCCAAGCAAATAGCCGTTTGTCGTGAGAGACAGGTCTTTTATTCTCTCGTGTGATGATATGGACTCGACAAGCTCAACAAGACCCTTTCGCAGGAGTGGCTCGCCGCCTGTAATTCGGATTTTGGTCATTCCGAGATTAACAGCAATCGCTACAAGCCGTTGGATCTCATCATTCGTCAATATCTCCGCAGATGGCGCCACTGGAGCGCCCGCCTCTGGCATGCAATAGACGCAGCGAAAGTTACAGCGGTCTGTAACGCTGATGCGGAGGTAATCGATAATGCGATCGAACGAATCGATCAGCTGTTCCTGAGCCGGGCTGTTTGTCTCAATATTGGGAGTTTTTTCGTCGAGCTTAATCATGGTCGATCATCCGGATCCTGTGAGCTAGATCCACCTGCGGCAGCCCTTGGTCGTATCGATATCGATTTGCATCCTGTTACGGTTATCGTCGCCACCCGCTTACCTGGAAGTGCGTCCCACACTACGTTTGTTGTTGCCGTGCCGTTAGCGCCAGTAACAAGTGCATCGTCTGGCTTTCCACCAGGAGCATCGACTGTAACCGGCACTGATTTAAGCACATTCCCAAAGCGATCTGTAACTGTAACCGTTAACCGTGAATAGTATGCCGGAAAATCTGCTATCGGTGTCAGTATTGCTCGTACTATAGCCGGTGGTCCGGCTTCAACAACGTAGCCAAGCTGCGTAATATGCCCAGATATTTGCGCGACTACCGTTCCCTGTCCAGCATGAATACAGGTCAGCACACCCTTCTGGCTCACAAACCCCATACCATCCAGTGTTCCCCATAGCGTGGTGGTATCGTTTGCTTGGAGGTCCGGCTGAACTTGGATCGTGAGCGGAATTTGATCGCCTGCACGAAATTGTATTGCCGGCAATGAGCTTGAAGGCGTCGCGCCATTCTGGTTTGGAGGAAGGAGCGGAGCGCTAACCCCTGGAACGATAGCTAGAGCCTGGTCAGCTGCAGTATCACTGGCCTTGTAGGTATCGGAGAATACTAACAGAGCGTCTGCGATTGGGCGCTCCTTGCCGTCCGACGGGGCATTTACCACCACGCCATCGACCATCATGGTTGTCGAGCCACCGCCATCTAGGTTCATGGCGTTTACAGCTCCAAGTTTAAGCATAATAGATGCGAGCTCAGCAAGAGTCGCTCCCTGACTGCCTGGAAAGCGACCATCTACGGTAACCAGCAGAATTTCGCCGTTTCTGGCAATGCCAACTGCTGATCTCGGGTGGCGCTTTTCCACAAATGTGGTCTTGTTAAGCGCTTCGCTCTCCCAATCGATATAAACAGCGGAGTCACGCACTAACCACGGTCCTCCGCCAACAGCCTGTTGAACATCCGTCCAGGCTGCCCGGTAAGCTCCACGCGATAACATCGACCTCGATGGATATTTTCCTCGCTCAGTAATCCCCGGCGAATTTGATACAAGGTCGATCTGGTAACCAATTTTGTCGCCTGTGTGGACGTGATCTTTCAACCTGTCTGCAGCCGTTCCTGTGCAAATAATTTCTATCTGACCAGGCTGACAGGGCGGTATGTCCGCACCCTTGGTCAGCGGTACGACTGTCTGAACAACGCCGGAATACCGTTTTGAAATTCGGAATGGAAGCTCCACTTCTGTAAGCGTTATCAGTATTCCACTTTGATCGGTCTTAGGAAGCTCAGCACAGGCCGGTGTACGTAACACAACCTCATTTGTATGCGATACGCGATTTATGCCATCGATAGG
>CAIXIX010000120.1 GCA_903919615.1 uncultured Chthonomonas sp.
GTGTCCTTCAACCTGTGCTGCTTCGCCGGGTTGCACACGATAGCTATCAACTGCTTGCTGGTGAACGCCGACTGAGAGCGGCGCAACAGGCCGGACTCACGATTATCCCCGCGCTGGTGCGAGAGTGTAACGATCATCAGCAGCTTGAGATTGCAATTGTCGAGAACTTACAGCGCGAAGATATAGGCGCTATCGAATCTGCTCGCGCGTACAAACGCATGGCGGACGAGTTCAACATGACGCAAGAGGCGATTGCCGCCCGTGTGGGTAAAAGCCGCGCAGCGATAGCGAACACACTTGGCCTGCTAGACCTGCCGGAAGAGGTGCAGGATAGTATTGAGACAGGGCAGATCTCCGAAGGTCACGCTCGCGCCTTGAAAGGACTCAAGGACCCGGCCGCCATCGTACTGATGTGGCATTCGGTACTCAAACGCGGCCTATCTGTACGAGATACCGAAAGACTTGTGCGCGAGTCGCGAACAGCAACTACAGAATTGGCAGCCAGACCTAACGGTACAGGTGCAGATGCAGCCATAGCCCCACCACGGCAGGATGCGAACGAAGCGAAGGTGCTGGAAATACTTCAGGAAACTTTAAAAACTAGAGTGACGCTCCGAAAACAATCGAATGGAGCCGGACGAATCGAGATTGAATTCTACAGTGAAGAAGACCTGGATCGCATCGTAGAACAGCTGATCCCGGGTGGTATATAGCGGCAATCTATACGACGCCTGTATCACTGATAGCCGTCGTTACTCACTTGCAATCATTCCTTGGGCCGGCGCAAGGAGCCATGTGAAGGCTCTATTTACGACCTATCGATTAAGTCACAAATCCGTCGCATCAATCCAACCAACAAGTTACTGGAGCCAATCCAAGCTCCAACCTCACCCTAATGCCAGGTTTCCTTAGATGAACACAGCGAGATCGCACTAACTTCACCGGCAATATCTGCACCGAGAATCATCCACACCGCGTACATTTACGATCTGTACGGGCATCCTAGAGGCTCGTCGATTCACAACGGTATCACCACACCAATCAGAAGAACTCGCAGATCAGTAATGTTCCACGTGAAACATTATCGAACCCGATCCAGATCGACAAGGAGTGGGAGATGATCCGATGCAAGTGTCTTAACCACTTCAACGTTCTTCAAATTGAAATGGCATGAGTAGAAACAGTAGTCAATCCGCACCGTAGGCGCATCCGAAGTGAATGTCGGCCGATTCAGATCGGCATCCGCATCCATCAGCCCCGTCTCCCTCAATAGAGCACGAACCGCACTTCCTGTGCTCGGTTCATTCAGGTCGCCGCACACAATTACAGGCGTACTAACACGATTTATGATCTCAGCGAGCGCATGCGCCTGGCTCAACCGTTCCTCTTCATCCAATCCCCAGTGCGTACAATAGACAGTCACAACTCCTGGCAGACCACCAACCCTCAAGGTAAGCTCAATCGCGCCGCGTTGCTCCTTGTCACCTGGCAAGAAATGGTTTCGAACCTGAGCCACAATCGAACGGTGAGCAATGCCGATACCATATTGGCCTAAACCGAAACGGACATTGCTCTGGAAGTCAAACTGTCGATTCAAGAGGTGCTTTAGTTTGGCAGGCTGGTCTTCGCGGGCACTCCATGCAAGTTTACGATGGATCTCCTGAAAGCACACAATGTCCGGCGTCAGAGATCGAACGACATCTGCGATCCTTGGCGTCGATCTCACATTGTCCATTCCGAGTGACCCTCTCGTATTATAGGTTACGACTCTCATCTGCTGGTACTCTCAATCGTAAATGAACTGGTTCGAACCAAAAACAATGAGGCTGCCCGAAGGCAGCCTCACATTAACCCATTTGAGCGACTCTTCACTAGCGATTACGCCACCGCCGGCCCCGCTGGCCGCTGGGGATTAACGATAATACCATCGAAGATCGCAGCATCAGTCTGAACGGAACAATCCTGGCCTACAACGCAGCGTTCAAGATGCGTGCCGGGCCGAATAACCGCGCCATTCCATAGAATACTGTCCTGCACGACCGCATGCTCTTCTACCGCACAGTTATCGCCAATAACCGTATTCTCGAGCACGCGCGCATGCGCTTTAATCGTTACGTTATTGCCAATCGCAACGGGATAGCCGATCTCCGCAGTCGGGTCAACCGTAACGTTCTCACCCATCCAGACATACTTGCGAACCTCTTTAAAGTTCATCGCAATGTCAACGCGTCCAGCGAGAACATCCTTGTGCGTCTGCTGGTACACCTGCAGATTACCCACGTCCTTCCAGTAAGCTGCTGTCAGGTGACCGAAGAGCGGCATATGCTGGTCGAGCAACAGCGGAAATACTTGTTTACCGAATAGATAGAACACATTGTGAGGGATGAGCTCGAGGATATTGGGCTCAAAAACGTAGACACCTGTATTCGCTGTGTTCGAGAAGATCACTTCGCCCTTAGGCTTTTCGAGGAATCGCGTAATGCGACTCTCTTCATTCATCAACACAATGCCATATTCGCTTGGGTCATCTACGATCGAAAGCGCTATCGTTGCGAGCGCCTTCTTGTCCTTGTGTGTCTTTACAAGCTTCGTCAAATCCATATCGGTGAGATCGTCTCCACCGATGACTAGAAAAGTATCATCCTGGAAGAACTTTTCCACCCGTTTCAGGCTGCCGGCGTCGCCCCACAACTTATCTTCACGCGACCATTCAATACGGACTCCCCATTTCGATCCGTCACCAAAATAACTCTCAATATGATCTGCAAGGTAGTGAAGATTAACCATGATCTCATTGAAGCCATGCTTCTTGAGAAGTTCGATCAGGTACTCCATCACGGGACGATTGAGAATTGGTACGAGTGGCTTCGGGACGTTACGTGTCAGGGGATCCAGCCGTGAGCCTACGCCCGCGGCAAGAATCATTGCTCTCATCATCTTCTCCCTTAATGGGTTATGCTACAAACTTATGGATTAGGCTAGTAACATACTCGATCTGCTCAACGGTAAGTTCTGGATGAACAGGCAGCGATAGCACCTCATCCGACACCTTTTCAACCTCCGGCAGATCTCCCTTACCATACCCTAGATACGCATATGCAGTCTGCAGATGCATGGGCATTGGATAGAATATCTTAGAATCGACTTCGTGCTGCTTAAGAAATGCTTGCAGTTCATTTCGCCGATTGTGGCGGACCGTGTATTGATGGTAGATGTGGTAATTCGCTCGATCGTACCCAGGGAGAACGATGCCGCTGCTATCCTTGGTCGCGACATCCCCCAACAGCTTGTTGTACAGGTCGGCATTTGCCCGGCGGCGCTCATTCCAATCTGAAAGATGCCTCAGCTTTACCTTCAAAATAGCCGCTTGCAGTGAATCCAAACGGCTGCAATAACCGATTCTCTCGTGGATGCCGTACGATGTTTGCCCATGTCCACGAAGGCTGCGCAGCGTCTCAGCAATCGTCAGATCATTCGTCAACACCATTCCGCCATCGCCGTACGCGCCAAGGTTTTTGGTTGGATAGAAGGAAAGCGTTGTCGTATCGCCATCGGCGCCGATTGGCCTGTCGTTCTGGCGTGCCCCAATGGCCTGCGCCGAGTCATTGATAACGCGCAGCCCGTACCGAGCGGCAAGATCATGCAAAACGGTGCGATCCGCCATCTGTCCGAACAGATCGACAGGAAGCAGCGCTTTTGTCTTGGATGTAATTTTATTCTCTATCGAATTTGTGTCGAGATTAAATGTACATGCATCAATATCAACGTAGACAGGTGTGGCGCCAACGAGAGCAATCGCCTCAGTAGTTGCGCCAAACGTAAAAGGCGTGGTTATAACCTCGTCGCCATTACCAACTCCGCAAGCCACCAGTGAAAGTACAAGAGCGTCTGTGCCTGATGCGACACCAACACCGTATTCAGCTCCACACAGATGTGCAACTTCAATCTCAAAAGAGTCCACCATATCGCCATCGATAAAGCATGAGCTCTCAATTACCTCTACTGTGGCGGCATCAATCTCCGCTTTCAGGCTGCGGTACTGCGCTCGCAAGTCCGCGAGTGGAACTTTCAACCGATCCTCCTGTCCGAGAGTGGGCATCCCGGACTATGCAGCATGTCGTGCGAGTCACACTGCCGCACAATTGCCATCTAATATACCCAATCCCGACCCAATTCGAAGCCGAACCTGCACAATGTGCGCTTTATTTGATAACAAAACACAGCACAAGACGCACAACTCACGCTGATTCTGTACCACAAGCAATGCGTTCAAGCTCTTCGCGAACTGTCCGTGCGACTGCTGCACCATACTCGCTATCGCGCAGCGCAGCACGCACAAACGCATTAAAGAAGCTGCCGAAATTGCCAATATCGCGACGGGCTTCATTGGACTTGAGTTTAACAGCCCAGAGCCCTCCCTTATCGCGGGCCATCATGCGAACAGCATCCGTGAGATTAACCTCGCCTCGAGAATCGCGAACTCCGCGTTCGAGATATTCGAACACATCGCTGCTCAAAACCCATCTCGCGGCCACCGCAAATCTGCTTGGCGCATCATCAATGGCAGGTTTCTCTACAATATCCTTAAGCAGCATGCTTCCATTTGTGTCGGCCCCAAGCTCCGATTGCTCTACTGGCGCAACGATACCGTAACGCGTCACCAGTTCTGGAGCAACCTCTTCAACAAGCGTCGCACCAACGGCCCCATTGTCGGAGAACGACTGCACGAGACGCTGCAAAGGCGATATCGACTGCTCGGATTCGATAATGCAGTCTCCGAATGCCACAACGAACGGCTCACCCTGAGCCCACGCGCGAGCCAGACCGATCGCATCCCCGAGCCCTCGCTGCTCTACCTGAAACACGTAGCTACAGCGAATAAGATCCAGGTCCCCGGTTTCACCGCGATATGTGTCGCCAAAATAGCCTCGTATTTGCGGTTTCGCCTCTGAAACTATAAATAGGACATCTGAAATACCGGCGGCGCGAAGCTCCTCCATAATATACGCAAGTACTGGCTTGCGTCCAACAGGAAGCAGTTCTTTGGGAAATGCGTTAGATAGTGGGCGCAACCGCGTACCAAGGCCAGCAGCGGGGATCACCGCGCGATAGACGTTCTTCGAACCACTAGCAGAAAATGACATAAAACCTCAACAGATGTTACACGTGATAAGCTACAGGGCAGCAATGCCGATTGAATTGTATCAGCAGGATTACGGCATGTCAAATCGAACGGCCTGACTATGTGCTCCCTGGACACATTGGACACATCGACGAAATCTCGGTTATAATCGATCACTCTGCTGCATTCTGGGGTTCAACGGTATGGCTATTTTAAGCTCTCTGGGACATTGCTATCGATACTCCTGGCTGCGACGCATCGTACGCCTTGTTCCTCTCCTCCTGCTTCCATTCACGACGGGATGTCGCACAAGAAGCTTCTTCTCGACGCGCCAGGAGGTCAACATGGGCAAAGAGATCTCCCGGCAGGTGGAACAGGAGTATCATATCGAGACAGCTACTCCAGATGCGGACAGGGTAAGAAAGATCGGGCAGGCGCTGGTCGATCACATGGATAAGCGAGACGTACCCTACACGTTCAAGGTAATCGATGACCGTGCAATCAACGCGTTTTCACTTCCTGGCGGTCCCGTGTATGTATACCGCGGGCTGCTCGATCTTATGGGCAATGACGATGATTCGCTCGCGTGTGTCCTGGGACACGAGTGCGGCCATATTAATGCGCGCCATGCTGCCAAGCAGATCTCGTCGCAATATGCCACTACGCTTCTTCTTTTTCCAATTCCTAACCCAACCGTAGCCAATCTGGCCGGAGGTGTAACAGAGATCGCCAGACTGAAGTACAGTCGCGATGACGAGTACGAAGCAGATAGGCGCGGCCTAAGCTATGCACACTATGCACACTACGACACGTCTGGTCTGCTGCACTTCTTCGATAAACTGAGCCGCATGGAGAAGCGAGAGGGTGGCACGGGACCGGAATGGCTCCAGGATCACCCCCTCACAAAAGCGCGCATTGATAAAGCCAAGTCGATTATCGATCACCACGATTACCGCTATGGCCAGTAGCGTGTTAAACGAGCTAACTTCCGCTAAACACCTTGCGCCGCTCCGTTAACTTCGCCTGCTTCTCCTGCCAGTCTGCGAGCACAGATCGCTCTTTTTCGACCACTTCAGGATTGGCACGCTCCACAAAGTTCGGATTGGCGAGTTTGCCCTCCGAACGCTCTATCTCTTTTGCAATGCTGGCCAGCTCTTTGTCGATTCTGTCGCGCTCCTTCTTTAGATCGACCGTTTCGCCGATCTCAAGGAACACCTCTGCGCCGGAAATCGGCGAGCCGATCCAGACGCCACTCGTAGCATCCGGCGCGGAATCGACAATCGTGAGAGAAGAGAGCCTCGCCAGCCCCGCAATCAGATCACGATTCGATGTCAGCGTGCTCAGAGCCTCACCAGAACCGGCCACTACAGCCGCTTGAAGTTTCGGCGCAGGGGAGATCCCAAGCTCCGAACGCAGATTGCGGAATGCGCGCGTTGCATCGATAGTGATTCCGATTGCTGCCTCTGCATCTGCATCTTTCCACTCAGCAATCGCCTCAGGATAAGGTGCTGTGCAGATCGTTTCACCGGAATGGGGCAGCGACTGCCAGATCTCCTCCGTGATAAAAGGGATGATCGGATGCAGCAGCCTCAGCGTCACCTCCAGAACGTAAGCAAGCATATTCTGAGCCACAGAACGCTCGGCGGGATCGGCCTCCTCCGCGCGCAATCTCGGCTTCGCAAGCTCCACGTACCAGTCGCAGAAATCGTTCCAGAAGAACTGATAGAGCGCACGGGTTGCATCATCCATGTCGTACTGAGCCAATGAGGCATTTACGGCTTCGATCGTCGCAGTAAGCCTGGATAGGATCCATCTATCCGCAAGCGAAAGCTGAGGCCGGTCCGGCAGCTGACCTGTCGTCGCCACATCCAGGTGCATCAGCACAAACCGACTCGCATTCCACAGTTTGTTGCAGAAGTTGCCCGCGATATCGGTACGTTGCTCGCTGTACTTAATATCCTGGTTCTTGCCTGCCTGCTGCATCAGAGAGAAGCGGGTTGCATCTGCCCCGTACCGCTCAATTAGGTCGATAGGATCAATTCCGTTGCCAAGCGACTTGCTCATGCGACGGCCCTTTTCGTCAAGAACCGTGGCATGGATGTACACGTCCTTGAAGGGGATGATGGAGCGCTGCTCACCATCTGCGTCCAGCAGCCCCTGAGCCTCCTCAGAGTTGGAAATTGGCCGCTTCACGAAGTCGAGCCCAGTCATGATCATTCTTGCCACCCAGAGATACAGAATCTCTTGGGCGGTCGAGAGCAGATCGGTCGGATAGAAGAAATCCAGATCATCGCTAGATTCGGAAGGCCAGCCAAGGCAGGCGTGCGGCCATAGCGCCGAAGAAAACCAGGTATCCAACACATCCTCGTCCTGCCAACAATCTTCTGCGCCCAGAGCCGCAATCGCTTCGTCTCGATTCCGGGCAAAGGCATGCCTTAGCGTGCCATCCGGATTCTTCGCCCACCATACAGGAATGCGGTGGCCCCACCAAAGCTGGCGACTGATGCACCAGGGGCGAATATTCTCCATCCACTGCAGGTAAATATCGGTGTATCGATCCGGAATAAAACGTATTTTGCCCTCTTTAACAACCTGAATTGCGGGCTCTGCCAGCGGCTTCATATCCACAAACCACTGCTCAGAGAGCAGCGGCTCGATCACCTCTTTCGATCGATCGGACAGTGGGGTCTGAATCTTGTAGTCCTCGACCTTTTCTAGCAGTCCCAAAGCCTCCATCAACTCCACAACTTTGGTGCGCGCGACAAAGCGATCCAATCCTACGAATTCCGGTCCGGCAAGTTCGGTCATCGCGCCATTTTTGCCGATCACCACGTGCTGTGGAAGCCCATGGCGCACGCCACACTCGAAGTCGTTAAGATCGTGAGCCGGGGTCACCTTTACTGCGCCAGAGCCGAATTCTGGTTTGGCATAGTCGTCCGCAATGAGCGGAATCTGCCTGTCGGTAAGGGGCAGAGCCAGGAGCTTACCGAAGTGAGGCTGATACCGCTCGTCGTTTGGATTCGCGGCAACTGCCGCGTCGCCCAGCAGAGTTTCCGGGCGCGTGGTGGCAATCGTGATGTAACCAGAGCCGTCGGCGAATGGGTACCTAAAGTGATACAGCTTGCCTTTACGCTCTTCTGTCACCACCTCGATATCCGACACGGCAGACTGAAATTTCACGTCCCAGTTCACAACGCGTGTTCCGCGATAGATCAAGCCGCGCTCATACCAGCTTCGGAACTCCTCGATGATCGCGTCCACATAGCTCTGGTCCATCGTGAAGCGCACCCGATCCCAGTCATAACTGCAACCAAGGCTCTCAAACTGGAAATAGATGCGGTTACCATACTGCTCACGCCACTTCCAGCAGCGCTCAATAAAGGCCTCTCGCCCCACTTCCTGACGCGTTAAGCCCTCTTTAGCCAGATCTCTCTCAACGACGTTTTGTGTGGCGATCCCGGCATGATCGGTTCCCGGAATGCAGAGAGCTTCGAAGCCTCGCATCCGATGCCAGCGCGTCATAGAGTCGAGAATTGAATTGTTGAGTGCATGCCCCATGTGCAGGCTGCCCGTAACATTGGGTGGCGGGATGGTGATGCAGTAAGGAGGCTTGCCCGTGCCGGCCTTCGCCTTAAACACTCCATCGGCCTTCCACTTCTCATACCATTTACGCTCGATCGCTGCGGGCTCATATCCTTTAGAGCGCCCTTCGCTCGTGTTCTCTTCTTCAGCCAACTTCGCTGTCTCCTCTCTGCATCCAAACGAAAATCGCCCGCGTCCTTCTCAGGGAAGGACGCGGGCGATTGAAATCAATCTCAGGCCGCGTGGTACCACCTTCGTTCTCGCGCAATCGCAAACCCAAACGGGCCGCAAATATGTGCGAGCACTCATTAGCTGTAACGGGCTCTCCCGGCTAGATCTACTTTTCCATTCAGCGCAAATCGTTCATACGCCGACGAAGGTTCGAAACGCGGCTCCGGGAGGACGTTCAGCGCATACGGTCAGGAGGTTCACACCAACCCCTCCCTCTCTGAGACCGCAGTAACGCCTACTCTTTCCCATCTACGCCATTCAAAACGGTATCTGCAACTGTGACTCGCTGCAGCTTATATTATAAGTTGACACAAAACCGCACAGGTTAGTTGCACGTGAAACAGAATGATGTTCCAACAGATTCTACGGTCAGACGATTCGCTTGAGCAGCGGGAGCCCCGTCTGTTGGCTCTCCGTTACCATATACCCCTCAGGAAGGGCATCGAGCACTACTGCCTCGCCGCCAGTCTTGATCTGCCTTGCGAAATAGTATAGCAGGCGCCTGCCCGCAAGAGTTTTCGATTCGCTGGAATGCAAAAAATACTCAACGCCACTCTTTTTACTGATCACAGAATACGGCATATTCACTCCTGAATCGCTGAATCTCCGGAATCAAACAACTTGCGATCAACGAGATCAGCGCTATGCAGAATAAAATTAGCCGATCTCCATACTGGATGATCGGCATCGAATGAGAGCGCACATACGCCAAAACCGGCACGTAAGAACAGTAAAGAGAACCTATGCCCAGGAGAGGAGTTGAACCTCCAAGCCCTTGCGAGCACTGGCACCTGAAGCCAGCGTGTTTGCCATTTCACCACCTGGGCAAGACATCACAGAAGCCGCTAGAGCCCCCAGAAATCTTGCAAGATTATACGGCCTGTGGTACAATCTGTCAAGGTCGACAGGCACAAATGCAGCGACCTGAGGGCGTTTCAGGCGCAGCCGGCAGGAGTATCACGTGATCTTAACCGTCACCCCGAACGCGGCGGTGGATCGGACGTATCGCGTGGAACGGTTCATGCTAGATCGCGTCAACCGTCCGTCGCAGAGCTTTACCGTTGCAGGCGGCAAGGGCATTAATGTGGCCCGTGTGTACCAGACTCTCGGAGGCAAAGCGATTGCCACGGGGTTCCTCGGCGGCGTAAACGGCCTTACAGTATCTGGCGCCATGGCTGCGGAGCGAATCGAGTCAGATTTCGTTGAGGTAGAGGGTGAATCTCGGGTTTGCATTGCCATTATCGACCCGACAACTGGCACCCAGACAGAGGTCAACGAGAGTGGACCTACTGTCTCCCCCCGTGAAACGCGCCACCTTCTGGATAGAGTCCATCGCCTGATAACAAACCATCGTTTTGAGTTTCTGGCTCTGTGTGGCAGCCTGCCTCCTGGCGCGCCCGCAGAGATATATGCAGAACTGATCGGCATCGCGAGAAACGCCACGTTACGCACCGTCCTGGATACGAGCGGCGAGGCGCTAAAACTCGGGGTACAGGCCCGGCCGTGGATGATAAAGCCGAATCGAGCTGAGCTTGAGAGCCTGATAGACGCAGAGATCGAAGACGAAAACAGCCTTGTGCACGCTGCGGAACATCTGCTGGAGTCAGGAATCGAACTTGTTGTCCTGACTCGCGGATCCGAAGGCGCCATCGCTGCGATTAAGGGTACCATTCTGGCGGCCACTCCGCCTGTGATAGAGTTTGCAAGCGCCGTTGCATCGGGCGACTCTTTTGTCGCTGCGCTGCTCTGGTCGCTCAAAGAGGGCAAAGCGCTCGCAGCAGAGAGTCTCCACGAGGCGCTTCGGCTGGCGACAGGCGCCGGCGCAGCAAATGCTGCCGTTATTGGCGCTGGATTCTGCAGCCTGGAAGCGATTGAAGCCGAAGCTTCCCGCTCAATCGTGCGTCGTGTGGCATAATTGCTGTATTGGCCTGATTTTCATTTCAGTGCCGCAGCGTGTAAGGCTCAGGCACAGGTTGCCTGAATGAATCGAGGTGGGGTCAAGTGACACTCGCGTTTATTGAGAGTCCCATAGCCTTAATAGCGCTGTTCCTGATCATTTTGATCTGCTTCGGCCCTCAAAAGGTGCCGGAGATCGCAAATCAAATCGGGAGAGCGCTGGGCGAATTCCGACGCGCTACGAGCAGCTTCCAGCAATCGATGCGAGTCGAGGATTTCGATACAAGCTATAAACAGACGACAAACTACGATAGTTATGGTAACCCAACGGACTACAGCGCGTCGTACACGGTACCGGAAGAGGATCTAGATCACGGAAGCGCGATCGAAGCCGCACCCGAGCCGGAAGTTCACCACGGAGATTTTGCATCGGCGGCGTTTTCCGATGACGAGTTCACCTATGGTATCTCTGCGCCCGCGACGCCAGCACGTTCGACCAGCGCGGCAACTCCTGCGCCAGAAATATCGGTAAAACCGGCCGATTCTACCGTTTCAAGAACCAGTTAAGTGGCGCCTCTCTGCAGGTAAGCAGAAGGGCCCGGGCTCCGTCAGGCACGTATGTCGTACGGAACCTTGAAGGAGACCGTTATTACCATGTCAGATTTTATGTGCAACCTGCCTCTCGCAAACATGGCTAATCCACTGCCGTGGATAATCGGCGGAATTCTGGTTCTCGTTCTGTTCGGTGGACAGAAGCTGCCAGAACTGATGCGATCCCTGGGCCGCAGCACTGTTGAATTCAAGAAGGGCCTTAAAGACGAAGGCGACGATGAGCTCAACAAAGAGAAAGAGCGCGAAGCCGAGATTCGTAAGCGCGTAGAAGCTGAACTGCGCAAAGAAGAAGAAGATAAGGCGAAGAAGTAGATATCGCCGCGTGAAACGTGAACGGTCAATTGCGCAGAGGAAACGCGTAACACCGTGATGACACTGAGGATTCAATTACATGCAGACTTTTCTTAGATTGCTCTACTGGTTCCTAATCGTAGTTCAGTGCCTTATCGGCCTTTCTTTGGTCTATGTCATTACAATTCAGGAGAGCAAGAACGACGGACTAGCTGGTCAGATCGGTTCTACCACATCCACGTCATCCTTCAAAGGCAAAGCGGGCCGCGACGAGCAGCTAAATATTATTACAAAGAACATCTCCATTGCGTTCTTTGTTGTTTCGGCCATAGTCGCCTTCGGCACCGGGCGCTGGGACGTGCACTAGATTCCTGACGGGTAGCTACTACCTACACTTTCTCACACCATTGTTGAGCTGTGGGTGCACCTTCTTGATCTGGTGCATCCGCAGCTTTTTTGTTTGAACCCGCCAGCCCTCGCCTCTCGTAGTTCTAATTAAGCTAAGTCGAACCTATACGGAGGCCAAATCGTTTGCCCGCGCCGAACATCCACCATCGCAAATCGCATAACATCAGGATAGAGGGCCTTCTTTCTGTCTGCTCACTTCTAATCCTGTTACCGGCGCTCTTCCTGGTCTACCGCGCGAAAACCGCGAACGCACCAGAAGATGCAGTAAACATCAACGAAGCCGATGCTGGTAAAATCGCATCAACGCTGGGGATCAAACCGCAGGACGCGCAACAGATCGTTGAGTTTCGATCCAGGATCGGCGAATTCGATAGCTGCGAACAGCTGCTTTCAATAAAGGCGCCGCAAGCGAATGCAACCCAAGCGCATCGGCAGCCACTTCTTAATGCCGAGCATGTTCGGCCGATTCTTACTCGGTGTATCGTTCGAACTCCGCAGAAGGTCTTCTGGAGATTCTGGGGCTCAGCTCTCGCCCTCGCCTTGCTCATATTCCTGCTGCCGCCGCTGCTGAGAGCGCGAGGCGTGGGGGGCGACCCATTTGTGCTTCCTCTTGCCCTCCTGGTTACCGGCCTCGGTGTCGCGATGCTATTCAGCGTCAAAGATCCCTATCGCGATCATCCTGTCGCATTGCATCACGTTGAAGGAGCGCTCATCTGTGGCATTCTGTTCGCCGCTTCGGCCCTCCTATCCGCGACCGCACGCGTCAAGATTAAGAACTGGCATTATGTATGGGCGCTGGCAGCGTTTTTACTGGTTTTCGCTCTGATGGTTTTTGGCTCTGGTCCGGAAGGCGTTAAACTCAATCTCCTTCACGTCCAGCCAGTCGAACTTATCAAACTGTTCCTGGTGTTTTACCTCGCTGCTTCGCTGCACGAACGCGCCGAACTCATTGCCGATACCACACCGCGAAGACGCGAGGCGCGTGAGGGCGCATCGGAAGGCAAAGCGAAAAAGCTGCCATTTGAGCATCTACTGCCCCGAAAACAGGATATTGGGCCGGTATCCGTGATGTTTGTGGGAGCGCTTGTCCTTTTCCTCGTCATCAAAGATATGGGGCCCGGCCTCCTGATGTTCGGCACCTTCATTACAATGATCTATGTGCTCACCGGCCGCAGCAGATTTCTGATTTCTGGTTCGGCATTAATACTGCTCGGAGGAATGCTGGGATACGGACTGCACGTGGGTGTGTTTGCCACACGCGTGGATATGTGGCTGCATCCCTTTGCCAACTCGCACCCCAATGGTATGCAGCTTGGTGAGGCTATTTGGGGCATTTCAGCATCGGGAGGGGCTGGCTCCGGCCTCGGTCTCGGTATGCCGGGATTGATTCCCCGCAGCGGCTCCGATATGGCCTTTGCAAGCTGGGCCGAGGAGACAGGGATCATCGGCTCTTTGCTGATCGTTCTGATATTCTCCATCATCACGCTGCGCGGCGTCCGCATCGCGCTCAAGGCTGTTACCTCTTTTGATCGAGCCCTTGCGGCGGGCCTCACCGCTTTGCTCGCGCTCCAAACACTGCTGATTATGGCCGGAGTCACCGGGTTATTTCCGCTTTCAGGTGTCGCAATGCCGTTTCTCTCGTATGGAAACAGCGCCCTCGCGGCCGCATTTATCTCAATCGGCATACTCCGAAGCATCTCCGCTGCCTCCGAGAAACTCGAGCCAGAGCCAATTCGCTCAGAAGCGAAGTTCGCTTTCAGCGCGTTCGGATTGATGATGGCCGGGCTCATGGTCGGTGTTGTTGGCATCTCGAGGTTGGGTCAGCTTCAGGTACTTCAGTCTGCCGAGTATGCGACGAAAACGATCCAGACTCCCGATCGTGATCACGTTAAGCGAGCGCACATCAATCCGAGGCTGCTCGCAATGGCCGATTCGATCGACAGGGGCAGCATCTACGATCGTAACGGCCAAATTCTCGCCACCTCCAGGATTACCGAGCTGTCCCACTACTTCCAAGATAAAGACACGGCCAGGCGCATGGCGGCAGCGCATACCCGCTACTATCCGCTAGGACAGGCCGCAGCGAACCTGGTGGGCTACCTGGATGCCTCTGTGGGCGGCCCTACTGGCATGGAGCGAACCTACAACGCGGAAATGCGCGGATTCACGCACTATTCCGACCTGCTCACCGATTATCGCAGACGCTTCGGCTTCGGTTACCATCCTCGGCGCGGGCTGGACCTGCACATGACGATCGACTCAAACATCCAGCGCTCGGCGCTCGAGTGTCTGGTCAACATCGCAACAAAACAGAAGGACGAGCTTAGCGGGAGAGTGCGAGACAGAGGAGCCTTTGTTCTGCTGGACCCGGCAACAGGAGATGTTCTTGCCGCCGTTACAAGCCCAACGTTCGATCCAAACGCGCTCACGCTGGATAAGATCCACGAGTACAGCTCAGAGGAGGATGCAAAACAGGAGCATCGATTTGTAGATAGATCGCGGTTTGGATTCTATCCGCCCGGATCGACCATGAAGGTAGCAACCGCTGCCTGCGCTCTGGATAGTCTCCCCGATGCCCTGCAATACACCGTTACAAGCGATCGCGTCGCGAGCCCGATTAAATGGAAGGCCGGAGGAAAGTCTTACATTCGAAGGCATGTGCGTGAAGACGAAGGCGATCCGTCGTTCGGCGCGCTCACCATGGGTCCTGCTCTGCGCGTCTCCTCAAACATTTTCTACGCTAATCTTGCCGCAACACTAGGGAGTGAACTATTTCGCGATACACTTGTCAACCGATATACTTATAGTCACGTGCCGACAAAAGAGCAGTTCGATGCCGACCTGCCGGATATAGGCTACGGGCAGGGCCGCATGCTGGCCTCGCCACTGGAGCAGGCGAAGATGGCAGCTTGCGTCGCGTCTGGTGGCTATGCCGTACATCCACGATTCGCGACGTCACTGACGATGCCGGGAGCGGTGGAGGAGAAGGATCTTCCAGAGGATCCTGTAGACAGGCCACGAGAGATAGATAGAGCCGCCAATAATACCCCGCGCCCCACGGCGATGCGCCCAGAGACAGCTTCGACCTTGCAGCAGTTCATGAGAACTGTAGTCACTTCAGGCACCGCGCGCAATATCTTTAACGGTATGCCATTCTCGGTAGCGGGCAAAACAGGTTCAGCTCAAAACGAAACTTACGATGCCCGGGCTCACTCCTGGTTTATGGGATTCGCGCCCTGTTCCAATGGAGTTCCGGCACGATACGCCTTTGCCTGCGTCATAGAAAATGGCGGCTACGGCAGAGCCGCAGCCGCCCCGGTATGCAGAGATGTGCTGAAGCACCTCAAATAAGCCCCCGTTACGGGGCCACGATATGGTTGGTCAGCGTGCCCAGGCCCGCAATCGTGACCGAAACGGTGTCGCCAGCCTGCAGGAAGATCGGCGGGTTTCTAAATACGCCAACTCCGCCGGGAGTACCGGTAGAGAGAATATCGCCCGGCAGCAGAGTCATAGTCTGTGAGAGATAAGCGATCAGATACGGGATACGGAAGATCAGGTTGAGCGTGTTGCTCTTCTGCATCGTGTTTCCGTTCAGTGTCAGTGAGATATCGAGATTGTGAGGATCGGCAATCTCATCTGCAGTCACGAGAAAAGGGCCAATCGGGAAGAACTTATCCGGAGATTTGCCGCGGACCCACTGACCATCTCCCTTCTGAATGTCGCGCGCAGTGATGTCATTCGCGCAAACATAACCGGCCACGTAGTTCAGCGCATCCGCTTCCGGGATATCGCGCGCTCCGCCTGCGGGTCCGCCAAATAACTACAGCGAGCTCCGCCTCGTAATCGATATGCGTCGAGATCTTCAGCAGTGGCACATCGGCATTGGGATCATTTAATGCGGTAGCGTACTTGGAGAACAGGATCGCCTTCTCTGGGATGGGCTGATTCTGCTCTTCGCAATGGTCGCGGTAGTTCTGGCCGATGCACATGATCTTGCCGGGATCTCCCACAGGAGCCAACAGCTTAACATCGGAGAGAGCATAGATCGAAGATGCCGGAGCCGAATCTATGACGCTCTGTGCGTCTGCGATGCCAGCCGCGCCGCGCGCCAGAAAGGCGCTTGTGGAGGCCGGGAACCTGGTGGCATCGCCAGAGGCCGCCTGCAGATCGACAACCGAGGCGCCATCGGCAGTAATAGCCCCAAGAACCGGCGAATTGCTGCCGACAGAGAATCGAGCGAGTTTCATTCAAGACTCCTTACAAATTGGTGTAATACAGCGACCGTCAAGTTCACCGCAGGTCCGGGCTTTCCCTGCCGCGCCACGTCATTTAGACATGAGCCTTAGGCGACCACGTCATTTCGACATCTAATCTTGGTTCACAGCGCTTAGGCAGGTAGAGTCTACAACCGGCAGGCGCGCGTGGCCCTCTCCCGTGAGCCCTAGCGAGCAAATGTGGCCCTACTCGCTTCTCCCCAGGGCTCCTATGCCGCCCGAAGAATGAGGGA
>CAIXIX010000121.1 GCA_903919615.1 uncultured Chthonomonas sp.
GGCGCGCATGGCTGGAGACCAGGATAAGCGGCAGCGATAACGGCTCGACGAAATGTACTGGTAATGAATACGCTGTCGCAATGGTCCGTGTTGGGGCCCTTTTTCAAATCGTGCGAGGATTCTAAGGAGGGCGGCGCGAGCCCTCCTTAGCGGGGTGCGGGGCAGAGCGAGAAGCACTATCACGGGGCAATACCTCACGCGTGAGGTAAACACAAACGACAAAACACCTCAAAATTCAAAAAGGCTCAGCAAAAGCAAAAGCCCATTAATGCAGTAGATCGGATCCCGGATTTTTCACCCCGTTCCCCTGGTCAACTGGGTTGTTCAGTTGTATGGGATCGGGGTCGCCGGAGCCGTTATATTCGGATCCCGGCAAGCTCATATCATGTTCCGTCGCTGCTCGGGCTGGCAGAACAGATATGCCACCTTCTCGCTGAACATGGATATCGATCGTGCCCTGCAAGTCGGTTCGAAAGAACCGGACCATGCACGCCTGAAACGCATCCAAAGTTTCTCGATGCGGATAGTGTTGTCGGTTTCTTGGCTGGCACATAATAAAAGCCATGGACGGAGTTATGCGGTGAATAAAGTCTAAGTCGCCAACCGCGCTATCGCCATGGTGCAAACCAGATACGAGCGCCGCATGTAAATTCACGGCATTGTCGTACATCCACTGCCGTTCGTCTCGCCCCGCATCTCCAGTGAACAACAGGTCGACCTTTCCGAAGTGCAGTTTGAACACGAGTGAGTGATTATCGTACCAGTTTGCATCCGGGGCTGGAGGTCGCGTGAACTGCTCCGCCGGAGCAATGACGCTTATGCTCACCTGATCATCGAACGCAAAGAGTGAGCCAGAGCGAAGTGTGCTGAGCTTTGCACCGGATGAAGCTGCGGCCTCCCTGATTTTTGCCTGTACCGGAGAATCTACACCAGACGTGAGCACCTGTCCGGTGGACATCCCGTTGATAAGAGATGGTAAGCAGCCGGCATGCTCCTCAGTGGGGCTGGTAACGATCACATAATCTAGTTTCGTTATATGCAGGTCTTCGAGGTGAGTTTGAATATCTTGCGCGCTTCCCGCTGGCCCTGCATCAATCAATATATGCTTGCCAGCGGGAGTCGTCATAATGATGCAATTGCC
Source organism: uncultured Chthonomonas sp. (assembly GCA_903919615.1). Taxonomy (GTDB): domain Bacteria; phylum Armatimonadota; class Chthonomonadetes; order Chthonomonadales; family Chthonomonadaceae; genus CAIXIX01. The sequence goes on from CAIXIX010000121.1 coordinate 1,142, forward strand.
CGGTGCGACGTTAAGAAAGCTGATGTTCAGCTGATCGCTCTGCTGTTCATTTGTTTCTTCGGGAACCGGAGCAGGCTTTTGCGGGTGGGTTTCTCCCGTAATCTGCCGGGGTACCTGTATATCATGGGTTCGGTCGCAGCCGATGGCGAGCAAGCCGGCTGCTGCGAGCAGCAACGTTCGGTATAGCTGTTTGAACCTGATCCTTAGCACTGGCATGGTCTCATTTATCTACAGGATGCCTGCATCAAGCCCGAGCGAATTTCTCATGCATGGTAGTGGCGCCGCGTGCTGCGCCCATTCGTCTTTTTGCGGTTTTGCTGCCTTGTGAGTAATTTAGCCTGGAATGACCGCCGAGACTCAGTAGGACTCTGTAAGCTTTTCGCCGATAATCTCCAGAGTATCCCCGCTGTCCGTCACCTGTCTGAAGAAACAAGATCGGTAGCCTTCGTGGCATGCTGCTCCGGTCTGCTCTACCTTTACCAGCAAGCAGTCCTGATCGCAGTCGACAAACAGCTCTTTAACGACCTGAATGTTCCCGGATGTCTCGCCCTTGATCCAGAATTTCTGGCGGGATCGGCTCCAGAACGTGGCGCGGCCTGTTGATATCGTGTGCTCTACGGCCGCCAGATTCATATAGGCAACCATCAGCACTTCATTATTCGAGGCATCCTGAACGACAGCAGGAATCAATCCATTCGAATCGAATTTCAAACCCTGAGGTATTTGCAACCCCGTCTCCTTCCACGTTAACCACTACATACCAACTTCGCGCACGCAGACGCCGTGATCTTGGAGGTAGTGCTTTATCTCACCGATCGTATAATCTCCATCGTGAACTATCGAGGCGAGCAGTGCGGCGTCTGCTTTGCCCTCTGTAACGGCTTCAAGACAGTGGTGCGGAACACCCGCGCCACCTGAAGCAATTACCGGAATCGATACTCGCTCGGCGACAGCACGCGTAAGAGCGAGATCATAGCCTGCCTGGGTTCCGTCTCGATCCATGCTTGTAAGAAGGATCTCTCCTGCGCCAAGGGCCTCAACACGCTCCGCCCACTCAAGCGCATCAATCCCTGTGGGTGTTCGTCCACCGTGGATGAAGACTTCCCACCTCGGCTCGCCTGAAGGCGAATCTGCAACACGTTTCGGATCGATTGCGACAACGACGCATTGGGCGCCGAACTGCTCTGCAGCTGCAGTAATAATGGATGGGTTGGAGACCGCCGCAGTGTTGACCGCAACTTTGTCTGCACCGGCCCGCAGAATGCCCTTAAAATCTTCAACGCTTCTGATGCCGCCGCCAACGGTAAATGGAATGAAGACCTGCTCTGCTACACGTGACGCGACGTCGATGATGACATTGCGGCGCTCATGGCTCGCAGTAATGTCCAGGAACACGAGTTCATCGGCTCCCATCGTGTCGTAACGCGCAGCGAGTTCCACCGGGTCACCGGCGTCTCGCAGGTTGAGGAAGTTTACGCCTTTAACAACGCGTCCTTCTTTAACATCGAGGCATGGAATGATTCGTTTAGCTAACATAAGGTAACCATTATGACATAGTGTTTCAGGTTCAATCCCGGCCAGACGACAAAACCTAAGTGCTGGTAACAGCTACCGGTTGGACTTCGTGACGCTGACATCGTCGACAAAAACCTTGCCATCGTTAGGGATAAGCTCGATATCCATGTAGGCCGCGTCAGCGTCGGTAACAGTAACTTCACTGCTTATCTGCGTCCAACTGCCGGCGTTTCCGCCGGATCCAACCTCGATATATCGCTTCAGCCAACCGCCGGAAGCATCGAACATCGCGCAGGTAAGCGACGCTTTTCCAAGCACCCATGCGATGATTTTAAAGCTGGATCCCTTCTTGGCCGGGATTCGGTTTGTACAGCGATCTTGCCAGGGGATGCCCGGCGAGAGCATCTGAGTCTTCACTCCTCCACAGCGCTTATTGATCTCTATCGACCTGCTACCCGAATGGTGAACCGTCGTTGAAAAGAGGATCGGGCTGTTATCGAAGGCAGTCCAGCCCCAATCCGTTTCAAACCCGGGGTTGATAATCAGGTTGCCATTTTGTGCGGCCAACTGCTGCTCCAGATGCGCTGGAATATCCGTGAAATCCATTGCAGCCTTGTCCCTCTGGCTCGGCTGCAGCATTGGTTCTGTATGCGCAGAACCAAAAAATGCGCGCTGGAGGGCGTCGAGGTAGGAACAGCCGCGTTCGCGTGTGGGCTCGATGTAGGTGCCCTCTCCGAACTCGTTCCAGGTTCCTACGATCGCCATGCCAAGTTTTGGGTCGATGTAAGGCTTAACGGTGCTGCAAAGCCTTTCGAAACTCTTCGGCGACGGATCGGTTCGCCAGATCGCATGGTCGCCATACCAGGCACGGGAATCCCAGTTCGGCGAAACTGCGGGAATGATATCGATGTCTCGAGACTTTGATCCACGCTCCCACATCTGCTTTGCGATCGGGATAATCGAATCGAAGGGCGCATGCGATGAACCGGCTGGCAGCCCCTGTGCCGCATAGCAGTAGGCCGTCGCGACATCGAAACCGGCGCGCTTCAGCTCGCCAAGATCCTTCGCGCCGGGGTCTGTGATGGCAGCGAACAGGATGCCTCCAGGAGTCTGTGCGCCCATCCGTTTCAAGAGCGCTTTCAATCCATCGACGCCAAAGCTGGCGATAAGCCTATCCGGTCGTGAAATAACCAGGATTGCTCTGCCATCCGGCGCTTTGAGATAGTTACCTTTGCTCAGGTATCGTGCCCGCATTGTCTCGAACATTCGCTGCATTCCATCAGCCGTGTAGGCGGGTGCGCCTGCCTCCTCGTTGCACCACATAAGCACGAAGCTCATCTCATCGCGAAGGCTCGCGTTCATGAACCCAGAGTCCAGAGCGGCGTTATCTGGCAGTACGGTTCCGGAGGCAAAGTCGTAGTACCAGTCGAAAACCCAGAAGCTAATATGGTGCTGAAGCGCCTGGCGAATGTGCCAGTCCTGCACTATGGGAAGTTCGTCGCGATAGTATCCCAGCAGAGGAGTGCGTCCACCGTACTCAACGATTGGAACCCAGCGGTCTGCCGTGTTCCACACAGGGAAGTAGTAGCAGCCGATGCGGATTTTGGATGGTGGCTCGAGGGAAAAGCCTGTAGTTTGGCTGCCAATTAAGCCCATTAGGCAGAGTGCAAGAGGAAACCAGTAGAGCCTTACTTTAATTGGACTGATATATAACGAGGTTTGCATTGGTAATCTTCCCCAGCCCAGCCTTATTAGTGTTTACAGCTCTCAGGTAAGTTGCGCCTACGACCGGCGCGCGATGGAAGGCCCTCTCCACTAGCCGCGAACGTTGCCGATCTGGCGGCCATTTTCCAGTCGAGACGGGCCGATTCTCGCCCACGGATGTCGACGCATCGTTACTGCGAGAAATGAAACATGGCTAACCAGTAAAGTGGTTGTCGTTACGGCCTACCTGCAGGAGCAGAGATTGAAATCGCCGGCGGCGCGGTGAAATCCAGAGTAGCTCGGAGACGGTCCATCTCCGCTCTCGGATCGGAGGGTGCAATGCCTCCATAGATCACAAATCTGGATACATCCGGGTTGCCCTCTGAGAATACTGCGCCCATCCCGCCGCCGGGGCCGACCCCGTGCAGGCAGGCTGCCTCTGGCGTGAGCAGGCCGATCATCGGTCCGCCGCGTGTGTACTTCGCGCACCAGCGCTGCCCCTGTCTTCGCTCCTGGCACTCTGTACTGCTGCTGACGAGGTGCAGCGGACCTGTGTCTCCATTTTCAAACAAATAACTTCCTGGAGTCCGGGTATCGGCTCCCATAAGGCTGCCGTCATCGTAACAGGCGAACCAGTTCGTAGGCGCATCGAGGCTGCACTCGATATAGGGCGCCTGTCGCCAGAGATCAAACGTCTTGACCACCCCGGTCACGGCCGTGCATCGAACACGCCAGCGCACTGGGCCGCTCTCCAGTAGCTCAATCTTGTTCGCTGCTGTCCGGTTCACTCCGATGATATCGGCAAAGCCCTGCCACTCTCGTCCGCCAGGCTGCGTTAGGCTGATTCCTGGCATCAACCTGTCTTCCCACCGGAAGATATGTGCGCCTTCCGCGCCAATAAATAGCTTGAGCCTGCCATTATCGAGCGCACAGCCGCCGTTCTGGAGTTCGGCTGAACCGAACTTGGTGTTTTCAGACGAAGCCCCACCATAATAGAGCAGATAGGTCCTGTCTGCGCCCGCATTTAAAGCGCCTTCCGCAATAAACAGCAGATGCTGAGAGCCGTCATGCAATGATATCTGAGCCGGTGTTAGTGTCTGCTTTCCATCAGTCCCAAGAGCATAGAGCTGCAGTTCGCCTGTAACCTCGGCAGAGAGCTTTATCTCAACGGGTTGGTTGCTTCTTGCGCTGGGGCCGGAGGAAACGCGCAGGGAGATCCGACGAGCCATCTCAGGAGCCGCCCATGCCAAACCCCTCGGTGAGTCGCCGGAGTGCACCGGCCGGATCACTCGTATGCCGAGTTCCGTCACGTTGAGGCCAACTTTGATTGCATCGGGGATTGCGTGTCCAATGGCTGCCTGCTTCTGCGCCTCGTGAATCCCGTTCAGAATGGTGGAATAGCGCGCGATCATCGCATCGTATCGCGCAAGCACATTTGAGAGAGAGTAGGGGCGCTTCTCAATATTCCACAGCCGCACGTATTCGGCGCGCAGAGCCTTTGCCTCAAAATGCAGCGCATCGATTCTCCGTTCTGCGCTAGCGATCAGCGGCACTGCATCAGCTGGCTTGGAATCCTCCGCTCGAGCATACTCCGTCGCGGCATCCAGATAGAAGATCTGACGGCTGACAAGGAACTGAATCCGCTTTGCGCCGAAGATTATCGAATCGAGAATTTCTCGATTGTGGGTAGCCTTCTGCTTCACTTGCATTAGCAGGTCTAGTGCGGGATTGACAAGGGTTAGCAGTGCCTTTGCCTGTTTCATTGCGGCTGCGCGGGTGGCGGGGAGCTTGCCCTCATCCATTTGCCAAAACCGAGCGTCCATCATCGATTGGTAACCCGGCAGCGAATGCGTTTTTCCGAGCAGAGCGATTGCCTTGCCAAAACTGTCTCCGTGTTCCCCGAAAAGCACGGCTCCTATACGCTTGTTGAACTGCTCTGTCGTCGTTGTCGAACCGTTCCAGGCACATTCGGCGCCGTAGGCAATAGCATAAACATCGGGGCCAAAGAGCGTTTCGCCATCATCGTTCCAGGTGGTGTTAATCATTCCAGATGCGCCGAGCGCTGCGCCATCCCGAATATAGTTGTGGATATTTGTAACGGAAGTGGAGAAATCCGGCAGAATGCGGTTCCAGTTGCTTACGCCGGGGCAAACAAAGAACTCGAAACCAGCATTTTTGAAGGGAGTGATGGTCTTCTCGAACGACGCTTCCGGGCCATATCCCCAGGCGAGCATGATGCTGTCTTTCGGGATCTCTTTGAGATGTTCCGGATGCTGGAGGATAATGTCTCCCCACATCATCATTCGCCTGTGATACTTCTGCGCCAGCAGGTCGTGCAGCCTCGAAACGTGTTTCGCGTAGACGCCTCCCACCCCAAGCTGCGGCACTAACCGGGCAGAAGGACCATTCCCTAGGCCATCCGTTTCGTCGCAGCAGACCAGGAAACGGCTGCCGGGCAGTAGTGGGATCTGTTCGGAGTAGAGATCATCTAGCAGTTGATAGGTCTTCTCGTTGGTCGGATCGAGAATATCCGGCGTCTCCTGCAGCGCCTTAAACTCCGGCAAGCGCAAAATCGCACCCATGTGTCCGAACGATTGCTGGCAGCCAATAACCTCGATGTTTCGCGCAGAGGCATACTTTCCTAGCACAGAGAGATCTTCCGGCGTGAGGCTTCCGTCGACAGGGCCGATAGAAGGATGCTTACGAAATTTAAACTGATGCTCAAGATAGTAGGTGAACAGGTTCATCCGCAGGTAGCCGGAAAGATCAACCTCTTGTTTGAGCTGGGATAACCTCGGGCTGGGTCCGCGGGTGATGTCGTCCAGAAAGCCACGGCTGCGCAGGGTGGGGTAATCCCGGATAGTGACGCACTTCAAGGATCGCCCGATACGGTTTGCGCGGATTAACTGCCGCAATGTGGCGATGCCATGTTGCAAACCCGATGGATGGCCGCTCGATATACACACGCCGTCCTTCGAGACGGTCAGCTCGTAAGCCTCAGGTTCATTCTGTGGTGAGGATTGTTCAAGGAGATGCACACGTCCTAGCAGCAGCATCTCGCGATTAGGAATGTGCGGAATTTGAGATACTCGGATACTGGCAGGCTTGTATCCTGCTGCGAACAGTTCGGCAGTTATATCTTCCAGAGCGTGAGACGGCAAAGTACTGCGGATATCCAGTACATCAGGCAGGGTTAGCATGCCTCCCGAAAGCCGGACCTCTTTCGGAAATGGAACCAACCGTAACTCTCGCGCTGCGGGGTTGGCGGCTGGCTTTATGTCTTCCGCTCTTAAGGTGCTAGGGATCGCGAATGTCACCGCCATGGCTGTCAGTCCGCATAGAACCCTTGTGCCGCATCTAGTTTTAATCCGACGAGCCATCTTTTAATTAGTGACCTTCAAATAGCAGTGTGGTGATACGTCTACGATAATAGTATGGGACGCTCAAATTGCTACTTTGTGTCTCTTAGCCACTTTTCAAACCACGCGTACATTGCCTTTTCATGTTCAGCTGTTACCGTGTGGCCCGAATGCTCCGCAATGATCATTTTTAGGTGGTCTGCCGCGCCCGCCTTGTCGTACGCTTTCTCGATAACTGCGTAGGCTTCTTGTAATCCAGGTAGCGGCGCAACAGGATCTGAGTCGCCGCCCAGGATGAGGAGAGGAAGCGGCGCGCGCGCAGCAAGGATGTCCTGACAGTCATCGACGGCCGGGATGCCGGGCATCCACTTATCCCACGCTGCGGCTACGACCTTCGGATTGACCTCTTTTTCGCCCATCGCGTCGCGCACAGAGTCGAATGCCCCCTGCAGGTTGCTGACTCGCTGTGTGTAACCCTTGTTTGCTAGCTGCCATCGCCACGAGCAGACGGAGATGCAGGGTACTGCTACCTTAACGCGGGGATCTGCGCTTACCATCCACGTAGTGTGCCCACCCAGGGAGATGCCCATCACACCGATACGCTTGCCATCCACATCAGGGCGCATCTGCAGATAATCGAGAACCCTCCAAGTATCCCAGACGGTATCCCAGAGATAAGGGTGCTCCTTGCCCGTTCGGAAAGCTTCGGCCATCGCCTTTGAGAGATCGCCCGAGCGTTCACCGTGATATCTTGCATCCAGCGCAACGCCAATAAACCCCCGCCTTGCGAACTCAGAGAGGGATCCGTTGAATCCTTCTTTGTTGCCTCCAAGCCCGTGAAGGCAGACAACGACTGGCTTTCGTAACGTGTCACCTGCTTTGCTTACAACCAGTAAAGGCACTCGAACCCCAGCTTCGCTCGCGATGGTAATCCGCTCGCGCAGCAGACCGTCCTGTGTCGCAGAGGATGAAACGATCGGTTCGAGCGGTACACGCGGGCGTTCGAAGCGCTTCCGAAACGCAGAGAGGCGTTTGCCGTCCGCTTCGGAACGGTCAATGGGTGCAGCATGCGAACGCGACACATTGGTTGCCAAACCCAGAGTAAGCAGAACCAACGCCGAAACACAGCGCTTCAGATGTAGACAATGCACGGTGTACTCCAGTTTAGGGAAGTCGTTACTATTTGGCCCGCATACGATTATTTCTTGGGTTGTGCTCTAGCTCGCAAAGACCAAGCTCTTCCATGAGCGGGGGAATGTAGACGCCGAACCGACCGCGCAGCCCTTTTTTCAAACCATACCAGCCACCAACAGGATTAGTCTCCGATCGTCCCCAGGCTTCAACCGTGCCTTCGGCTGCAGGTTTCTGCTCATCGGCGCCGCCAAGTTCAACCCAATCGCCCGCAGTTTTCAGCATAGTGTGCAGGTGTTCAACACAGCGGGCATCGTACAGCAACACCGTCTTACCTACTGTGCAGACAATTACTTCTAGGCCGTCCTTTGTATCCATATGCATCGTGTACTCAGAGGAGCCCGGCGGAGTCTTGAGTAACCAGGGATTGTCTTTCGTTCGATTGAGCAGATTCATGTTAGCCCTCGCAGTAAGCCTCAGGGTATCGCCCCTTTAGTAATTTCAAAGTGCTATGGAACGGGGACGAGCAGATTGTGTGGAGAATAGCACGATAGATCGTTACATATTGAGAGTAAAAATTCGCTTCTGTTGCAGAACTTGCTCAATATCAGGATAATTTCATATGCGCCATGAGTCGCGATTGAGGTTGGAATTACAACTCTGGCTAGTTGATGCTATTTCACGGATAGAGTTATTTATCCGGTGCCATTAATTCAATGCTTGTGATGTCGCTCATTTTATGGGGAAACCCGTTGCATGTGTGATTCACGATGACCGCAAGCGTGCCTCTTGTTCTTTCACAGTCGTTGCGTCGTCGAAGGAGACACTGCGTCCTAATGACCGTTTATGAGCAGACCAATGTCAATTTGGGCGGATTGTCATGTAACCTGTTGTCCCTGATTGACCGCCAGGTTGAGGCCACTCCTGATGCGACGGCGCTGATTTTTGAGGGCAGAACACTTACCTATCAAGAACTCAATCGCCGCGCAAACCAGCTTGCAAACTTTCTGGTAAAGCAAGGCGTGCGTCCGGAGACTCTCGTTGGGCTGTGTGTTGAACGCTCGTTCGAGATGGTAATCGGCATCCTGGGGATCTTGAAGGCAGGCGGAGCCTATGTGCCGGTGGACCCTGACTATCCGGCCGATCGCATTAGATTTATACTGGAAGATAGTGCCGCGCAGATAATTCTCACCCAGAACCATTTGAAGGCTAGAACATCGCACTTTGGAGCAGCAATCTTGTGTATGGATTCTGAACGAGAGCTGCTCGAACGCGAACCGATCACCGCACCCGATAATTCGTCGCACACACCCCAAGACCTTATCTACGTACTGTACACCTCCGGTTCCACAGGCAAGCCAAAAGGTGTCATGCTTACGCACGATGCCATTGCAAACCATATGCACTGGATGCAACAGCACTATTGCATTAACTCAGAAGCTCGAATTTTGCAGAAGACGCCGTTTAGTTTCGATGCCGCAGGATGGGAGTTTCTTGTTCCATTGATGATTGGAGCCCGGCTTGTGATCGCTAGGCCCGGCGGCCACCTGGATCCCGACTATCTTGTGGATATTATTATTCGGTGTGGAATTACGGACATTACTTTTGTACCGTCGATGTTGAATGCTTTTCTGGAAGCGGAAAGCAGTCACTTATGCGGATCACTTAAGCGCGTCTTCTGTGGAGGGGAGCAACTTTCTGCCGCGACCCGAGACCGATTTTTTGCGGCCTTGCCAAACTGCGATCTGCACAACCATTATGGTCCAACTGAGGCAGCAATCGATGTCACTTACTGGCAATGCCACCGTGATGACACCGCTTCGGTGGTACCTATTGGCTGGCCAATTCCGAACGTTACGACGCGCATCTTAGATTCGCAAGGGAAGCGAGTGGGCATAAATGCGCCAGGTGAGCTATGTCTTGGAGGCATCTGCCTGGCACGAGGTTACTTAAATCGACCCGAGCTCACGGCCGAGAAGTTCATTCCAGACGTTTACAGCTCTGAATCCGGAGCCCGCCTATACAGAACCGGCGACCTGGCAAGGTGGCGCACTGATGGCAGTATCGAATATCTTGGCCGATTGGATTTTCAGGTGAAGCTCCGGGGGCAGCGAATTGAGCTCGGCGAGATAGAAGCAACGATTTTATCTCAATTGGTTGTGAAAGAGTGTGTGGTCGTGGCGCGAGAGGATCAGCCCGGTGATCAGCGTCTCGTTGCCTACGTCGTTTGTTGCTCCAGGACAAGTAATGATTCGGATCTGGAAGAGCAGCTAAAAGAGACCTTACGTGGGCGTTTGCCAGAGTACATGGTGCCCGCGCATATTCTATTCCTGGATCGAATGCCCCTATCCGCTAACGGCAAGTTAGATCGCAAGGCGCTGCCCGCGCCAGATCTCAGTCAACTGGCGATGCCTTCCAACAATGGTCCCCTGACTTGGACCGAGGAGGTCTTGACAAAGATCTGGAGCGAAGTCCTGCGAGTTCCGGCGCCAGGATTGCATCAGAATTTCTTCGCGCTTGGCGGGCATTCACTTCTTGCAGTTCAGATTACCTCCAGGATGCGTGCCGCGTTTGATGTATCGATCCCCATTCGGGCATTATTTACTGCGCCTACCATTTCGCAGCTAGCCAGTGAGGTGGATGCCATCAGGAGACAGGCGCCTGAATATGACTCCCGACAGGACCTCCATAATGAACTCGACACAGTTTCACTCTCGCCTGCACAGGTTTGGCTGGGATATGCGTGTATGCTCCATCCGGAAAGCCCGCAGTATAACTGCCCCATGCTTGTTCATCTAGAAGGCGAACTCAATCCCGCTGCCTTACATATCAGTATCCAGCGAATGGTGGAGCGACATGAGTCGCTCAGGTATGCATTCTCTATTGATGGGGGCACACTAGCGGTTCATCTTCGCGATGAGATGGTTGTCGAGATGCAGGTATTTGATCGGAACAGCATCTCTGTTTCGGTGGATTCCTTGGTTGAGGCCGAGATAAATCGTCCCTTCGATCTGGCAAATGACCCCTTAATCCGGTCCGCGCTATTCAGAATTGATTTAACTCATCATCTGCTGTTATTGAACCTTCACCATTTGGTCTCTGATGGCTGGTCGGAACATGTTCTAATTCGTGAACTCGGTGCAAGTTACTCCTCTGCCAGTTCGGGATCAGCAGACGCGCTGCCTGCGGTAGCGGTACGCTATCGGGATTTCGCGTCCAGAATGCGCTGCATCCAGAGTTCAGCGGAATACGCAGCCAACATGTCGTACTGGAACCATCAATTGAGTGATGTGCCGGTGCGCCTCACGATTCCCACGGATTACCCTCGCCCGATTATCTTGAGTGGTAAAGGCGCACAGATTTCCATTCATCTCCCGGCCGATCTTGTGACTGCCGTGCGTGAGTTGTCGCGGCGAAGCGGTGTCACACCCTTTATGACACTTATGGCGGCCTGGCAGGCGCTCCTGTTCAGGCACACCAGTCAGAACAAATTTGCCGTCTATTCACCCTTCGTAGGAAGAGACTCTGAGCAGACCGAGGGGTTGGTCGGTTATTGCGCAAATGTTTTGCCGGTTCGAGCGCAAGTTTTGGGCGACGATACCGTATCCACACTTCTTAGCCGTGTCCGCGGTACGGTGTTCGATGCCCTTGAGTTCCAGAATATCGGGCTGGCACAGCTAGACAACGCACCTGGCGTACAAACCCTGTTTGTTCTTCAGCCTGAAATGTCTGACCAGGTCGAATTTGGCGGCCTTCAGGTGCAATACCAACCTCTTCGCACGAAGACATCAAAATTCGAGTTGAGCCTGGATCTAACAGAAAATCGCAATGAGATTACCGGATACCTTGAGTTTAGTACCGATCTGTTCTCGCACAGGACTGTAGAACGTTTGGCAGACCAGTTTTGCACGCTGTTACGATCGTTTGTTCAGCATGCCGATCTCCCGATCTCCCGCATAAACATCGTGCCTGAGGCTGTACGCGATCAACTTGCGTGTTGGAACTCCACCGAGGTAGCACTGCCGGATGCGAAAGGAATCCATGAGCTCTTTGAGGCCAGAGCGGAAGAGACGCCATATGCTATCGCCGTTCAATGCGATGAAAAATCGCTGACATATTACGAACTAAACAGCGCGGCGAATAGGATTGCGCACCTGCTGATTTTGAAGGGCATAACGCCCGGAGGGCAGATCGCAATATGCGCAGAGCGCTCCATCGAGATGGTCACCGGTATCCTCGGGATAATAAAGGCCGGTTGCGCGTACATTCCACTCGATCCAGATCATCCCGTCCAGCGCCTCAAATATATCGCCGACAACGCCGGTGTCGCTGCGCTGATCTCAGTATCTGCCCTTTCAGAAAGAGTGCCCGATTGTTTAGAGCCCGTGATTCTCCTGGATCGAGATCGGGGTGAAATTGACGCACTCCCGAATAACAATCCGGGCTTGCAGGTGCCATTAGACGCGGCCGCCTATGTGATGTATACATCGGGGTCTACCGGGCAGCCAAAAGGCGTTGTCTACCCGCATCGCGGGCTGATAAATACCCTTATCTGGATGCAATCCGTTCTCAATCTAAACACGGATGACCGCGTTCTGTTCAAGACGCCCTTTGGTTTTGACGTTTCCGGATGGGAGCTTTTCTGGCCGCTAATTAGTGGCGCCTCAATTGTCGTCGCAAAGCCTGGCGGACACCTGGATGTTAGGTACCTGATCGATACAATCGAGCAGTACTCGATTTCTACAGTTAACTTTGTGCCCTCCATGTTGAACCTCTTTCTCGAGGCCTCCGATTGCGGGCAATGCAGCACGTTACGCAGAGTCATTTCAGCGGGCGAAGCGCTCACTTCATCGACACGTGATCAGTTCTTTGAGAAGTTCAAACATGCCGAACTTCACAACATCTATGGCCCAACCGAGACAAATGGCATTACCTGGTTCCAGTGTCAGCCCGATGATACAGACTGCAGGATACCAATCGGTCGCCCAATTGCCAACAGCCAGGTCTGGATACTGGATGACGCGATGCAGCCCGTCACAATCGGTTCAATCGGCGAAATCTATCTTGGCGGAGTGAATGTTGCATCTGGGTATCTCAATAGGGATGACTTGACCGCTGAGAGGTTCTTGCCAGACCCTTTCAGCCATGTGCAGAATGCGCGGCTCTACCGTACGGGAGACCTTGCGCGATGGCGTGAAGATGGCTGCGTTGAGTATCTTGGCCGATGCGACTATCAGGTGAAAATCCGCGGTCAGAGGATCGAGCTTGGGGAGATCGAGGTTGTTCTGAACGGACACGAGGCTGTTACTGAAACAGCAGTGCTTGCTCGTGAGGATTTTCCGGGCGACGTGAGGCTTGTGGCGTACGTTACGACAGAGGACAACGCCGTTGCAAACGATGAGCTTGAACTTGAGCTACAGGACGCAGTGCGACTGCGCTTGCCCGATTATATGGTTCCCAGCCAATTTGTATTTCTCGAGCGCTTCCCAATATCTGCGAATGGAAAGCTAGATCGTAAGGCGCTCCCAACGCCGGACCGTATCGCTGACGAGGGAGCAAACCTCACCGCACCCGTTACAGAAACTGAAAAACTCATTGCAGGTATCTGGTGTGATGTGCTTCGCCTTCCTTGTGTGGGCATCGACCAGGACTTCTTTGCATTAGGTGGCCATTCGCTAACTGCATTACAGGTTTCGCTACGGCTGAGCAAAGCGCTGAGGGCCACCGTGCCGATGGACGCGCTGTTCAGCGCACTAACGATCAGGCGCCTATCGGCTGATGTGGACAATTTGGTCACTAGCGGTTCTGGAAACGTAGTTGATGAGGAGCCGATCGGGCATTCTGCGGTTGCCGTTATGTCGCCAATGCAGCGCTGGCTCGGATATGCCTGCGCTCAAAACCCTCATAGCGCGCTTTACAACATCCCCATTGTGCTTCATCTGAATGGAACGCTAGATAAGGCAGCGCTTCAGGCCGCTCTCCAGCAGATTGTGAACAGACATGAACCGCTTCGCTCAAACTTCGTGGTTGAAGATGACAATCTAAGCCTGCTCATCAACGAATCGGTCAAGGTTCACCTTGAGTCAACAGACCTTTCAGATATGGACCAGCGCGAAGAATTGGCTGATGCAGCAATCCGGCAGGAGGCGTGTCGCGCCTTTGATCTTGCGAATGAGCCATTAATCCGTGCGAAGTTGTGGGATATGGCGCCGGATTGCCACATCCTTCTCGTGAACGTACACCATCTCGTATTCGATGGTTGGTCCGAAGGCGTGCTGCTGCGCGAAGTCAGCGCGGTTTACAACGCATTTGTAACCGGAACTCCTAGTTCGTTGCCAGGCTTGCCCATTCGCTATCGCAACTATGCGGCATGGAAGCGAGAGAAGCAGAAGAGTGACGCATACGCTGCGCAATTATGCCACTGGAACGAGCAGCTTCGAGGTGTGCCCGCACAGCTTGAACTGCCAACCGATCGTCCGCGACCGCAGTCCGTTTCGCCGCGGGGTGGGCAGGTTCCGATAGCAATTTCACCGGAAATGGCTCATGCCCTCAATGATGTCTCCCGAAGACGCGGTGTAACGCTGTTTATGACCCTGATGGCAGCCTGGCAGTCGCTCCTGTTTAGATACTCTGGGCAGGAGGATTTTGTCGTATACTCTCCGTTTGCCGGCAGAACCGATCCGCAGGTAGATAATTTGATCGGGTACTTCGTGAACGTACTGCCAATTCGAGCATCGTTCAATGCTGGCACCACGATCTCCGCACTGCTGCACCGTGTTCGCGAAATTTGCCTGGATGCCTTTGTTAACCAGGACGTCTCGTCCGAACAGATTGAGAGCGCTCCGCGCGCCCAAACACTGCTTGTTCTACAGAACACGCCTGTCCAATCGCTAAATATGCAAGGGGTCGATGTAACAAGGCAAAGCGTTCAAACCGAAACCTCCAAGTTTGAACTTAGTGTTGTGCTTTCAGAAAACGAGGATGGCATCGCGGGGTTCATAGAATTCAGTTCTGACCTGTTTGAAGAAGCGACCGCTGCCAGGGTCGGGTCTCATTTTCTGAATCTGATTGCAGCTTTTGCTTCCGGGGAAGATGTTCCGATTGCGCAACTCGATATGCTAAGCGTTGCTGAGCGTGATGAATTGGTGAGTTGGAACGAAACACAAACCGCATATCCTCGCGATATGTCGATTACAGAGCTTTTTGCCACTCAAGTTTCGGCGTCACCGAACGCAATAGCTCTAGTTTGTGGTAATCGAGAGTCGACCTATCATGAGCTTGATGGCATATCGAACACGCTCGCTGCAGTCATCACGGAACAGGGTATAGGGTTTGGCGACTGCGTTGGCGTTTACATGGACCGTTCTATTGAGCTGGTAGCAACAATCCTGGCCATTCTAAAAGTTGGAGCGGCTTACGTGCCGCTAGACACAGGGTATCCAAAGGACCGTGTGCGTAAAATGGTCGACACATGCGGTGTGAAGCTGATCGCGACGCGAAACTTCAGCTCCGTTGGCAAAATCTTTCCGGGCATCTGCTCCATCACCATTGAGTCCAGTGATGCGTATATATTGAATCCGCGCGTTTCGCCGCAAAGCACCTCGATTAATCCCGAATTGGCATGTTACGTGATGTTTACATCAGGATCGACAGGCGAGCCAAGAGGGGTGATCATTCCGCATCGGGGTGTCGTACGGCTTGTAAAGGGCTCGAACTGCGTTACAGCGAGCCCGGGCGACCGATTTCTGCTCGTGTCTCCCACCTCCTTCGATGCCTCAACACTAGAGCTCTGGGCGCCGCTTCTCAACGGCGCCACACTTTATATCTTTGAGCCACAAGTTCCCACATTACGAGAACTTATCGACTTCGTTGCCGAAAACCAGATCAGCACCCTTTGGGTAACCTCAAGTCTCTTCCAGCTAATAATGTTGGAGAATCCAGATGGTCTTTCCTCAGTGAAAACGATGTATACGGGTGGTGATATTGTTTCTCCTGCGGCTGCACGGGCCTTTCTTTCGGCCAATCCGAGCAGCGTACTGCTAAACGGATACGGCCCAACCGAGAATACGACCTTTACAACCTGTCATGTGCTGAGCAGCGCAGAGATGGTTGAAGAGCCTGTCCCGATTGGGGTGCCGATATCAAATACCTCCGTTTGGATTCTGGATAGCGCACAGAACCTTGCGCCAATCGGTGTTCCCGGAGAACTCTGTGCTGCTGGTGATGGTCTTTCGCTAGGATACATCAATCGCCCGGATTTGAATGATAATCTGTTTGTCACATTCCATTCTCCGCATGGGCCGATCAGGGTGTATCGAACTGGCGACCTGGCACGCTGGCGGAGCGATGGTGTTATTGAGTTTCTTGGGCGTATCGATAATCAGGTTAAGATTAGCGGATTTAGAATAGAGCCTGGTGAGATAGAGGCTGTTTTGGAAGGGCATCCGGATGTCGTTCAGTGTGCAGTGCAGGCCGAAACAGACGCAACTGGTTTGAAATGCCTCGTTGCGTGGATTGCATCGAGAGCCGATATGACAGAACTCGAAAAGGAGCTTCGCAGCTTCGTTAAACAGCGGCTGCCAGAATATTGTGCGCCAGCCAGGTATCGAATTATTGAGCATCTTCCGCAATCGCCAAACGGAAAACTGGACCGCAAAGCCCTGCCAGCTCTTAAAGCTCGTGATATTGAGATTGATGGATTTACCGCTGCTCGAACCGAGGATGAGAAGAAGCTGTCCCAGATATGGGCAAACTTATTGCATGTATCAACAATTGGGATTGATCAGGACTTCTTTGGGCTTGGCGGCCATTCGTTGATGGCGATCCGTATGTTCGCCCGAATTGATGCCGAGATGGGGCTGAAAGGGAATGTATCTCTCCTGCATCAGGCGCCAACTGTGCGAGAGCTAGCACGTATGCTGAGAAGCAACCTGCACTCCTCAAATAAGTTCATAAATCCAGTCCAGCCACTAGGAGCGCTTCCTCCGCTGTTCTGCATGTACCGCCTCGACGGCCTCGACATGTGCTACCGCGAACTCGCTATTGCGCTAGGCCAGAACCAGCCTGTCTATGGATTGCGGCCGCACACTGCTAGCGCGTCGGATGTGCCACCAACAACGATTGCGGAGATCGCTGCCGAATGCGTCCGAGATATTAGAGACCTATATCCTGATGGTCCTTACCTGTTGGCTGGCTCATCCTTTGGTGGAACGATCGCTTATGAGGCTGCGCAGCAGCTTCGCGCGGAGGGAGCTGAGGTTGCGCTGGTGGCTATGTTTGATACCTGTGGAACGGGTGCATGGACTGCACGACTTCCTAGACCGCTGCCAGCAAAGCTTCTCGCGCATGTGAAAACTCTGTTGGCGTTACCACCCAAGGAAAGGTTGGCTTACATACGCAATAGAATTGGGCACCTTGACAATCCATTCGGAGAGGACGAAGACGCTGCCGAACTGCGCGCTGAAATCAAGAGGCTGCAGGACGCGCATATGAAGGCTCTCTGGCATTATAGACCCGTTGCATATGCCGGCAGGATGATTACGTTTAAGGCCGCTGTGCGCAATCCGTTCCGATACGATGACGACCCCACCTTGTGGTGGGGAGATTTGATTGCACCCGAACAGATCGAGACGACCGCTGGTAATCACTACACCATGCTGCAAGCCCCGCATGTTATGGAACTTGCCGATCGGCTGAACAGGCACATTGCCAGTGCACTCGAAAGTGTCGGCTATCGCACCTGATCACTATGATGCCCTTGGAGATGCATGTGTATACTGCGGTAATCGACGACACGTTTGCATGCACCAGCCTTACGAAATCTGGTAGGCGGCGATGGGTTGCACTCGGCTTCGCGCTCATCGATTTATTGTTGTTATCCGCTTGTGGCGGCCAGATGCCGGCGGCCGCTCAAATAGTTCGGTTGGGCGCTGGAAGCTATACGACCGCGCTACCGGCTGGAGCAAAAGAGCCGCAAGTTCAGCCATATGTTGCGCCGGGCGATCACAGACCAGTGCCGACAAACAGGTGGTGGAGTTCGCTTGTTTTCAGCCAGTTTTCCAACCAGATGTTCCCACATCCTCTTGGTGTGCAGGCATCGGAAAAGGGGCTGCGAATCTACTACCCCGGCGCAGGATACACTGCCAACCGTGAAGGCATCTTTACGGCTGTAATGCGCGAGCCGGATGACCTGGTTATCGGGCATTCTGAGTGCAGCCAATTCCCGGACGCGCGAGCTGAAGCCTGGAGCGACTGGTTTGTCTCAACAGTCTTTGCATCGGCACAGAACCGACTCCACCTCACGTTCGGGCACGGATCGCCGTTCGTATACGGAACCATTCAGGGCGGCAGCCCGACTGTTAGTTTTCGAAATCCACCCACGATCTTTGCGGGCAATACGCGTAGTTCAACCATAGGGGTTTCTATTTCGGGGCGCAACTATGGATTGTTCGGGCCATCGGGCTGTCACTGGGAAGGGTTAGGCACGTCTCGCCTTACATGTGTTTTGGATGGCAAATCCTACTTTTCTGTCGCCCTTCTCCCAGATTCATCCTCGGACACACTGGCCTTCTTTGCACGTTACGCTCATAACCATGTAACCAACACCAGGGTAACCTGGAGCTTCGACGAGCGCTCCAGCAAAGTCAGCACACACTACACGTTCACTACAAAGAGTTGGGAAGGTTCCGCCACAGGGACTGTTGTTGGCCTCTATCCGCACCAGTATCAGCGGAGTTCGCTCGCTCTTACAAAGTACAGCTATCAGACAATTCGCGGCGTTCTCAAGGTAGGCGTCGGCGATGGCTTCACGACGGTCACGCCGTATCAAGGCGTCCTGCCCTATCTGCCAAGTATTGGCAGTGATCGCAGCACACTAAAGCGGTATGTTGATTCCGACGCTATCTCGTTCAAGCCAGCCCCTGCCGACACTTACTGGACAGGTAAGGCTCTAGGGAAGCTCGCGACGCTATCTTCCATTGCCGATGTATCCAATAATGCAGCAGCTCGCGATCAGTTCAAATCGCGACTGAAGGCCATCCTGGAGACCTACTTTACAGCGGAAAGCAAGTCATCGAGCCTCTTCTACTATAACCGCTCATGGGGAACGCTCATCGGTTATCCGGCTTCGTACGGAAGCGATGAGTCGATAAACGACCATCACTTTCACTATGGTTACTTTATTAGAGCGGCTGCTGAGCTGGCAAGGTTGGAGCCCGAATGGGCAATCGCCGATCGATGGGGCGGCATGGTTAACCTGCTAATTCGAGATTGTGCCTCTCCAGACCGAGATGACCCAATGTTTCCCCTGCTGCGCAATTTCGATATCTACGAAGGGCACTCCTGGGCAGACGGCAAAGGCGACTTTGCTGACGGCAACGACAACGAATCTTCGTCAGAGGCAATGAATGCATGGACCGGCATCATACTCTGGGGAGAAGCAACCGGAAATGTCAAACTTAGAGACCTTGGAATCTACCTTTATGTAACGGAAAAGGATGCCATCGACAACTATTGGTTCGATGCGCATCGCCTCTATCCAGCGGCGTTCACAATGCCGATGGTGTCGATGTTGTGGGGAGCAAAAGCTGTCTATGCCACCTGGTTCTCGGGCGATCCTATCTCGATGCACGGCATAAACATCCTGCCGGTTCAGAGTGGATCTCTCTATCTCGGAACCGATCCCGCTCTCGTGCGTCGTAACGTGGAAGGGCTAACCACAGAGCGCAAAGCACGGGATGCGAAGGATCCAAAACGCGGTCCAGTCGCAAGGGTTGGCGCAAATTGGGGGGACTGGGGAGACATTATCCAGATGTATCATGCCCTGTCGGATGCGCCAGGGGCTATTGCCGAGACTAATTTCGAGACGCAGAGTATCGAGGGTGGCAATTCTCGCGCCAATCTGTATTTATGGCTGTCGGTCTTCAATGCTGTCGGCGCCGTAGATGCCAGCATCTCAGCAGATACAACGAGTTATGCGGTCTTCAAGAAAGGTGGCCGTCGAACCTACATCGCATACAATCCCGGGAAGGCTGCGAAAACTGTAACCTTTTCAGACGGTAAGACCATCCGCGTGGATGGCCATGATATGGCTGTCGAAAATGGTGAAGCAAGGTAGTCTCACCGTTACGCATAGGTGAGAACTCAAATACGAGATAGGAATAGAGGGGCAACTTCGCGAACAGGTTTACCTGTCGGTAACGCCGCATTGATGCGAACCGGTTGAGGCAGCAGATGGCCCTATTACAAACCACGAATCTCACCAAGATATACGGCAATCGAATGATAGCCGTAAACGGAATTAACCTCAGCATTGAGAAAGGGTGGGTCTACGGGTTGCTTGGGCCAAACGGCGCAGGCAAGACCACCCTCGTCAAGCTCCTGCTTGGCCTGCAGGCGCCAACCGCAGGACATGCCGAGCTTTTTGGCAAACGCGTTACGCCTAACTCCTCAGATATCCGTCAGCGAATCGGGTACCTTCCAACGAACCCTAAGTTTCCGCCGACGATGACGCCCATAACCTACCTCGATCTGCTCGGACAGCTTTTCGGTATGACGAAAGAGGAGCGGATGCCGAGACTTGCGGGGCTCATTCGGGCCGTAGATCTGCTTCCGGCAGCCAGCAGACCCATCAAGAGTTTTTCCACAGGCATGACAACAAGGTTAGGCATCGCCGCTTCTCTGCTGAACGATCCAGACCTGTTGATATGGGATGAGCCGACAGCGGGGCTCGATCCAGCCGGACGTAAATATACGCTGGATCTGCTTCGTGAGCTTGGCAAGACCAAAACCATTATCGTCTCCTCCCACATACTTACAGATATCGACCGCGTATGTGACCATGTCGGAATCCTTCACGAAGGCAAGATGATATTTGGCGGTTCGGTGCGTGAGATGAAAGAGACGATCGGCCGCAACAACGTAGACATTGAGATTGATGCTGAACCTGAACAGGCAGATCAGCTTTGCCGCCGACTGGAGGGTATTCCCGAGGTTCTTGGCTTTGAGCGCAAAGGGAATTTTATCGAGATTCGCTTTGCTCCTTCCGAACGGCTCGCTGCGCCGCTGGGCAAGCTGCTGCTGCTGGCCGACGAGGTCGGCGTAGACATACTCGCAATCGGTTCGACACGCAGTCAAACAGAAGATGCCTTTCTGCACCTTCTGGAGGTGGATCAATCTGATGGCTTCTCACGCGGCTTCGGCGCCATTTCGCCGAACAGCAATGGCTTGGACAGCGCTCTTTAAGACAGAGTTACAAGCGCTCACACGGTCGTGGGTGGTGCGGGGCTGGCTGATTGCTCTGGTCTTGACAGAGCTTTTTACGCTCGCGATTACTGTGCCAAAGAATGGCGGATCGACGGTGCCGGCATCATCATTGATCACCGCCAACCTGATGCTCTTTCTGTTTGCATGGAGCGTAGTGATCATAGTGCTTGGCGCTGGTTCGGTTTCGCTTGAGTCGGATGTGATCTCGGACAGTATTCTCAGCAGGCCCTGTACCCGCACACAATTTATCTCTGCAAAGTTTGCGTCTCGCGTTCTTGTAGTGCTCGGCGTCTACTTCATTGCAACTGCCATTGCGGGGTTCTCGGCGTGGCGCTATGGCGCAAACGACATGACAATAACGACTCTCGCCACAGGCGTAGGTGTGGTCGCTCTGGCCGTGTTGTTTCTGCTGTCGCTAGGCATCATGTTCAGCGTCCTCTTCAACAACACCGTTACTGCAGTGGCATCGCTGCTGCTAATTTGGTATGTGTGCCACACAGATATTTGGCGCGGTAGGCGCAGACTATCTTTCACCGCAGAGCCTCGCTCGCAACCTCCCCAGAATGCTGAAAGATGCCAACGCAGCGCAGCTTGCAGATGGTGTGGCCACACATACTGGCATCACACTCACGTTTTCTAAGTCATTAGATGTGCAAACAGCCGAGCAGCCCGCCAACTATGCTATCGAGTCTCCCGAAGGAACAGTTTATACGGCGGAATCCGCAGTATACGAAAAGCCATCACACAGCGTGGTTCTATCCGGCCTGACCTTGCCGGCCGGCGCAAAGCTCAAGGTAACGTCGAGAAACATCACGGATGCAGGTGGTGTGGCTGTGAGCCCGGCAGCTAACTCTGTTGAACTTGAAGTGCCGCCGGATGCTTCAGCGCCTGCTGTAGCTGCTGTCAGCCCCGCTCCTGCATCTGTAGGAGCTATACCTGCCGTGGCTAAAGAACCCGTGCATGCCGTAACATCTAAGAAGCCCGTGGACATGCGTGCGCCAGCGGTCCTGCAGTGTGAAGCGACAGCGAGCAGCGTTAAGATCTCATATTCAAGCACGATGGACGCTAAAGAGGTCGAGACTCTGGATAACTATGTCGTGGAGAGCCCAGTTGGTAACACGCAGCATCCTCATGCTGCGATGTACTCGCCGACAGCACACTCCGTTTTGCTCAGCGGTTGCAGCTTTCAACCGGATGATCCAGTACGGGTGACGGTGAAGCATGTGCACAGCGCAAACGGCGTGCCCATCTCAAACAGCAGAAATTCGGCAACCTATGCGGCATTAACTACCTGGAAATACGTCCTGGGCTTCGGGCTGCCTACGATTATTGCGTTCATTGTTTCGGTCGTATGGTTCGCACGCAGGGATCTGTAGCCGCACGTTTGAAAGGATTCGTAATTGAAATCGGGCCTCATACTGATTGCAGCAGCGCTTATTCTGGGAACCACAGGGAGAACCGTCATGGCAGACCAGACCCAGTACAAACCAACGTGGGAATCTCTAGATACCCGGCCGATACCGGCATGGTTCGATGAGTCAAAATTCGGGATCTTTATTCATTGGGGAGTCTATTCCGTTCCCTCCTGGGGGCCGAAAGGCACCTATGCCGAGTGGTATTGGGATGCGATGCAGAACAAGACCGGCGATACGTGGAAGCACCATGTAAAAAACTATGGGGAGAGTTTCAAGTACCAGGATTTTGCGCCGCAGTTTAAAGCTGAGCTGTTCGATCCGGACCAGTGGGCCGATATTTTCAAGCGCTCTGGCGCACGATATGTGGTCCTTACATCAAAGCACCACGAAGGGTTCTGTCTCTGGCCGAATGCCGATAGCTGGAACTGGAACAGCGTAGACGTAGGGCCGCACCGAGATCTTTGTGGCGACCTTGCGACGGCGGTACGGGCCCGTGGATTAAAAATGGGATATTACTACTCCTTATATGAGTGGTTTAATCCTATCTACCGGATGGACTTCCCGCGCTACGTGAAAGAACACTTCCAGCCGCAGTTCAAGGACCTGGTTAATCGATACAAACCCTCGATTATCTTCGCCGATGGCGAGTGGGAGCATTCAAGTGCGGAATGGAAGACGGAAGAGCTGCTCGCTTGGCTATTTAACGAGTCACCCTGTAAAGATGAGGTCGTAATTAACGACCGTTGGGGCAAAGAGACACGCAGCCATCATGGTGGATACTACACCACAGAGTATGGCGAAGTGGGCGGTGGTGAAAAGCTGGCAGTGGCCCGTAAATGCGAGGAGAACCGCGGTATCGGTGCGAGTTTTGGCTACAATCGGCATGAGACATTGGATGAGTATCAGACTTCCTATGGCCTGGTATGCCTGCTCGCTAACCTGGTTTCGAAAGGAAGCAACCTGCTGCTGGACATCGGCCCGGCATCCGACGGAACGATACCTGTGATCATGCAGCAGCGGTTAGTAGACATGGGTGATTGGCTTCGCGTAAATGGCGATGCCATCTACGGTTCGAAGCAATGGGTTGTGCAGGGCGAAGGCCCGACGCCGCCCGCAAAGGATCCTAATGCGGAGCGAAAACAGCGGTTTACATCCAGCGATATTCGGTTTACATCCAAAGGCGAAGTGGTATATGCCATCTGCCTTGCGATTCCAACCGATCCCGTGCAGGTGAAGTCTCTGGGCAAGAACGCAGCTAAACCGGCTCGCCCCGTGAAGCATGTCGCTCTGCTGGGAAGCGATGAGCAGGTGAAATGGGCCCAAAAGGGCGATGCCCTCGTGATACAGCCGCCGAAGCGAGTCCCCTGCGAACACGCGATAACCTACGCGATTACGTTCTGATTGGGATATTCTATGCCTGAATCCACACCGTCTGCAGCGTCAACGTCTCAATCGATCTTCGCTCTCATTCGGGCTGATGAGCTTGCAGGCATCGAGACCCTTCTGGTGAGCGATCCGATGCTGGTGCACTCTCGCCTTTATGAACCTGAAGCGGAGTACGAGCGGCGGTATACTCCCCTGCAGGTTGCTGCTGAAAGTGGCAATCTCAAAGTTTGCAAACTGCTGGTGAAATGGGGCGCGGAAGTGTACACAAACCCATCCTGCACCTATCCGCCTGTGATCCTTGCACACTGGAAGAAGCACCAGCACATTGTTGATTATTTCCTGAATGAGATTCCCAAACTGGCTGCAGGGACGAACCGGCTTGGGGTGACCATTAACCTTGCCGGACGCAGCGGATGGATCGATATCGTGCGCAGACATATCGAATTCGATCCATTGAGCGTGCATTATCGGGGCTGGATCGGCGATACTCCTCTTCACTGGCCTGCACATAACGGATATATCGAGATTGTAAAGCTTCTGCTTGAGCATGGGGCCGACCCACGACAGCAAGAGAACAACTGGATTGGCGGTACTCCGCTGCACTGGGCAAGCGAACGACATCCTGAAATCTGCAAACTTCTGATCGACGCCGGAGCTTATGTGAACGCTCAAGTCGATCGACCCGGCTCCCACCATCTCGGTGGCACGCCGTTGCACTGGTGCGCCCGGCAGCGAGACGATTGCGCTGAAGTTATTTATATGCTGCTTGCTTACGGCGCCGACCGTACCCTCCTAGACGCGGCCGGAAAAACAGCTCTCGATTGGGCGCTGGAATTGAAACATGATCAGGTTGCTGGCGCGCTAGCTGGGAGATAATTAACTTGGATTTGTCGTTAATACAGGTGATATTGTTTGGGGAGGAAGCTTAACCGTACCGTATGCAAAACGTATTGAGTAACCCCAAACCTGGCGCCACGTCAAACCTGGCGCACCTACCCTACATCGACTGCCTTAGAGCGCTAGCCTGTATTGCCGTGATAGCGGTGCATACGATGTCTATGACGTTGCCTCCTATTCATTCGGGCGTCGTCTACAATGCGTTATTGTCGATTGCAGGTCGTGGGTGGCTCGGCGTTCACCTATTTCTTGTTCTATCGGGGTTTTGCCTTTACCATGGGGTGCTAAAGCGTGCGACGGTTGCAGGCGCTTCTATTGATCTAAAGAGATTCGGTGCGAGGAGATGCCGGAGAATATTGCCGCCTTATTACCTGGCGCTCCTGATATCCGCATTGGCAGGGATAGCCGCATCAATACGCAACCATCTCGGCGTACTGGCGAGCTTTAACGGTGTTGCAGACATTCCATCGCATCTGCTCATGATTCACAATTTTAGCTCTCGCACGATGTACTCGATCAACTCGCCGTTTTGGAGCCTCGCGCTCGAAAGCCAGCTCTATCTTGTCTTCCCACTCTTTGTCTGGATCGCGTCTAAACGAGGGCTTGCGGCACTCGGCGTGCTAGCTTTTACAATATCTGCACTTTATCAGTTCGGTGTATCTCATATCGTCGGACGCCAACCAGAGTGGCACCTCTTTGGCGCCGCCTATTATGCACTGCCCGGCCGATGTTTTGAGTTCGCGGTTGGGATGATTGCAGCCGCGCTGGTTCTGCGCCCTGTAAAATATCAGGGCAAGATAGCAGCAGTTGTGGTCGCTCTGTTGGCATGGCCAGCCTGGGCTGCTGCTGCAGATCAAATTCGATATACACCGTTTAGGGACCAGATATGGGGGCTAATATTTGCCAGCGCAGCCATCCTCTGTGCTAAGATTCCGAAGGAGATTTTCGCGTCGCGAGCAGGGAGAGTCTTGCCTTGGATTGGAGCCGTATCGTATTCGACCTATCTTTACCACGACCCACTGATCAATATCTTTAACCCGGGCAGGTTTGGGCTGGCGATTATCAACGATGCGAGCTTTGTCCTTTTTGGGATGATTCGCGCCGCACTTTTGATTGCATTTGGAGGAGTTATGTACCACTTGTGGGAGGAACGGTTTATCGATAGTAAACGGGCCGCCTCGCGACGGATGCCTGACAACTTACAGGAGAATCTACTGAGTTGATCTCTCATTACAAGGCTGTGGGATTAGGCGCGGTTCTGCCGATGGCGTCACTTTTACTCGTAAGTGTTGCGGCGCAGCCTCCTGAGCTTGCGCTGAATGAATATGATCGGGTTATCCAACCCTTTATTCAGACGCACTGCGTTAAGTGCCATGGCCCGGTCAAACAGCTCGGCAAGATCAGGCTTGATACTCTTCCTGCGACTTTCGGTGAACCTGCGATAAAACTAAAATGGGCCGAGGTCATCAATGTGATGAACGGCCATCAGATGCCTCCGCCAACTGAAAAGCAGCCTACGGTTGAAGCGTCAGGCAAGTTTACGGATTCAATTTCCAGGCAGCTAGCTCATGCCGAAGTCGCTGGTCGCTCAACCCATGTCGTCCTCCGCCGCCTCAATCGTGCCGAATACAACAACACGATTCGAGATCTCATCGGGGTCGATTTCAACCCTGCCGATCCGTTCCCTGAAGACCCTTCCGCAGGTGGATTTGACAATATCGGTCAGGCGCTTACCGTATCGCCGCTCCATGCGGAGATGTACTATCAGGCTGCGCGGCAGATTTTGGATAGAGCGCTTGTAGACGGAACTCAGCCTCCGGCCATCAAGTGGCGCTTCGAGCCACGAGAGAACCAGGAGGGAATGGACAGGGTGCGCGTTAAGCGCGACGGCCAATCGATCTTACTAAACAACGGGGCCAATCCGGTTGAGAATGGGCTTACCGTTATTCACCATGACAGCTGGGACAAGGGGATTGGCTTCCGAGGATTTACCGTGCCGGCAGAGGGCGATTATATCCTTCGCTTTAGAGCAGCAGGGCGCGTGCCGGGGCGCGACGAAGTCGTTGCATCTGCCGAGAAGATCCTGAAGCAGCGTTACGACGAATCGATGGCATCCAATCCCGCCGGCAAGGTGTATCACGAGTCGGCAATGAAGTCGGATCTTGAGCACTATCGCACACACCGAATGTACAACTACGGTCCGCCAAGAATCAAGATCACCCTATCGCTCGGCGGCGCCCCTTACGTTATCTCCGAGATGGACGTGGACGCACCAGAATCTGCGCCAAAAACTTACGAGGTTAAGGCGCATTTTACACGGCAGGATGCTGGAGTTGAACTGCACTACGCCTACGATATTCCGCACTACCTTGAGAACTTCTGGATGCAGGGCAAGGACAGTTTTGCGCGCCCAGTCCTCTTGTTCGACTGGGTCGAGATCGAGGGCCCGATCTATTCTGGCTGGCCGCCGCCATCGCATCGGAAAATCATGGGTGATGTGAGCGTGGGAACGGGCGTGGTCGCTGAAAGCAATGCTGCGCGGACGGTTCTGAAACGGTTTATGACGCGAGCCTATCGCCGGCCCGTAACATCACGCGAGGTCGAATCCCGGTTGGGGCTGTTCACACGTTTACGGGCAGACAAACCGAGCTTTGTCGAGGCGCTTAAGCCTGCGCTTGCATCGGTACTAACCTCGCCAGATTTCCTGTTTCTCGTTGAGCCAGTTCATGCTGTGGGCAGTTCCGAGAAGCTGAACGGGTATGAACTGGCGTCCCGCTTATCCTACTTCCTCTGGTCGAGCATGCCGGATGACGAACTCTTCAAGCTTGCCGCTTCCGGGGATGTCAAAAGACCGGATGTGTTGGCTCACCAGGTCGATAGGATGCTGGCAGATGCGAAGAGCGAGGCTTTCGTTAAGAACTTCGCCGGGCAGTGGCTGGGCCTGAGAAGGGTAGGTGGAAACCCACCTGTTCAGAACCTGTATCCAGATTACGATCGCCATTTGGAAATCTCCATTGTGCGGGAGTCTGAAGGTTTCTTCTCCGAGATCTTGCATCACAATCTAGATGCAAGAAATCTCGTAAAGAGCGACTTCGTCACAGTGAACGAGCGGCTGGCGCGATTTTACGGGATCCCTGGAGTTAAGGGAGATGCCATTCGAAAAGTTGCTGTATCGCCAGAGGTGCATCGGGGCGGGATCGTAACGCAGGCTGCAATCCACACGATTACTTCAAATGGCACGCGTACGTCGCCCGTATCGCGCGGCGTCTGGGTTTTGCGAACTTTGCTGGGCGCAGACCCCGGATTGCCAGTCGCAAATGTAGGCGAAATCGCATCTAAAGTGCCTGGAATAGATCGCGCAACGGTGAGGCAGCGGCTTCAGATCCATCGCCAGAATCCCTCTTGCGCAAGGTGTCATGATAAGATCGACCCGCTTGGATTCGCGCTTGAGAACTACAATGCGTGCGGAGAGTGGCGCAACCAGGAGGGGCACGGCTATAACGGCCGGATCGAGAAAGACGATCCGGTGATTGATACCAGTTCGACCATGCCGGATGGCACCTCTATACAGGGGGTCACAGGGCTGCAGGCGCAGATTCTCAAGCATGAAGATCAGTTTCTTGGTAATCTGGCATCCCAGATAATGACCTACGCGCTTGGCAGAGAGCTTGGCTTTTCCGATAGATCGGCAGCATCGGCAGCGGTAATGCGCATGAAGAAGAGCGGATATACCTTGCGATCGTTGATCACTTCGGTCGTTACGTCACCTCAGTTCACGTCGAGATAGGGGCATCGCAATGAGTTTTCATTTCAACAATAGCAAGCCGATCTCACGTCGCACCGCGCTGCGCGGCGCAGGCGCGTGTATTGCCCTGCCGCTGCTGGAGGCGATGATGGGTTCGTCGGCATCTGCTTCGGAATCCACCTACAAGCCACTACCACATTCTCGTGTGAAACCGTGCCCTCGTGTCATCTTCTGCTACGTGCCAAACGGCGTCAACATTATGGAATGGGTACCAAAAACAGCTACAGGTGGGCCGAATGTATCGCCAACGCTGGCAGCGCTCGAACAGCATCGTGAGCATTTTTCTGTGCTGAGCGGCATGGGTCACCCTAAAGCCACAGGCGGCCATTCTGGCGCAGACACCTGGCTTACAGGCGCAGACCTTACCCGCGTTCCTGGAAAAGACTATACGAACTCCATTTCTGTGGATCAGGTCATTGCCGAGAAGATTGGTCAGAAGACCCGATTGCCATCGCTGGAGATTGGCGATCTATCTGGCACGGGGAGCGCACTGCATAGCCACACACTTGCCTTCGATCGTAACGGCACACCGCTTCCTGCTGAGAACAGCCCACTGCGTCTCTTCGAGAGACTGTTCGTCTCTGAGGATGCGGCCTCCAGGAGCGCAACCCTCAAGCGGTATGCAGAGAAGCGAAGCATTCTGGATGAAATCATGTCGGATGCGAAGTCGCTGCACGATCGCATTGGATCCGCCGATCGCGCAAAGGTCGAGGAATATCTAGCGTCCGTACGCGAGACCGAATTGAGGGTGCAGAGGCAGGTCGCCTGGATCGACGTGCCAAAGCCAGAGATTTCTTCGAACGGGTTGCAGCTCAATAGCCAGCCATCTAATGGGCACGATCGCCCCATGTGGCTGGACGTAATGCTTGAACTCAGCTATCTTTCGTTCATCACCGATACCACGCGAGTAATCACCTTTGAATGGTCGCGCGAGGCTGGCGGGTACGGCGGCGGCGGTGAAAACCACCACGAGCTGTCTCATCATGGCGGAGATCCTGGTATGCTTGCGAAGCTCGCTGCAATTGATCGCTTCCATCTATCAAAGCTGGATCGTTTCCTCACCTTCCTTGCATCAACCGAAGAGGGCGGCAGGACCATGCTGGATCATACGATGATCATGTTCGGATCGGGAATGAACAGCGGAGAAAAGGGAGATCACTCTCCAAAGAATCTGCCTCTGCTGGTCGCTGGTGGCGCAGCCTGGGGGTTGAAACATGGCAAGCATCTCGCCCACAATCCGGATAATCACCCTCCAATGGCGAATGTTCTGGTAACACTGATGCAGAAGATGGGTGTCGAAACCGACAAGTTTCAGGATGCCACAGGGACGTTGACCGGGCTGGCATAACGGCATAGTGGCCCATGAAGGAAAATACGATATGAAATACACCTACGAGGACCTTGCAGGAATGATCGACCATTCGCTGCTCCATCCTACAATGACCGACCGCGAACTCGAGGAGGGATGTCAGGTTGCAGCAAAATACAAAGTGGCCTCTGTCTGCATCAAACCTTACTATGTAAAGAGGGCGGCAGAGATCCTTGCTGGCAGCGGAGTCGCGGTATGTACGGTTATCGGCTTTCCGCATGGTAGCAGCATCACCGAAGTGAAGCGATATGAGACAGAGCTTGCGTGCAAGGAAGGCGCGACAGAGATCGATGTGGTTATAAACATCGGCAAAGCGCTCTCCGGGGACTGGGACTACGTCAAAAACGACATTCAAGCGGTAGTTAAAGAATCGCACAAGCATGGAGCGATCGTGAAAGTCATCTTCGAGAACGATTTTATGCCCGATGATGCGATAAAGACGCGCCTTTGCGAAATCTGTGAGGCGGTATCTGCAGAGTATGTGAAGACCTCGACAGGCTATGGCTTTGTGAAAGGCACGGACGGCAAATACGCATACCAGGGCGCAACCGAGCACGACCTCAAGCTTATGCGCGCCGCATGCTCGCCAGCGGTGAAGATTAAGGCTGCCGGCGGAGTGCGGGACCTGGACGCCCTCATTAAGTGCCGAGACATCGGGTGTTCACGTGTTGGCGCAACTGCGACAGCGGCAATGATGGATGAGTATCGTCGCCGCGAAGCCGCCGGCGAACCGGCTGAAAGCGAAGCAAAACTCGGTACGGGCGCCTACTGATGGAGATCCGAACTGGCTCTATCGGCGTTGCCATGATCGGCACCGGCTTCATGGCGGCAGTTCATATCGAGGCGCTGCGTCGTGTTGGCGTCAATATTGTTGGCATCCTTGGCTCGGATCCTGAAAAATCTCGTACTGCTGCGCACCGGTTTGAACTGCAAAGAGCCTATGAGAGCTGGGAGCAGGTGCTCGAAGACTCCTCCGTACACTCGGTGCATCTGGGTGTGCCAAACCTCCTCCATCTCCCAATGGCGCGCTCTGCGCTGCATGCAGGTAAGCACGTGCTTTGTGAAAAGCCGCTCGCAATGGACTTAGCTGAGGCTCGCGAGATGGTGACTCTGGCGCTCCAGTATCCGCACCTTGCCACGGGGGTCAACTACAATAACCGCTACTATCCGCTTTGCATCGAGGCAAAACAGGCGCTAAATACAAAAGACATCGGCCGTATCTTTCACGTAACTGGCAGCGTGACGCAGGACTGGCTGTTGTACGATACCGACTACAACTGGCGCGTGCTGCGGGAAGAGCAAGGCGACCTGAGAGCTCTAGCGGATATTGGGGCGCATTGGATGGACCTTATGCACTTCATCACGGGCCTGGAGGTCGAGTCTCTTTGTGCCGATTTCACCACAGTTCACCCCATTCGACAGCGACCCAAGGGCGAAATTGCTACGTTTGCGGGCAAAGACGCAGCACCAGTTCAAACCGATCCCATTTCAATTCACACTGATGACTACGGCGCTGTCCTACTGCGATTTCGCGGGGGCGCCCGTGGCTGTTTCTACGTTTCACAAGTGTCTGCCGGGCGAAAGTATCGTGTGGCGTTTGAGCTTGCAGCTCAGCACCGCACCCTGGCATGGAACAGTGAGCAGTGCGAACAGATGTGGATTGGGCGTCGGGCTGAGGCTAACCAGGCGCTTATACGCGACCCTTCCCTGCTTACGCCTGCAGCGCGACGATTCAGCGACTATCCAGGTGGCCACAACGAGGGCTACCCCGATACCTTCAAAATGTGCTTTCGAGATTTCTACTCCACTATTGCTTCCGGCGACCTATCTTCACCAAACTACCCCACCTTTATCGACGGGCATCGCGATATACTGCTCTGTGAGGCGATACGGAGGAGCTACGAAGCAGGAGGATGGGTGGACGTGTAGGAGGTGAGGATATGAAACTGGGCTTTGTAAGCGCAATACTTCCTGAGCTTTCGCTGCAAGAGGTGCTGACATTTGCGGCGGACTCCGGCTTTGAGTGCGTCGAGCTTATGTGCTGGCCGGTAGGCAAAGCAGAACGCCGTTACGCTGGCGTTACCCACTTAAACGCAACTGACTTCGACGAAGAACAGGCACGTATCGTCAGGGAGCTCACTGCAAGTGCGGGCGTGGAGATCAGCGGTCTGGGCTACTATCCTAATCTGCTGTCCGCTGATGAGAACGAAGCGGAAATCGCATTGACACATCTGCAGAAGCTGATCACCGTTGCGCCTCAGATCGGTGTTGGCGTGGTGGTCAACACGTTTGTTGGGCGTAACCCTGCGCTCTCTGTTGATGCCAACTGGCTGCGATTTACGCAGGTTTGGCCAGGATTAATCCGGCTGGCCGAACTGCATAACGTTCGTATTGGAATTGAAAACTGCCCGATGTACTTCAGCTCCGACGAGTGGCCGTCTGGAAAGAACCTGGCAACCTCGCCTGCGATCTGGCGTCGCATGTTCTCGGAAATTCCCAGCTCGAATTGGGGACTAAACTACGATCCGTCGCACCTGGTCTGGCAGCAAATGGACTACCTCAAACCGCTAAGAGAGTTTGCCAGCCGTCTCGTGCATGTGCACGCCAAGGATGTGCGAATAGACCGTGATCGACTGGATGACGTGGGCGTATTGGCTACTCCCCTTGAATATCACGTGCCGAAACTGCCCGGGCTGGGCGATATCGATTGGGGTCGCTTCTTCTCAGTTCTAGGCGACACCGGTTATGATGGCGCGGTGTGCATCGAGGTCGAAGATCGGGCCTATGAACAGAACCTTGAGACCCGCAAGGCAGCGCTGCGACAGAGCGCACGGTACCTTCGACAGTTCGTTTCGTGATGATAAACCTATGAACATCCTTGTAAACCTCCCTGCAGGTTTTTTCAGTCAGCCGGAGCTTTCCGCGATCTTTGATAGGCTGCGTCAAATGGGCGACGTCCGTTTCACCTCTCACAACAAAGCCGACGAAATTCGACACGATCTTTCATGGGCAAATGCGGTGATCATGTGGTCATGGCCCATGCTTACCGATGATCTGCTTGAGAGTTTGCCCAATTTGACATTTCTTGGGCACATTGATATCCGGCAGGCCGCCGCACGCGTTGCGCTTGATCGTGGCCTGGCGGTCTCCGTTTCGCGCCACGGGTTCTCCCCGGCAGTTGCCGAAATGGCGCTTACGCTTATCCTGACGAGCCTGCGCCGCACATCGACTTTTCATTCGCAGATGGCGATCGGAACGGAACCCTGGGTGAAGACGTTCCCAACCGATATCGATACACGGGAACGGGAGCTAACCGGCAGGAGCGTGGGAGTTATTGGCTTCGGGCGGGTCGGCAGGCGACTTGTTGAACTGCTCAATCCATTTCAATGCTCTGTCCGTATCTTCGATCCCTTCGTGAATTCTGAAATTGTTTCCGCATCAGGCGCAGCATCAGTTGCGTTGGATGAGATGATCCGCGAATCGGATGTGGTGGTGCTGTGTGCCGCATCCAACCCCGGAACAGACCATCTGCTAGGTAAGAATGAGATCGCGCTATTTCGGAAGGATGCCGTATTTGTTAACGTAGCACGCGCTGCACTCGTCGATACAGAGGCGCTTCTCGCGCGGCTTCACTGCGGAGACTTCTTTGCTGCTCTCGATGTCTTTGACAAAGAGCCCCTGGAGGGTGACTCACCGTTGCGATCTCTGCCCAATGTCTATCTCACACCGCATCGCGGGGGTGGGATCATTGCATCGGTTCAGCGCACTCTGAACTACCTTGTTGACGACCTGGAGGCGCATGTCGATGGCGGGGGACGGCAGCACGTATTAACAGAAGCGATTCTTCCCGGGTTGGATGCATAAGTTGAGATCGATACCTGCTCTCGAACTGCCCGTTGAACGAATACTCTCTCTGCTTGCTGCCACGGGTAAGCGTAGATTGATTGCGTTAGCCGGGTTACCGGGCTCTGGAAAGAGCACTCTGGCTGCGCGTCTGGAGGAAGAGGTTAGCGGAACCGTTGGCCCGGGCGTCTTCGTTGCCCTGGGTATGGATGGTTTTCACTACAGCAAAGGCGAGCTAGCCCGGATGTCTGATCCTGAGGCCGCGTTCGCACGACGCGGTGCGCCATGGACCTTTGACGCTGAGGCGCTGCATCGGCGGCTTCTTATGCTGCTTGAGGCCAATGTCGAAGTGCCATGGCCGGGCTTCCAGCACGAGATGGGCGATCCAGTAGAAGCTTCACTTCTTGTTCCGCCGACCGCTCAGATTATTCTCGTTGAGGGCCTCTATCTGATGCACCCGGCCGACGGATGGGAAACGATCGGTGCGCTGTTTGAAGAACGCTGGTACCTCGATACGCCGGTCGATGTCGCGATGGAGCGATTGACATTGCGTCATATGAAGGCATGGGGACTGATGCGCGATCAGGCCGTGAGCCGTATCGCCGCAAACGACGGGCTGAATGCCAAGATTGTTGCGGCGACACGGCAAGATGCGGATTGGGTTATTCAAAGTTGATACAGTGAAACCGCCTTCCACTTAAACCGGTATTTATCTCATCACCACGGTGCTGTGTTGCGTCAATTTGTGCATTGTAAATCCGGGAAGGTAACACCAGTGAATTCCAATAGTTATCGCCGCAAGACCACCACACACCGTGCTTTAGGCACAGTTCTCAGAACCACTCTAGCAGTTCTGCTTGTGGGTTCTGCGGTAACGTTGATGTCTAAACCTGTCTACCGTGCTACCGCCAAGCTTCTCCTCGATTCAGGCGCAACGCAGGCGAACGATCCTGCTGGCTCACCAATGAACGCCGTCATATCAGGTGGTCATTCGATCCCCACACAGGTGCAGGTCATCACAAGTGAGCATGTGTTTGGTGATGCCTGCAGAGATGCGGATGTGCCTCCGGACGCTGTTACGCTCGCGGCGCATCAAATCGATAACACGGATGTCGTGGAGATCGTTACCGAGAGTAGCGCAACTCCGACCTACGCGGAGCGCCTTGCAAAGGCGCTGCCAAATACCTACCTGAACAGCATAACGGCAAAGCGTAAGACAGGGTTAATGAATGCGATCCAGTTTTCTCAGTACAGGCTGCAAGAGGCGAAGGATCAGCTAAAACTGACACGTAAAAAACGGAATGACATGCTCAAGTCCGGCGTGGATCCGGAAGAGGTCGAAGCGATTAAAGATCAAATCGAAGAAGAACATGCTGCAGTAGACCGGCTGTCGAACAGCGCGGGAGAGCTGCAGCTCCAGGCAAAGCTGACGCTCGATCCTGTAAGCGTAATCTCACCCGCACGCGCTGCAGTGCGTGTATCGCCCAATTGGGGCAGCAATCTGCTGCGGAGCGGCCTTGTCGGTATCGTCCTGGGGCTGTTTGTGGTGGGAGCGCAGGGTGCACTTCGCCGCGGGAACTCAACCCGGTAGGGGCTGGGCAAACCCTGTCCCTACAACGGGATGGGTATACCCTGCTCCCGAACCACTACGGCTCGGCCGATAACAGAAAAGACGAGAAGCGAAATTGCCGTGAACCAGGCTGCGACACTGAAGCCGATGTGGCCAGCCTGCGCAACAACTACCCCTGCAGTAACTAACAGCCCGGCAAGTATCGCAAAAATTTTCATTCCGTAGAGAAACACAAATGGGCAGTAGTGCGCTCCCAGCAGAATTGTCATCGCCGGGAAGAACAGATCCAGGCGATGAAGAGTTACCGGGAGCAGAAGAGGCATCGAAAGCGGCAGCACAAATGCGACCTGCATTCCCAGACCGTTGAGTGAGTTCTGTGCATTAATTGGCCGATTTCCGCCGAAGAGCCGTACAAGCAGTTCCGTTGCTGGAAATATGAAAAAGCCACCGACTACCAGAAATGCAATCGCCGACTGAGGTTTCGACCAGGTTGCCAGGCTCGCCGATACCAGCCAGAGCACTCCCGAAACAAGCTGCCCAAAGAATCCACCACAGTAGCGAAAGCGCACTTCGCGCTGTGCATCCTCAATTTGCAAATCGGGAGTCTCCAATTACTGGTAGCTTTGAAGCTCAGGTAAAGCCTACGCAATATGCGGATGCTCGAGAACTGAACCGGACCCTACGGTTACACCGTAGGAGGTGAGGTAGGTCTCTAAACCGCTCCAGATATCATCGGGCAGTGTAGAACTACTGATCATCTCGGAGAGCGGCCAGAGCAGTGCGAACAGCACCCAGGGCGTTATCAGGATAGCGAGCAGGCCCCAGAACGCCGCATGCTTGGTCTCTTCCGGGGTGATCCATTGCCGCTGACCCATGGTCACAACGAGGGACTCCGCTTCCGGATCGGCTGCGATTGCGATCGTGATCGCATGCCGCATCTCTCCAGGCTGCTCTCCGTAACCAATCTGAACAAGAAGGTTGCCATTCTCCCCAAGCTTTTGAGCTTGAACTCCCTTTTGTGATGAGTATCTGTCCACAAGAAAATCGGCCAGTTGATCTGCCGAGACATTTCCATGATAAGTTCGTTGCTGCATTATGTTCGGTCCTCCATAACCACACTACTTGAGTCCGCGCCTGGCGGTTGCAACAAATCGCCTTCACAGCGTGTGATGTGTGTAACAGCACTGTAAGCGTCAAATAATGCCCACCTTCCGTTCTGTTTTGGGTTTCATTATAATTCTGGCATCTCAGTTAGGAGGTGCCTTTAATGATAAACGAAGAAAAAGCAGTGCTGTGGCGTTCGCGGCTCGATTCCTTCGAGCAAAGTGGTATGAGCATCAAGGAGTTCTGTCGGCAGAACTCTCTGGAGCCCAGGTCCTATCGCTATTGGAGGAGCCGTCTCGGCGAGGTCAAGTTGCCGTTTGTCTCCAGGGACGTCAGTGGCTCTGTTGTTAGCTCTAAATCTCCTTCGTGGCTTTGCATCGACACAGCCTCGGAATCCACTCCCTGTTCTCCCGAACCCAATCCCTTTCTGACGGTCCGGATATCTGGCGCCGAGATTGACGTGCACTCCGGCTTCAATGAAGCGCTCCTTCGCTCCATCGTTCAGGCACTCGGAGGTGGAGAATGTTGGCGTTGAACAGCGGTACAAACACCGTATATCTCGCGTGCGGCGCCACTGATCTGCGTAAATCCATCGACGGCCTTGCGGCGATAGTCAAGTACAGCTTCGATCTGGATCTGTTCAGCAATACCCTCTTCGTCTTCTGCAACCACGATCGCAACAAGATCAAGATACTGTACTGGGACCACAATGGCTTCTGGCTCTACTACCGCCGCCTGGACAGCGGACGGTTCAAGTGGCCAAAGCAAAATGCAGATAAGTCGGCAATGGCAGTATCGCGCCGTCAACTGCAATGGTTATTGGATGGTCTTGCACTTGAACAGCACAAAGCCCACCCGGAAGTGCTCGCACGAATCGCCGTGTGAAACACCTCAAAAAAGGATGCAAAATCTCTGTATTGCTATTGACACAATTAGGGCAATATTAGGTATAATGCATGTATCATGGTTTTACTTGAAGACGAAGACTATCATGCTCTTAAAAGCGGAGCTGACGAGGGCGAGCAACTCAAACGAGAGTTGCTCGCCCTCCAGATCCATGCCCGCCAGAAAGCCGACGAGGCTGAAGCCGAGGCTAAGCAAGCAAAGGCGGAGATAGAGCGTCTGAAACTCGTGGCGCAGCGGCTTGAACATGACAACGGCATACTCATGGAGCACTACGCGCTCTCCCGGCATCGCCAGTTCGGAGCTTCCTCCGAGAAGACACCCATCGGCCAGGTACAGATGCTCTTCGACGAAGCCGAGGCTTGCGCCTCGCCTGACGCCTCGGAACCAGAGATCACTGTCAGCGCCCATGTGCGCACAAAGAAGACGAGGGGCAAACGCGAGATCGACCTGTCCAAGCTGCCCGTCGAAGAGATCTCATACGACAGTCCGGAGGATGAGCACCTGTGCCCCGCATGTTCCGCTCAGATGCACCGCATAGGCGAAGAGGTCAGAAGCGAACTCAAGTTTGTTCCTGGTCACTTCGTACATGTCAAGCACATCCGGGGCGTATTCGGCTGCCGTCCATGTGAACGTAACGAGATTAGCACCCCGATCATCACCACTCCCATGCCGAAGCCAGCCTTTCCGAAGAGCCTGGCATCCGCATCCCTTGTGTCGTACATCATGGTTCGAAAGTATGTTGAAGGCCTTCCGCTCTACCGACAGGAGCAGGTGTTCACACGCGGCGGCATCACGCTGCGCAGACAGAACCTCGCGAACTGGGTAATAGCTGGTGCCGTCTGGCTGGAGCATATCTTCAAGGCGCTGCATGCAGAACTACTGCAGCAAGACATCGCTCATGCGGATGAAACCGAGTTGCAGGTGCTCAGAGAAGCGGGCCGAGCCGCCCAGACAAAATCACGAATGTGGGTGTACACAAGTGGACGATACAGCTATCCGATCCGGCTGTACGAATATCAGTGCACGCGTGCGGCGGAGCATCCGTGTAATTTTCTGACTGGCTTTGCCGGATATCTGCATGTGGATGGTTACGGAGCGTACAAACTGCTGCCGGACACCATTACGCTCGCTGGATGCTGGGCGCACGCCAGGCGGCACTTTACTGACGTTATCAGTGTGCTTCCCAAAGAAGCTCAGAAGAGCTGCAACACGCCTGCGCATATCGGCCGTAATTTCTGCAACGACCTGTTTGATATTGAGCGCGCGCTAAAGGACAAGACGCCGGAGGAGCGCTACGTTGCCCGCCACGAGCACAGTCGCAAGGTGTTGGACAAATACTGGGAGTGGCTGAATGTGATGGTGTTGAACGTGACAGCAAGCAGCAAGCTTGGCGAGGCTATACGATATTCAATAAACCAGTGGGAATCTCTGACTAGCTTCATGCAGGATGGCCGCCTTGAGATCGACAACAATCGCGCGGAGCGTACGGTGAAACCTTTCGTAATAGGTCGCAAGAACTGGCTGTTCGCATGTTCAGAAGGAGGAGCGAAATCTAGCGCGATAGTCTACAGTATCGTGGAAACAGCTAAGGACAACGGCCTCGATCCGTTTGCGTACCTGATACACCTCTTCGAGCAGTTGCCGAACATGGACCTAAAAGACGATGCGGCCATAAAGCGACTTCTGCCGTGGGACGAAACAATCCAAAGCAAGTGCCGAGCCGGCGGCGCCGCGACCAAGTCCGCATAAGCAATACACAATCCAACGAAATTGAAAACAGCGCACACAATGCATAATCACTGCAATGTGTGCGCTGTTTGACGCTTAC
>CAIXIX010000122.1 GCA_903919615.1 uncultured Chthonomonas sp.
ACTGAACGCAAACACCAGAATCACTGCGCACTTTCAAACAGAATCACTGCGCACATAAAAACAGAACAGGTGAACACTTTCCTTCGGAATCACTGAACACTTTCACCAGAATATGCATTTTGCATGAGAACTGTCTGCACATCCGGAAGGAGCTGGGAAATGCTCGCGGCATCGCCATCTCTTACGAAGCAATCGCACAAATTGCATTCCTTCAGTGCGATCACTCAGCAGCACGATCGATGTACTGTTTCGCAGTGTTGGCCTACGTTGAACTGGGCGATAGGCAGCGCACTGCTGTCTGCCTGGAAGCTCTTGCAGGCGTACTGCTTGCTCAAGGCGATGCGGCATCTGCAGTGCGCCAGTTGGGTTGCGCTTCTGCTTTGCACGCAATCATAGGCACGCCAATCGTCCACCACGAGAGGCAAGAATACGATCGGCTCTTGAGCCAGTCGCGTTCAGTACTAGGTATAGAGCTATTTTCAATCGCCTGGTCAGAGGGGCAGGCCATAACATGGGAACAGATCCCATTTTCTGTTACAGCATGAGCCGATCATTCGGAGGATCAGGTGCGCCACTGTTGCTTGGTTGGCCCTATAGGTCCTAACTCCCAGCCTCATAAACCCCAAGTACCTAAAATACTCCAACAACCTCAACGACTTGACTATTCTACTGCGGCATTTTTGCGAACGTTCCGATGGAACGTTCAATCCCGTAGTCGGTCATCAATGTGATATCGTCGAAATCACCCATGTCGACATTGCCGATAGCCATACCGTTGTAACCCAAGAAGACGCCACAATCGCCTCCCGCTGTGCCGGAAGCCCAGGTAGTAGCAAGCACGATGTCGTTATCGAAATAAGCTGCGCTTACTCCGCTCCGCGTATTGGTCCACTCATCATAGTATCGCCAGAGCAGCCAACCGTTGTTCTTGTCCTTGTATCCGATTGTCTGGCCAATATAGAAGCCCGTCGCGTCGCCAGGTTTGCCGGGCACTCCGGCTGCGATCCAATAGATCTTTCCATTTGAGCCGTATTCATTTGATGGGTTGAAGATGAGTGTCGGCCGTCGGCTACCTGCCCAGCCGGAAGCATCACCACCGAGCAGTTCATGAGATATGATCTTGAAGCCACCTTTACCGTCTTCTTCCAGCCTGTTCAGTTGCCATCGATATTTCTGCGCGCCCTGAACTACAGCTGTACCAACAAGAAGCTGATGGTGGATGGTATCAACTGTCGCGCCGGGAGAAATGGTACTCGTGATCGTGAGCGGAGTTGATGCAGCAATCTCACCTCCGCTAATCGAGCAAACTCGGATGGATAAGTCAGCCGCCCGGCGGAGGAGTATGAGCGCACGCCCGTTCCAGTTAACTGCCGATACGTCAGAGTCGCGGCTATTAGGAATGAGTACAGGCTCACTCAGGGCGTCTGGGTCGCCAAACATGTAGCGAATTCCCTCAGCGGTAGGATAGATGAGATAGAGTGACTTCCCATCACTTACTGCTGCAGGATCCCCTGTAACGCCGTCAGTGACCTGGCGAGGCGCGCTCCAAGCATGTCTGCCCATGTAGGTTTGCAGGACCAGTGTGCAACTGGCGGGGCGCGGAGCGCTCGGTTCAACAGGGGGTCGGTTCGCTGTAGCCATGTATAGCTTGCCCTGGTGCTCGCAAAATGCCGCCTGATGGTCAGTCATCAGCTCATACGGACCGTCATAGTTAAAGCCCTTCGTGCCGCTTGGCTGAAGTCGCTCTCCACCAGAAACCGAGTATCCAAAAGTGATATTTGCGCGCAGCGTCCTATCGACAAACTCACCGCTCCAACCCCAATCAATATATGTTGCGTCCGAGCCAGCGGGTTTCAAGTGGAACCTATAAGGCGCGCCCTCTAGGAACTTAAGTTTTTCATAGGAGAAAGGGACTTTGCCTGGCAGATGAGATTCATTGAGTACAAGATTGGCGAACTCTCCCGTGCTGAAATGGATCTTCTCTGCACTTCCATCGAAGTGATAGCTGTAGCTATAGTTCATCAAACTAGTGTAAGTTGGAGCCCATGTCTGGTACTTACCACTATGGGAAAGGCCGAGCTGATGCCCGAATTCATGGATCCAGGACATCATTCCCGTCGAACCTGAGTCCGCGAGTTCGTCGGATTGACCTCCTCCACCCATGCCCCCAACTAGCAGCCAGTGAAACATGCCGTACCGGTCCGCTGGAAAATTCTCCCCGGCGATCTGCTGCCAACTTTTGTTTTCGTTGCCTTTTGTGGGGATTACGGGCTGGGTAATTGCGTGGATTGCATACCCTTTCGTTCCATCCAGGTTTTTAACCGGCAGGGCGGCAAAGAAAGGAGCAATTTTGTCCTTCGTGTACCTTTCCATCTGGTCGATGGGCACGCCTTCGCGCGGGACATTCATCACGAAGATATCTTTGTGCAGCGGAGAGGCTCCCATTGCTTTTAAGTTGATTCCGTCGAATCCATTGACCTTCCAGCCATCAAGCAGGCCATCGTGACTGGTGGAACGATCGAACGGGTCGCTCCCTATCTTTAGCTCTTCTGAGTTGCTGAGCCCATCGTTGTCCCAGTCTTCGTCGTTTCTCAAGTACGTGACATACAGTCGGCAGTCCGCCTCTTTGCTGCCGTAATAGTCTTTCCCTTGAAGTTGAACCACGAGGTCAGCGCGATGTCTGCCCTCAACTTCGGCTAAGAGCGCTTTTACAGGCTGTTTGATGTCGATCCAGCCAGGGACCGAGATTGCCTTTTTGAAGCCCGGCGCAATGAACGCTCGACCATCAATTAGCAGATCGTCTTTGCAGTCGCCATTTATGTCACCGGCAGCAAGCCCACGAGGCGATGCCTCTGGCGCCGAAATTGTAGTTAGCCGTTTGTGATGCGAATCGAGGGCAAAGATCAAGATCTTGCGATCGGACCGTACTGCTAACTCGGCGTGATCTTTGTGATGAAACGCACCTATAACTGCCTCTTCCACGTTTGCATTCAACGTGAAATCCAAGTTTTTCTTGCCATCCGAACCAAATGTCTCAATGTGGCCATTCGATCCTGAAACAATGATATCGTCGTGATCAGGGCTAGAAACGTGGCCCGAACCAATCCACGCGGGGTTAGAGATCCCATCAACGTGGGCGATCGTATGCACGTTGCTGAACTCGCCCTTACCGTTATTTACTGCGAGTGTTACCGCACCTTTCGCTCCAAGAACAGCTATATCCTGAGCTGTGCCTTTAAACCTACCTGTGCAGTAGCCCTCAATCACTTCGGGAAGGTCCGAGATGAGGCGCTGGCCCCGAACAGGCTTCAAACCGTGGCCGTTTAGGGAGACATCAATAATTTTCTCTTGCGGTGTGGCATACAGGAAATCGGCATACCCATCGCCATTCACATCGGCAAGCAGCGGTATGCGTGGTGCAGCGGTCCAACCGCCAAAAAGCCACGTGTATGGCTTACAGAATCCTACTGCATCGACTTTGGCCACCGGACTTGCGGCCGAGGAGATGCTGCCTGGATACAGCGCTGCGACCGTTGCGATTAAAGTTAGGATTGAGTTCATTGAGAGGATCGCCCTTTGTCACCGGGAAGTGCCGAAACTGTGATGATACATCCATTATACCGACGCATTAACATGGTACGATTGTGTTACGGTATCCAAGGGAGGAGCGATCTATGAAGTTTACTGACGGAAACTGGATGTTGCAGCCAGGTGTGCGGATGTTCTACCCGGGGCAGGCCCATCGTGTTGAAGCTAACGCGAACCAACTAGAAGCTGTTGCAACTCGCCAGATTAATCACCGTGGAGACACGCTTGACGGCCCTGTTTTGAACGTTAAGTTAAGCTCACCTGCCAAAGATATAATCTGTGTCTCCATAAGTCATTTTGTTGGCGCCCAAATGAACCTGCCACAGTTTCCAATAACCGAAGGCTGCTATGAAGCTGATATCGCAATAACCGATTCCGCCGCGACAATTACTTCTGGAAGCCTCTCAGCTGCCATTGACCGGAAAGGCTCCTGGGCAATTCGGTTCGAAGCTGATGGCAAGAATCTGACATGCAGCGGAAACCGCGCGCTGGGCTTGGCGACGCTGGAAGACAACAGCCGCTACCTGCACGATCAGCTCGAACTGCAGGTCGGCGACCTTGTCTATGGCCTTGGCGAACGGTTTACCGCTTTCGTTAAGAACGGGCAATCGGTTGAAACATGGAACAAGGATGGTGGGGCGGGGAGCGAGCAGGCTTACAAGTCGGTTCCGTTCTACATCACCAACCGGGGATACGGGGTCTTTGTAAATCACCCGGGTTGCGTGTCTTTCGAAGTTGCCACAGAGAAAGTCTCTCGTGTGCAGTTCAGTGTGCCGGGAGAATCTCTTGAATACTATGTGATCTACGGCCCAACGCCAAAGGAGATCCTCGCTCGCCTCTGCAACCTGACAGGCATGCCGGCTCTGCCCCCGGCCTGGTCCTTCGGCTTGTGGCTAACCACCTCCTTCACGACCAGCTATGACGAACAGACCGTTACGAGCTTCATTCAAGGCATGGCGGATCGCGATCTGCCATTGCATGTATTCCATTTTGATTGTTTCTGGATGCGCGAATTCCATTGGTGTGAT
Source organism: uncultured Chthonomonas sp. (assembly GCA_903919615.1). Lineage (GTDB taxonomy): Bacteria > Armatimonadota > Chthonomonadetes > Chthonomonadales > Chthonomonadaceae > CAIXIX01. The sequence goes on from CAIXIX010000122.1 coordinate 4,617, forward strand.
TTTGAATGGGATCCACGTGTGTTTCCAGATCCTGCTGCCATGCTTGTCCGCCTCAATGAGCGTGGTCTTAAGATTTGTGTATGGATAAACCCCTATATCGCACAGACATCTCGCCTTTTCGAAGAAGCCAAGAACCGCGGCTACCTGATCAAGAGGCCTAATGGAGACGTCTGGCAGACCGATCAATGGCAGGCAGGCATGGGAATCGTTGATTTTACTAATCCAGGCGCCTGCGAATGGTATCAGAACAAACTGAAAGCCCTGCTGGACATGGGGGTTGATTGCTTTAAGACTGATTTCGGTGAGCGTATTCCAATTGACGTGAATTACTTCGACGGCTCGGATCCTCACGGTATGCATAACTACTTTGCCTATCTTTATAATAAGACAGTTTTCGACTTGCTTCGCAAAGAGCGAGGCGAAAGTGAAGCAACACTTTTTGCACGATCTGCGACCGCCTGCTGCCAGCAGTTCCCTGTTCACTGGGGAGGCGACTGCTTCTCGAACTTTGAATCCATGGCAGCTAGCCTGAGGGGTGGGCTCTCGCTCAGCCTCTCAGGCTTTGGGTTCTGGAGCCACGATATTGGAGGTTTCGAAGGCACTCCTCCGGTTGAAGTCTACAAGCGATGGATCGCATTCGGGCTGCTCAGTACGCATAGCCGCCTGCATGGCAGCTCCTCGTATCGTGTACCGTGGGTTTACGATGATGAGGCAGTTGATGTTCTACGTGCCTTTACAAAGCTAAAATGTCAGCTTATGCCATATCTCTTTCAGCAGTCGGTCGAAACGACGGCGACAGGCGTGCCCGTGATGCGAGCAATGGTGCTGGAATTTCCATGTGATCGCGCCTGTGAAACGCTGGATCGCCAGTATATGTTGGGGTCGTGCCTGCTCGTTGCACCCGTGTTCACCACATCGGGAGAGGTAGATTATTATCTTCCGGATGGTGAATGGACAGACCTGTTCACTCGTGAGGTCCGAATGGGGCCAGGCTGGCGCAGGGAAACTTACGGGTTTTTAGCGCTTCCGCTGCTGGTGCGCCCGAATACACTTCTGGCAATTGGCGCCCGGGATGACGTGCCAGACTACGACTATTGCAAAGATCTTCTGCTCAAACTTTATGCGCTCGGTAATGGCGAAACCGCGACGACGATCGTCCCGGACACGCGTGGGGCGTCAGTACTAGAGGTTTGGGCTTCTCGAGTAGACGACATGATCGCGATAAAAGCACAATCTGATCGCAACGAATCTTTCTGGCGCATGCAGTTGATTAACGTACACAACGTTCGCGATGTCACCGGCGCAGTATTGCTTGAAGATCTCGACGGCGTTATCCTGCAGCCAATCCTAGGAACAACCGAGATTTCGATAAAACTGAATTAGCTCTCTGTGCCGATTGCCAGATTCATTGCGTAATTGTATGGCCGGCTCGATTGAAGGAATTCTGTGATATGCCACAGCAATACTAGGCACACGATTGAAGGGAGGTGAATAATATCAGACTTCATAGTATGGACCGGATAA
>CAIXIX010000123.1 GCA_903919615.1 uncultured Chthonomonas sp.
CACTCTTCGGGCGCAGTAGAGAACACGGTGGAGACCACTCTTCGGGCGCTCCAGAGAACACCCCACAGTTGCTCGCTAGGGCTCACGGAGAGGGGACTAAAAGCGCGCCTCCGGACCGAAGGTCGGATCTAGCCGAAGATATGATACATGCGTAGAGACCCCGTTGGGAACCCTCTATCCGCTGCATCCGCTTCGCGGCGCGGACAGAGAACACGGTTGCGGGTTCCCGTGTTCTCTACCAGGGCTCTTGTGCGCGCCGAGCCTGCGAGGGAAGAGCGCATGGGGACCCGAAGAATGAGGGGCTCAAGCGGAAAGAGACCCTCCGCAAATCGGATCAGGCCCGGCCGGTCCGAGAGCTTCAATTCCGCGCCGTTCTGGGCCAGCAGGCGCGAATTCCTGTAGGGGCGCTGCGGTAGATTGTGTAACGCACCCCTTCAAGATAGCCTGAGCCGTGCCCCCTTACGGTCGCACGGCGTGCGTTCATTCTTGGAGCTTGCGCCGCTCAATATTGCAGGTCTGTGGTCCGGTTCGTCGCCTTCGACTGTGTGCCCCATTACCCCATTACCCATTGCATGCCGATTACGATTATGTAATAAATGTATAGGACTTTCGCTTACTCAGTGTCGGCTGGTATCCGTGGGTTTCTGAGTTGGTCGATTAGGTAGTTTCTGAGCAGGTCCTTTTGTGCATGATACAGTGTCACAGACTGCTTCACGGCCGCTACTTTGATTGCAAGCTATGCCTGATCGCAGCATGCAATGTGGTTGCGTTGCGATCTCGCCTTTCGACATTGGCATTTTTCGGTGCCTACGAGCTGCTTCAGTTCACGGTGCATCTGCTCGATTTGCCATCGCACGGCGGTCTGTGTTTCGACGTCATGCGCAATAATCGAACGTGGTGAATCACATTGTGAGCCCTTGAGGGTCTCACGATGGTGGATGCCAACTGCAGGCATTCGGTTTCTGAGGCATTGTCGGCCGCGATTCGTACAGGTTTATCCAGTGACCAGACTCTACACAAAACGTGAACTGCTACAGGATGCGTCAGCAGCGGGCTTTGGCCTTCTGCTGTCGTCATCTCCGGGCGTCGGCAACGTCACCCTGTTCACGCCGCAAAGCCCATCCTTCAACCAGTTAAGACAGGGATTTAACGAACGGATTGACAAATACCCGAAGGTCATTGCGGTCTGCCACAACGCCAACGGCGTTACCGATGCAGTGAACTATGCTGCCAAAAACAGGCTGTCGGTTGCCATCAGGAGCGGTGGCCACAGTTTCGAAGGCTTTAGCTGTAATAATGGTGGATTGGTGATCAATCTTTCCCAACTCAACCAGATCGAATGGCTCAATAGCACTACGGTGCGGGTTGGACCTGGCGTCACCCTGTCACATCTTTACGACGCGCTTCTACCACACAAGCGTATAGTCCCCACCGGCTCATGCGGAGGCGTTGGTATTGCAGGGCTGGCGCTTGGCGGTGGTTATGGCTTCTTCAGCCGCAGTTACGGACTTACGTGCGATAGCCTGTTGGACGTGACCATGGTGGATAGCCGGGGAGTGGTGCACAGGGGCGCATCCGAACCGGATCTTCTGTGGGCCTGCCGCGGCGGTGGCAACGGCAGCTTCGGCGTGGTTACCGAAATGGTGTTCAAAACACATCCGGCACCATCCAGCTTCAGAAGCTACCGGTTCAAGCTAGGCGGGCTTGATGGGCCTAAAGCTGCACACTTGCTGGAAAACTGGTTCACGCTTGCCGCGGAGTTGCCCCGCTCCTGTTTCTCCGCTTTCGTGCTGAACAGTAAGGGCCTGGTGATACTAATCACCGACTTTGAGGCGCCGACGCCGCAACTGCGCAGACTGCTCGAAAGAGCCGGCTCGATGGCTCGATCCTCCTCCACCGGGCGGCCTCAGAACCTGGCAGCCGCTCTCAAGGTCTACTACGGCCGCCCCGGTCCGCTCAGCTTCAAGAACAGCTCCGGCGGCATGTATCGTGGGTTTGATGATGTCCGCGGATGTGCTGTCGCCATGCTGAACCTTGTAACCAGCCATCCGGGCCTCATGTACCAGGTCAACACGCTTGGAGGCAGCATTGCAGATCCCGGCTTCGGGGCAGCCTCCTGCTTTCCGCACCGCAGTCGGCCGTTCCTATCCGAGCTTCAGTCCTACTGGTCAACGCCCGCTCAGGAAGCCAACCTTCATAAGGCCTTCCGGCAGGTGCAGAATCTGCTTCTTCAGAACGGAGTAACAGCCCACTACGCCAACTACCCGGACCTCGAATTCACCGATTGGCAACATGCCTACTATGGCGCCAGCTACCCTCGCCTTCAGGCTATCAAGCGCAGGTACGATCCCGGCAACCTGTTTCAGCATGAGCAGAGCGTACGAGCGTAGGGCAGCAGGCTGGCTGACTAGCTCCCAATATTTTGCTGTTTGGGCGATGCAATGCTGAGCCCGAATATCTATCGCAAAGGGAGATTTATATCGGAGCGGTAAATTATCATCCGGCGAGGCGCTGTACACGAAAGGTGCGGCCCAACAGTATTGCTTCAGGGGGAGATGAAGCCGTCACATCAACGAAGAACGCCAGACACCTTGAAGGACACCAACGGCGTGTGGTTATGCGGTTGGCGTCCTTCGAGGTGCGTGTAGCACAAATTATATATGTTGTCTATTCGTCGCTTGCTTTACTTTTCGATGGGAGCTGTCGCCCCGTGATAGTGCTTTCGCAGGGCTCCGCCC